>NZ_JAUETE010000005.1:0-329950 GCF_032484535.1 Bradyrhizobium sp. SZCCHNS3016
TGGAACACTGAAGCTTCGCAACCTCAGCTTCCTCGGTTCAGACCGGATGGACAACCTCCTGGAAGACCACAGCTAGCCACCGTTTGTAGGGTGAGCAAAGGCGCTGACGCGCTGTCTCGGCAAACGAGATAGCAGTGGCGCCGTGCCCACCGTCTGGCCGCTCATGATGCCGCTCAAATGGTGGGCACGCTGCCGCCCTTCGGGCGGCCGCTTTGCCCACCCTACGGCAGGGTGCCTTCACGACTCCTACTCCAACTGCTCCACCTTCCGCAGCGTCGGAAACAGCTTCATCCACAGAAGCGCGACCGCGATGGTGCCGACGCCGCCGAGGATAGCTGCGGGCATGGCGCCGAGCAGCGCGGCGGTGATGCCGCTCTCGAACTGGCCGAGCTGGTTCGAGGCGTTGATGAACAGGAAGTTCACCGCGCCGACGCGGCCGCGCATCTCGTTGGGCGTCGCGAGCTGCACCAACGAGAAGCGGATCACGACGCTGATGGTGTCGGCGGCACCGAGAATGGCGAGCGCAGCGACCGAGATCCACATCACATGCGAGACGGCGAACACGACCGTCGCCGCGCCGAACACGATCACCGCCTGGAACATGCGCAGGCCGACGCGCCGCCGGATGGTGTAGCGCGCCAGCACTGCCGTCATCGCCAGCGCACCGACCGCGGGCGCTGCGCGCAGCACGCCGAGCCCGAACGGCCCGGCCTGAAGGACGTCGCGCGCATAGATCGGCAGCAAGGCCGTGACGCCGCCGAGCAGCACCGCGAACAGATCGAGCGAGATGGTGCCGAGAATCGCAGGATGGGCGCGGATGAAGCGGACGCCAGCGAACAGGTCGGCCTTGCTGCCGTCGATCCGCTCGACCGGAACGTCCTCCGGTACCTGCATCAGGCCGGTCAGCCCCATGCCGGCAATCCAGAACAGCATCATGATGCCATAGGGTAGACCCGGCGCGACCGCATAGGCGAAGCCGCCGATGGCGGGACCGGCGATGGTCGCGAGTTGCGCGGCCCCGCTCGACAGTGCGCTCGCCCGCTGCAGCGTGCCTGCCGGGGCGATCAGCGGCAGCAGCGCCGCGGTCGCGGGGCTCTCGAACGCCCCGGCAATGCCGAGCACGAAGATCGCAGCAAACAGTTCGAATTCGCCGAGCTGACCGGCGTAGGCGCCCCAGCACAGATAGAGCGCCGTCAGCGCCTCGATGAGCTGACAGAGCTGCACGACGCGCTTGCGCTGGAATCGGTCGGCGGCGCTGCCGGCGACGAACACCAGCAGCGCCGTCGGCAGGAACTGGATCAGCCCGACCAGGCCGAGATCGAAGGCGCGCCCGGTGAGATCGTAGATCTGCCAGCCGATCGCCACTGCGGCGATCTGGCTCGCAAAGCGCGACAGGCTGCGGGACGACAGGAAGAACAGGAACGCGCTTTGCTTCAAGAGATCGCGCGCGCCGATCGGGACGGTGGACGACATGATGGCGCCTGCGTGACGCAGGCCCAACTGCTTGTCAATCGCAAGCCCCGCATGGCCGCACGGCATTGCGCGCGGCTGTTCCCTGCGCTCATAATGAAACGGGGGTCGGGGGATCTGATGCTGCAGCTGCAATCGGGGTTCGGGATCGTCGCGCTGCTCGCGATCGCATGGGCGCTCGGCGAGAACCGGCGCGCGGTGTCGCTGAAGCAGGCCGCGCTTGGCCTCGTGGTCACGATCCTGACCGCGCTCGTCCTGCTCAAGGTCCCCGCGGTTGCCCGCGCCTTCGGCGCCATCAACGAGGTCGTCGGCGCCATCTCGTCGGCCTCGCGGGCCGGCACCTCCTTCGTCTTCGGCTATGTCGGCGGCGGCGCCCTGCCCTTCGACCTCAAGGCGCCCGGCGCCGATTTCGTGCTCGCCTTCCAGGCGTTGCCGATCGTGCTGGTCATGAGCGTGCTGACCACGCTGCTGTTCTACTGGCGGGTGCTGCCGCCCTTGGTGCGCGGCATGGCCTGGCTGTTGGAGCGCACGCTCGGCGTCGGCGGCGCCGTCGGCCTGTCGACCGCCGCGAATGTCTTCCTCGGCATGGTGGAAGCGCCGCTGTTCATCCGGCCGTATCTGGCGCAGATGACACGCAGCGAATTGTTTCTCGTCATGACCGGCGGCATGGCCGGCATCGCCGGCACCGTGCTGGTGCTCTACGCCACGCTGCTTGCGCCGCTGATCCCCGATGCCGCCGCGCATTTCGTCATCGCCTCGGTGCTCGGCGCGCCGGCGTCGATCCTGATCAGCCTGATCATGGTGCCGGAGACGTCGAAGCAGCTCACCGGCGGCGCGCTCGGCGAGGAGACCCAGGCCACCTCGACGATGGACGCGATCGTCAAGGGCACCAGCGCCGGGCTCGAGCTGCTGATGAACATCGTCGCGCTGCTGCTGGTGCTGGTCGCGCTGGTGCATCTCGCCAACGCGATCCTGTCGCTGTTGCCCGCCATCGGCGGCGCCGACATCTCGCTGCAGCGGCTGCTCGGCCTCGTCATGGCGCCGGTGTGCTGGCTGATGGGCCTGCCGTGGTCAGAGGCCGTCACGGCCGGCAGCCTGATGGGCACCAAGACGGTCCTCAACGAGCTGATCGCCTATGTCGAGCTGGCGAAGCTCGATGCGACGGCGCTCGATCCGCGCGCGCGGCTGATCATGCTGTACGCGATGTGCGGCTTCGCCAACTTCGCCAGCCTCGGCATCATGATCGGTGGACTCGGTACGATGGCCCCGACACGGCGCGACGAGATCAACGCGCTCGGCCTCAAATCAATCGTCTCCGGCACCCTCACCACCTGCCTGATGGGTGCGATCGTCGGCCTGCTGACGTGAGCTGAGCTCGGTCATCATCGGCAGCAGTTGCGGCACGATCCTCGCCATCACGAGCTGGGAACCCTCCGCCGTGAGATGCGCATGATCGAACGACAGCGGGACGTCGCCGACCGTGAGCGGACAGCGGCCGTTCTCGCAGACCGCCGACAGGATCGAGATGTAGGACAGGCCTTCGCTCGTCGACAGCGCCGCCTGCATCGCCTGATCCAGCGCAAAGATGTCGGACCGGACGAACGCAACGGGATCCGGCGCCATGCCGCGCAAGGTGGCGCGCGCCAGCATCGAGGGCAGCCGCGCCCGGAATTGCACGGAGGGACCGAGCAGCACCACCGGAATGCCGGCCTCGCTGAGACGCGCCAGCGTCAGCCTGAGATCGCGCACCATGCCGGCAAAGCGCGGCGGGCGGGCGTTCTCGAGCCAGTCCGCCGACATCACCACGAGATCGGGCCGCGCCGTCACGAAATAGTCGCGCATCTGGCTTGCCAGGGCGCGGCAGGCCGCGATCCCCTGCGTCTCCGCGCTGAAGGTCGGCATGCAGGTCGGCTGGCTCGCCTGCATGACGTTGACGGCCTGCGGATCGATGCTCGCGGCGAGGCCGTGATAGTAGTGGGCCGCAAAGCTGTCGCCCCACAGCAGCACGTTGACCTTGCCGCTCACCGGACGGAGACAATCCCCGGGCACGCGCCCGTCCGGCGTCGTGAAGCAGGTGCCGTAGCGATAGACCGGCTTCATGTCGTAGGCGTTGTAGGCGTCCAGCCGCTGCGCCGCGCGGTCGGCGTCCGACACGGCGCCGGCGCGGAACAGACCCACGCCGCTGACGGCCAGCAGCAGCAGGCTCGCCAGCGCCGCAAGGCCGAAGGCCGCGCGCGGGGTCGCTGCGAGCTCGCGATTGCGGAACGGCCGCTCGATGAAGCGCCAGGACAGCGTGGCGACCGCGACCGTGAGGGCAAACAACGCCGCCCGCTCCCAGCCGTCGAGCGCCAGGCCGGGCTTGGCGAAGCGCGCGAAGGCGAACAGCGGCCAGTGCCACAGATACAGCGAATAGGAGATGCGGCCGACGAACGCCGCCACGCCGAGCGGTGACAGCCGGCTGCGCGGCACATTGGCCACGCCGGCGCCGCTCCACAGGAACAGCGCCGCGCCAAGGCATGGCGCGAGCGCGTCGACGCCGGGGAAACCCGGTCCGGGGCGCAGCGCCAGAATCGGCACCGCCATCAGCAGCAGCGACAGCGCGCGGGCGCCGCGCTGGGCGAGACCCGGCCGCGGTGCGGGAAGTCCAGAAATCGCGACCAGGCCGCCGAGCAGGAATTCCCAGGCGCGCGGCGGGCTGAGGAAGAACGCACTCGCGGACGCGCCGCCTCGCATCAGCAGCAGACCGAGCGCGAACGAGCCGGTAGCCAGCAGCGCCAGCGTGAAAGTCAGCGCCAGCCTGCGGCCGCGCGCTATCAGCAACACGGCCCAGACCATGATCGGCAGCACCAGATAGAACTGCTCCTCGACGGCGAGCGACCAGGTGTGCAGCAGCGGCTTCTCGACCGCGGCGTGGTCGAAATAGCCGGACTGCTGCCGGAAGAAGATGTTCGAGGTGAAGGTGACGACGGCGGCCGCGGAACGGAAGAATTCGGCGCGCTCGGAGCCCAGCATGTCCTGCGACGCCGGGATCGCCGCGAACGCCACCATGGCGTAGAGCGCCGGCAGCAGCCGCCGCACCCGCCGCTCGTAGAATTGCGCGAACGAAAAGCGGCCCGCCGCCATCTCCGCGGCGATGATGCCGGTGATCAGGTAGCCGGAGATGACGAAGAAGATGTCGACGCCGACGAAGCCGCCGAAGATCGCCGGCGCCTCGAAATGGAATGCAACAACGGAGAGCACCGCGATGGCGCGCAGCCAGTCGATGTCCTCGCGATGGGCGGCACCTGAAGCCGAACCGGCGCCCGCGTTGGCGATGCGGGGCTGCATCGATACGCGCGTGCGAAGCGCGCGCGGGATCGTGGGAGCGAACTGGACGACGAAGCGCGGCAACGGGACGGGTACGCCTTTACGCAAGCCCGCGGCGAACACCTCTTACGGATTCGTCGCCGGCCCATCCGTCCCAGTGACGCGAGACCGGATGTCAACACACACGCGCGATGCGACCGCCGTCCATCGCACGCGAATGTTTCCATCCGTTTCTGTCGGCTTTACGTCGACAGTTCGACGGTTTTGAAGTCGGCCGGCAGGATCACCTCGAGCAGTTCGACGTCGTCGGAATAGTCGAGGATCATGTGCCGGATCTTCGGCGGCTGGGTCCAGCAGCTGCCCTCCTGCATCAGCGTCTCGCCGACGCCTTCGAGGTAGCTCTTCACCCAGCCCTTGAGCACATAGACCATCTGGAAGTCGACCGCATGGGTGTGCAGCTTGGAGACTTCCTGCGGATTGCACGGCGGCAGCATGCGGATGACATGCGCGCGCGCCAGCCCGTGCGTCGCGTCGGCGATGCCGAGGTCGCGGTAAACAGCATAGGCGCGCAGGCCGTCAGCCTTGAAGTCCTCCTCGCGGTGATGGCTGATGGCGACCTTCTGTTTGCGCCGGCGCGGCGCCGGCACTGGTCGCCCCTTGCTCGCGAGCGCCTTGCGCGCCGAGGGTTTCGACGCCCTACCCGGCTTGGCAGGCGCCGCGAAGGCGGTCTTCGCCGTCGGCTTTGTCTTTGCGGTTTTTCGCGGCGCGGCTTTCGCGGCGGCGCGTGATGCTGATTTGGCGGTGCGGCTCTTCTTGGCCATGGCGCTCTCCCTGCGTGTCCTCGCACGCGAGGATAGCACACCTGCCGCTTTGCGGGTCGACCGATCGACGACCTCAACAGGGCCGAGGCAGCGCTTAACCCGGATGAGCGAAACGACATCCGGGGACTCACGCGCGTCCGCGTTGAACCCGGATATCGCTTCGCTCATCCGGGCTACGCGTCAGCCTCAATGCAGCACGAACACGCCATCGACGGCGCGCAGCTCGGCCGGCTTGATCAGCTTGGAGTGCGCCACCGTGACCGAGTACAGCGGACCCTCGATCTTCTCCTGCCAGAACGCCAGGAAGTCCTGCAGCGCCGGGAATTTCGGAAACAGGTCGTAGTTCTGCCAGACGTAGGTCTGCAGCAGCGAGCGGTGATCCGGCATCCGATACAGGATCTGCGCGGTCGTCAGCCCGTAACCCAGCACCTGTTTCCGAAAGTCCTCGGAAACCTCAACCTTCGACACCATGCCAACCTCCGTTTCTGGAGCGCATGTCCGGTGTGGCAACCGGGATCGAGCCACCCGGCAAAGATGCGCTCACTGCCTAGAAATGTGACGCATGTCCTCAACCCATCTCAAGCTTAAATGTTTAACGACATGTTGAAAAATGCTGCGTTAGCAGCCACTTAGCCCAGGTGCTAATACGGGGTTTCATGGTTCGTTCCGCTCTTGTTAACGCTATCGGAACGCTTTGGCAGAGCCCGCAGTTGACTGCTAATTTTTCTGCTACAAGCCCTTGTCCGGCTGAATGCTCTCCCCTAAATCCAGCCCACGTGCTGGCACTCGCCGGCACCGACTGCCAAAATTCCAGAAACTGACAATCGCCTCAATAGCTTAGGAGGACTGTATGGCTTTCCGTCCGCTTCACGACCGCGTCGTGGTCAAGCGCATCGACGCCGAAGAGAAGACCGCTGGCGGCATCATCATCCCCGACTCGGCCAAGGAGAAGCCCTCGCAGGGCGAAGTGATCGCGGTGGGCCCGGGCGCCCGCGACGAGAGCGGCAAGCTGGTCCCGCTCGACGTCCAGGTCGGTGATCGCGTGCTGTTCGGCAAGTGGTCGGGCACCGAGGTCAAGATCGACGGCCAGGAGCTGCTGATCATGAAGGAAAGCGACATCATGGGCGTGCTCACCGACACCGCGTCGAAGAAGAAGGCCGCCTAAGCCCAACCCGCTCAACGCTCACCCTGAGGAGCGCCTGCGGGCGCCCTGCCCAGGGTGAGACGACCAATTCAACCCAGGAAAACCCAATATGTCAGCAAAAGACGTTAAGTTTGGCGTCGACGCCCGCGATCGCATGCTGCGCGGCGTGGACATTCTCGCCAATGCCGTCAAGGTCACGCTCGGTCCGAAGGGCCGCAACGTCGTCCTCGACAAGTCGTTCGGCGCTCCCCGCATCACCAAGGACGGCGTCACCGTCGCCAAGGAGATCGAGCTCGACGACAAGTTCGAGAACATGGGCGCGCAGATGGTGCGCGAAGTCGCCTCCAAGTCCGCTGATGCGGCCGGCGACGGCACCACCACCGCGACCGTGCTGGCCCAGGCCATCGTGCGCGAAGGCGCCAAGGCGGTTGCCGCCGGCATGAACCCGATGGATCTGAAGCGCGGCATCGACCTCGCGGTCGAGGCGGTCGTTGCGGACCTCGTCAAGAACTCCAAGAAGGTCACGTCGAACGACGAGATCGCCCAGGTCGGCACCATCTCCGCCAACGGCGACGCCGAGATCGGCAAGTTCCTCGCCGATGCCATGAAGAAGGTCGGCAACGAGGGTGTCATCACCGTCGAGGAAGCCAAGTCGCTGGAGACCGAGCTCGACGTCGTCGAGGGCATGCAGTTCGACCGCGGCTACATCTCGCCCTACTTCGTCACCAACGCCGACAAGATGCGCGTCGAGATGGATGACGCCTACATCCTGATCAACGAAAAGAAGCTGTCGTCGCTGAACGAGCTGCTGCCGCTGCTCGAGGCCGTGGTGCAGACCGGCAAGCCGCTGGTCATCGTCGCCGAGGACGTCGAGGGCGAAGCTCTCGCTACGCTCGTCGTCAACCGCCTGCGTGGCGGCTTGAAGGTCGCGGCCGTCAAGGCTCCGGGCTTCGGCGATCGCCGCAAGGCCATGCTGCAGGACATCGCGATCCTGACCGGCGGCCAGGCGATCTCGGAAGATCTCGGCATCAAGCTCGAGAACGTCAACCTCTCCATGCTCGGCCGCGCCAAGAAGGTGATGATCGACAAGGAGAACACCACGATCGTCAACGGCGCCGGCAAGAAAGCCGACATCGAGGCGCGCGTTCAGCAGATCAAGGCGCAGATCGAGGAGACCACCTCGGACTACGACCGTGAGAAGCTGCAGGAGCGTCTGGCCAAGCTCGCGGGCGGCGTCGCGGTGATCCGCGTCGGCGGCGCGACCGAGGTCGAGGTGAAGGAGCGCAAGGATCGCGTGGATGACGCGATGCATGCGACCCGCGCGGCTGTCGAGGAAGGCATCCTGCCGGGCGGCGGCGTCGCCCTGCTCCGTGCTTCCGAGCAGCTCAAGGGCCTGCGCACCAAGAACGACGACCAGAAGACCGGCATCGAGATCGTCCGCAAGGCGCTCTCCGCCCCGGCCCGCCAGATCGCGATCAACGCGGGCGAGGACGGCTCGGTCATCGTCGGCAAGATCCTGGAGAAGGACCAGTACGCCTATGGCTTCGACAGCCAGACCGGCGAGTACGGCAACCTGGTCTCCAAGGGCATCATCGACCCGACCAAGGTGGTTCGCGCCGCGATCCAGAACGCCGCCTCCGTGGCTGCGCTGCTGATCACGACCGAAGCCATGGTCGCCGAGCTGCCGAAGAAGAACGCCGGCGGCCCCGCAATGCCTCCGGGCGGCGGCATGGGCGGCATGGACTTCTAAGGTCCAGCCCCCTCAAGAGATACGAAGGGCGCGGCGAAAGCCGCGCCCTTTTTGTTTCGCCGGGGCCCGAATGTCGCCGGGGCTCATGCGGGCTTCGTCGCTAAACTCCTCTCCGCCGTCATTCCGGGGCGTTCAAGCGCAAAATGGCGAAGCCATTTTGGAGCAGCGCGAATGAGCCCCGAATCCATAGCCCGAGCGGTGGTTGGTCGAAGACAGACGCCACAAGCACCTCGCACCACGCGACGGCCTGTGGCTATGGATTCCGGGCTCGCGCTACGCGCGCCCCGGAGTGACGAACGGAGAGCGCGCGCCTTGTGCGACGCGCCCCCTCACCTGCTCCGCCGATACATCACGTCCGTCCGCAGCGCGAATTTGCGCCCCTTCGTCACGGGATCGCCGCGATGCATGATCGGGTGATGGAACAGCAGCGCCACGCCCTTCTCCGGCGTGATGTGCAACGGACCATCCGGCATCAGGCCGGTGTCGTCGCAGAACGACGTCGTGCCACCTTCGAAATCATCGTTCAGATAGATCATGAAGGTGAACTGGCTGCGCTCGCCATCGTCACGCTCGAAATGGCCGTCGCGATGCCATTCGAACTTCTGTCCGACATCATAGCGATACAGCCGCAGCCGCTCGTTCAGCCCGACCGGCTGCCAGCGATGCTGGAACGACGGTGCGAGATGGCCGGCGAGCCGCTGATAGAGCCCTTGCGCGCGCTCGGTATCGTCGACGATGACGCGATCGTTGTTGCGATAGTCCTTGACGCTGCGCGGCGCGAACAACGTCGCCTCCTCGAAGCCCATCTGCTCGCCCAAGCGGATGTAGTCCTCGCACTCGGCAGTGGAGAAGAAGTTCGCAATCGTCTCGATATTGTCGGCGTGCCAGGTCATCTCGGTCATGATCGTGTCTCCGTCATCGTTGCGCAATCGCGTAGCCCGGATGAGCAAAGGCCGGCGCCTTGCGGGCGCAGGCCGGAGCGACATCCGGGGTCTCACGAACTGCACGTACGGACCCGCATGTCGCTTGCGCTCATGCGGGCTACGAGGGCGCGCTCAATCCTTGAACGGATCGAACTCGCTCTCGCCCGCCATCACCACGGCGAACGGCCGCAGCGTATGCACCACCCTCACCGAGCCGGCGTGCTCGGCCAGCACCTCGGGCAGACGGCGATAGGCCATCGGGCTCTCGTCGAGATCGGCGCCGATCAGGGTGACGCCGCGGCCCTGCAGCCAGGCGTCCATCTCGGCGCGCGTGAAGCGCCGCTTGGCCTCTCGCCGCCCGAACAGCCGCCCGGCGCCGTGCACCGTCGAGTACAGCGAGGCCTTGGCCTCCTCCGACTCCACGCCCTCGATGATGACAGCGTCGTCGCCCATCGAGCCGCCAACGAAACCGCGCTGGCCTGGGAAGGCCGGCGTGGCGCCCTTGCGCACCACCCACAGGTCACGCCCGTCATGGGTCTCACGCCAGGCATAGTTGTGGTGGTTGTGCACGCTGTCGGTGACCGCACCGCCGATGATCTGGCGCACGCGTTCGGTCACCCACTCGCGTCCCGCATAGGCGTAGCGCCCGGCGAGCTGCATCGCGGCGATGTAGCGCTGCCCAACCTCCGAGTCCTCGTCGACCACGGCGGGCGGCACGTTCATGCCGTCCTTGCCGCCGGCGGCCTTGAGGTAGCGCGTCGCCGAGGTGTGGCCGAGACCACGGCTGCCGAAATGCACGCCGATCCAGACGAAGCCGGCCTCGTCGCGCATCAAATCGACATAGTGGTTGCCCGACCCGACCGTGCCGAGCTGTCCAACGGCCTTCTGCCGGTACTCGCCCATGTCGGAGCAGCGCCACGCTTCGGTATCGTCGAACAGTTCATGGTCGACACGCTCGGCGTTCTTGCGGCCGACGCCGAACGAGATCACCTTGGCGACATCCTTTATGATGGTGCCGACCTTGTCCTCGATCGCGCTGAACGGCGTGTCGAGCTGCACCGCCATGTTGCCGCAGCCGATGTCGAAGCCGACGCCGGAGATGCTGATCTGCTTCTCATAGGCGATCACGCCGCCGACCGGCTGGGCATAGCCGAGATGGCCGTCAGCACAGATCACGCCGGCAACAGCGTTGCCGACCGCCATGCAGCTCCTCATCTGCGCGATGGTCGCATCCTCGTGACGGCCAAACACCTTCAGCGGGCTGTTCTGATACTGCGCGGCCTGTGGCCGGCTCGCGACAGTGTCGCCCAGCGCCGTGGCCTCGCGCGCCAGCTGCTCCTGGCGCGCGGCGTCGCGGAATGTGCACCACAGCGGCATCGACCGCTGCCCGGGCCGCTCGACCCGCGCATCCGGATCAAGCCCGGCCTCGATCGCCAATTGCCTCGCGCGCTCCTGATAGGGATCGGCTCGCATGTGATCCTCCTCACTCGTTCATGCATGACCCTGCCGCGCCGGCGTGGCGCTGCAATGATCGGGGCTTGCACGGCGTGACGCCGCGCAAGTCCGGTGGTGCAAACAGAGAGACGGATCTGATCGGAGTGTCCCGGATGGGACATCAGCCTGGCGGATCGTCTCTCTGGCGTTCAAGACAGAGGGACGATCCCGCTGCCTCGCTACGCTGCTAGTTGATTGTGACGGGACAGCGCGCTCCCCGCGGAGACTGCCGGCACGCACAGGACGCAATCACGGCGCCGCAGTTGCGGCAGCGCGCTGTCCTCTATCTGACGTGGGGTCGAAATCGGCATGGCTCTCTCGCTGGCGGATGTCCGCCGGATAAGTTGGCGCGTGCTCTTACAGGATTTTTCACGTTTGTAAAGTGAGCCGTACGTAGCTGATATAACTTCGTGGCGTTTTAGCACCGCCGACGCACGTCACGAATTGTCATGGTTATGGCTTCGGGCTCGCACTGCGCGCGCCCCGGAATGACGGCAAGATCGTTGCAGCTCAGCATGACGAGTAGTCGTAGCCCGCATGAGCGCAGCGACATGCGGGTTCATACGAGTGGCACGCGAGACCCCGGATGTCGCCTCCGCCGAAGCCCGTTGGGCTTCGGCGTCCGCTCATCCGTGCTACACGGCGCTCACCGCTCGAGCTCCACATCCCAGTACAAATAATCCTGCCAGGTCACGTGCAGGAATCTCGGCGGAAACAGGCGCTGCGCGGCCATCAGCTCGTGCCGTGCCGGCTCGAACGGCGGCCGCCGCGGCTTGAGATGGCGCCGGTCCTTGCGCGCGTTGCAGGGACTGCAGGCGGCGACGATGTTGGTCCACGACGTCTCGCCGCCGTCGACGCGCGGCACGACGTGATCGAAGGTCAGCTCGCCGTGGAGATAGCGGCCACCACAGTACTGACATTCGAAGCGATCGCGCAGGAACACGTTGAAGCGCGTGAACGGGACGCGCGTCGCCGGCCTGACGTAATCGCGCAACGCGATCACCGACGGCAGCCGCATGGTGACGCTCGGGCTCCGCACGACGCGGTCGTACTCTGCGACCACGACGTGCGACTCGCCGACAACGGCCCTGATCGCGTCCTCCCAGCAGACCACCGACAGCGGGAAATAGCTCAGCGGCTGGAAGTCGGCGTTGAGAACCAGCGCCGGGTTTGTTGCTGACATCGTCGACCTCCTCTCTTCGCTTCATCTGCCCGGTCGTGTTGGCGCCCATGACGGGAATCGAACCCGCCTTCCCGGATCGACAATCCGGTCCCTTCACCAGACGGGAACATAGGCCATGTCATCGCGCCCGGACTGCACCGGGCATGGTCATCGTCAATCAGTCGAACGCGACCGGAGCGTGCTCCGGCTGAACGCCGTTGATGTAGTCGAGATAGATCTGGCGAGCCCGTGCCTCGCTGACGCCGCGGCACGTCATGACGATGCGCACGAAGGCGAGCGCCACCGGCGAGCACAGCGCTCGGGCGTGGTCGACTGTCTCGGAATCTGGGCTCATCATGCGGGTCATCAGACCCTCCGCTATGTCTGCGGAGGGTGAGATCCCGCCGCCGGTTACGCTTGTGCTGGAATTTCGCGTCCCGATGTCGTCAGGGACAGCACGAGATCATTCGGACCCTGACAGGCGACGCCCATGCCGGACCAATCGCGCGACCAGTTAAGCGGTCGTTCGTTGGCGGGGGCGTTCGCGAGATGTGAGCGTAGGCTCAACACGGTCGTGGTCCTCAAGAGCGCGCCGGCGAACGGCGCGTCAATTTCGATGGGGCAGAGCTATGCGCAGAATTTTCCGAAGCCGTCAAGGCCGGAGGGAGAAGCCATGACGGCGCGCCTCCGGTGACGCGACAGATTTGCAACGACCAGATTGGTCGTCGGGCAAATCAGTTGCGCATTATGGCGGGCTACAAGGCCGCAATCGGCCATGCGAGAGGTCGAAAACGCGTGCGCGCGAAAATTCGTTTGTCGAGCTGGGTCAATGGGATCGCCTCGCTCACCGCCAACCCCGAACATTTTCCTGTTTCCAAAAATCAGAAACCGTGCATTCTATGCCGGTCCCGTCCTCATGAGAGGGGCGCTTCGCGATCGTCATGAACGTGGAGGGCGGGATGCGGTGGGCGCGTCGGGTTGCAGCGTGATCTGATCACGCGGACGAACGATCCGGTGCGCACGGCGAAGTCGTGATGTCCTGGCACCCCGATGCTGGTGTCAAGGTCGGAGAGACGAATGCTCCGACCGATGGTGGCCAGAAAACCCGGCGCACCAGGGAGACCACGTATAAGCCGTAAGGCCATCGCGCGGGGAATGCCGGATGATGCGGCTGAACCTGTGGTGACTGCCGCCTGCTTTTTCTTCTGCAGGCGGGCCATGGGTGAGGCCCTCACCCGGCATTCCCCGCGCCCTCTTCCGATTTCGGAGGGCCAGTTTACGAGCAGCACTCGGGCGCCAGGCGCCGCGAGAATGCGCAGTCATGGCCGTGCTTTTTGAAGCGTGAAACGGATCTCATTCCGGCCCCGGCTCAACGCCAGGCGACGGCGTTGTTTGTCGATGCAGGACCTGTGGGGTGGGCAAAGTGGCCGACGAAGGCGGCAGCGTGCCCACCGTCAATCAGCCCTCTCCTCGGCAAAACGGTGGGCACGGCGCCAACTACAAATATTCGTGTGGCACGCGCGGAATGGGCGCCTTTGCCCACCCTACTCCGTAACGGCTGCGCCTCAGTCGATGCGCGAGAGCACGGCGAGCTTGCGGATGCCCTTGTTCTTGTAGGCATCGAGGAACGCGTAGTAGTCGCGGAACGAAACGCAGCCGTTGGAGTCGCCGTTCGGCCCGAGCATGAAGGTGTGGGCCAGGAGGCCGTTGCGACCGTGGATGGCGTCCTCGCCGCCGATCGGATTGAGCCGCAGCGCCGGCACGCCGTGGAACAGCGCCTCGCGCGGCTTCAGCTCGTAGATGTGCGGCGGCGTCACGCCGCGCATCTTGATCTTCTCCGAGCTCGGCTTGTCGAGGTTGTCGCCGAGGCCGGAATGTGCCTCGAGCTTGGTGCCGTCGGGCAGATACACCGCCTTGGCCGAGATGTCGTAGACTGCGGTGCTCAAATCATACGGCGGCCGGCCGCCGCGGGTCGGATCCTTGGCGATGCTGGCGGTGATGTTGGAATCAGCCGAGGCATAGGCCAGGAGGCCGCCATCCTGGTTCTCCGGCTTGCCCCAGAGCTTTTCCTGGATCGAATGCCGGTCGCCGGCGATCGACAGCACCGCCGCCTTGGCGCGCTCGGTCATCGCGCGCAGCGAGAAGCCACTGCTCTTCGGCGGATTGGCCTCGGCGGCCTGCGCCGGCGTCGCGGGCTGCGCGGCCGGCTTGGCATTGGCGAGCGCCAACTGCATCGGTGGCCGGGCATCCTTCTTCGGCGCCTCGGCGACCTTCGCAGTCTCGGCCGGCTTGGCTTCGATCGACTTGGCCTCGATCTGCTTGGGCGCGGCTTCGGCGAGCTTGGGCAGCGGCGGCGCGCCGTTCGCGGCGTTCGAGGCGACGCCCTGCGGCACGGCCGCGCCGAAGCGGTCGTTGAACAGCTGCGGCGTGATGGCGGCGACCGTGGTGACGGGCGGAGATTCCGGGAATGCCGAGAAGGCCTCACCCACCGCATCGGCGGCGCTCCGCGTCGCAAGCCGCGGCGCCGGGCGCACGACGGGCTCATCCTGCTCGATGCTGCCCAGGGTCGGATAGGCGTCGGCCGCGATGATCTTGGTATAGACCGTCACAGCGCAGCCTCCGATCAGGCATGCGATTGCCGCGCCACCGATCAATTTGTGAGACAACGCGATCAGGGAAGACTTCCTGCGATTTCGTGCGGCCAACGCAGCTCGACTGTTACTCATTCACTCACGCCCGAACGAATACTCGATAACTCTCGCTCGATGCGCCACGGACAACCGCTTTGCATCTCGCAGAAGCACAGAGCTTCATTAGGGCGACTTTTAGTTAAATGCTGATTAAGTTTTGGCGGATTAAGGGCGGGTTAACCATGGACGTCTGTTTTGCCGGCAAACAGGGCAAAAACAGGGCAAAATTCCAGCCAAAAGCAATATTACCGCCCCAGGCCATTCCTGAGGAGCAGCATTCGACGGCCGCCGGAATCCGTAAAACATCGCAGGCCGCGTTAACGATTGAGCTCTGTCAGAGGGTCGTTATCGATGACCTCACGTTTGGGCGTGCCGACGAGGGAAAGGGCGTAGTTTTCACTTGTTCAAGGCCCCTGCTCGGACATGGTCTTGCCGATCTTCTCGACGCGGCTGAAAGCATTGGTCACGTACAATCGCATGTCGCCCGGTCTCCGCGGCAATCGGATCAGGACGGTCGTGGTCCAAGACGCGATGGCGACGGCAGCCACAGGTGGACCGCATCCGTAGCAAACCGGGACTTTCCGCGCTGTGGACACCGGCGGCGGTATGGTAGGGAACGATTCTCGGCAACACTCTGCCGGCGAATCGTACCGCGTCCGCTCCCTGCCGAACACGACACGAGAGGACTCCATGCAGATCCCCGACCGGAAGCTGGCCTTCGTCTTGGCCGCGAGCAATCACGGGACGATGATCGTCAACCGGCTCGACTATCGCATGGTCGACGCCAACCGGGGCTACGGCGTCGGCTATCAGATCCTCGACACGGGGGCTTTCGATCCGGGCGAGGTGCAGCTCGCCGTCCGCCTGCTCGGCTTGCGCCGCCGGCACCATGGCGATGGCGCCGTCGCGATCGACTGCGGTGCCAATATCGGCGTCCACACCATCGAATGGGCGAAGGCGATGACCGGCTGGGGATCCGTGCTCTCGATCGAGGCGCAAGAACGGATCTACTACGCGCTCGCCGGCAACATCGCGATCAACAACTGCTTCAATGCGATCGCCATCCATGCCGCAGTCTCGTCGGAGCGCGGCGTGCTCAACATCCCAAGCCCGAACTACCTGACCCCATCGAGCTTCGGCAGCCTCGAGCTGCGCCAGCGTCCCAACACCGAGTTCATCGGCCAGGCCATCGACTATGCGGACAACACCGTCGAGGTGCGCAAGCTCCCGCTGGACGATTTCAATCTGCCGCGCTGCGACCTGATCAAGCTCGACGTCGAGGGCATGGAGATCGAGGCGCTCGAAGGCGCGGCGGCGACGATCGAACGCTGCACGCCGATCATGCTGATCGAGAAGATCAAGACCGATGCGGAGCAGCTGCGGCAATGGCTGGATTGCCGCGGCTACAAGACCATCGATGCTGGCATCAACATGGTCGCAATTCATGCGCGGGACAAGGCGCTGGCGGACATCATCCCGCAGCAGCCCTGAAGCGGGCGTCAGCGCTGCAGCTCCGGCGGCGGGGTGCGGTCGAGCACCTCCCGCTTGGGCTCGCTCAGCGCATAGAAGGCATAGGTCTCGATGGTCAAAGGTCCACGCCTGCGTTCGGCCTCGCCGATCTTCTCGACGCGGCCGAATGTATTGCTGACGTAGAACCGCGATGCGATCTGGACCTCGTCCACGAGCAGATGCGTGCCCGCCAACTGCGCCGGATCCGGCTCCGGAAAATTGACCCAGCGGATGCGCTGGATCGGCTGCAGCACGCAGGTCCCGGGCGGAAGATAGAACGACAGCCAGGCGGTGGTGCCATAATCCATCGCCAGCACGCAGGAGGCGCCGGCGCGCACGCGCGCTGCCTCGATCTCGGCAGCCAGGGGGCGCCAGCCGACGCCGACGCTGCGGACGGTGGCATCGCGCCGATAACCGGACAGCAGGCCCGTGTTGGCCTGCACGATCAGCGCGACGAACATCACGACGCCGGCGGGCACGGCCCAGCGCAGGCAAAAGTCCGCCGTGCGCTGCTCGCGCGGGGACCAGGCGACAAGACGGGCCGCCGCAGCGGCAGCCACCACGAAGGCCGGATAGATCGGCGCGAACCAGTTGGCTTCGACGCGGGCATGCAGCGAATGCCACACGAAATAGGCGACGATGACCCAGACCATGGCCTCGATCAGGACGCGGGCCGCCGCGTCCCCTGCCCTGCGCCGGGCCAACCCATAGAGGCCCATCACGCCGAGGATGAAAACCAGCGGCGTGGCGAAGGCGAACTGCGTCGGGATGATCTCGGCGATGTAGACCGGACGAACCTCCTCGACCCTGGCGCGGCCGAGCTGCTTGATGAACGACACCCATTGGTGATCGGCATTCCACAGGATCACCGGCGAGAACATCGCGAACGCCAGGCCGCCGCCGAGATAGGGCCAGGGCGAGGCCAGCCAGTGCCGCAGCTTCGGCACGGCGACCAGCCAGATCAGGATCGCCGCACCGAAGAACAGCGATGTGTATTTCGACAGCAGCGCCGCGCCGACGGCCGCGCCGACCGCGAGCCACCACATGCCCCTGCCCGTCTCCAGCAGCTTGGCACAGAAGAACAGCACGAAGCTCGAGGCCACCAGCAGCGGCGCGTCGGGCGTCACGATCAGCGTGCCGACCGCCGCCATCAGCGTGACGTTGAGCAGCAGCGCCGCCGTCGCCGCCACGCGCACGCCGCCGAACAGGATCTCGGCGGTGCGATAGACCGCGTAGCTCATCGGCAGGCCGAGCAGGACCGAGACGACGCGCACGCCGAGCACGCTGTCTCCGGCGATCAGCGTGCCCAGCCGGATCACGACCGCAACCATCGGTGGGTGGTCGTAGTAGCCGCCGGCGAGATGCTTCGACCACATCCAGTAATAGGCTTCGTCGAAGGTGATCGGCGTGACCGCCGCGGCGATCAGCCTGAGCACGACGAGACCTATGATGGTCAGCCAGACATTGCGGACCAGCCGGGCGTCGTCGGCGACGGCCGCAGAGGTCATCGCTTGCGCCAGACGAACAATCCGGAGATCGCGTAATTCCAGACCACGCCCATCAGCGCGCCGGCCGCGCCCGCCAGCCACCAGATCGGCTCCTGGTCATAGACCGAGAAGGCGACGCCGACATTGGCGAGCAGGCCGACCGAGCAGACCAGATAGAACGCGAGCAAGCCGCGCAGAATGGCAAAGCCCTTCAGCCGCTGGTCGCGATAGGTGAGGAAGTTGTTGAGGATGAAGTTCGAGGTCATCGCGATGAAGGCACCGAGCGCCTGCGCCTCCGCGAACGGCATGTCGAACGCATTGAGACCAAGAAAGAGCGTGGCCAGATGCACGACGAGGCCGGTGCCGCCGACCATGGCGAACAGCAGGAAGCGCAACGACACCACGTCGTTGGTCATCTTGGCCAGCACGAGGCCGAGGAAGTCGAGGGCGACCATCGAGTCGAGCTTGCTCTCGCCATGCAGGCGCGAGCCGAACGTATAGGGCACCTCGACGGTGCGCAGGCCGCCTTCGGCGCTCGCAATGATGTCGAGCAGGATCTTGAAGCCCTGCGTCGACAGCTTCGGCGCGATCTGTTCGAAGCGGTCGCGGCGGATCATGAAGAAGCCGCTCATGGGATCGTTGACCTCGACCTTCAGAGTGCGACGCGCGATCTCGGTGGCGAAGGCGCTGGCCCCAGCCCGCTTGCTGTCGAAGCTCGCGGCGCTGCCGCCCTCGATATAGCGGCTGCCGACGACGAGCTCGGCAGCGCCGCTCTGCAAGAGCGCCAGCATCTTCGGCAGCTGGGTCTCGTCGTGCTGCAGATCGGCGTCGATCACGGCGGCATAGGGCGCGCTGGCGGCCAGGATGCCCTCGATGCAGGCACCGGACAGTCCGCGACGGCCGATCCGGCGGATGCAGCGGACGCGTTTGTCGCTACGCGACAATTCGCGCACCACCTGCCAGGTGCCGTCCGGGGAGTTGTCGTCGACGAATACGACCTCCCACGGCACGTCCTTGAACGCCGCCTCCAGCCGCCGGTACAGCGTGGTGACATTGTCGCGCTCGTTGAACGTCGGGACGACCACCGAAACGATCGGAATATCAGCGGTTTGCGGCGGCGCGGGCATGGCCGGTCGGAGGACATCGTTCATGGTGCGGATGCGTATATCTGCCGCGTTCCACACTGCCAAGCGCAACGGCTGAAGGAGGGCTCAAAAAGGCCGGACTGTGGTGCCGGCTTGCATCGCTCTCAAACGAGGGGCCCAAAATGCCAACGACCACAAACAAAGGGTGCACGTACATCCGGCGCAACCGCTCTGCCGTGGTCGTCTCGGTGCCGGAGCCGTTACAGCTCGACGTCACCGTCCCGACCAAGATGGGGCGCCTCGGCTGGATTGCAAGGGGCCCTGGCCGGCCTAGTTCGGAACCTCACGGACCACGGGTCCGCGCACGGCCGGAGCCACCGGAACCGTCTGCACCGGGGTCGGCGGCACCTCGACCTTGGCCGGCTGCATCTGACGGGCCATCGGCCCCACGGGAACATAGTAGAAGGCTGCCGCAAGCACGGCAGCGGCGACGATCGCCCCCAGCAGGCCGCCGACCGATTCCGCTCTCATTGCCATATCTCCCCTTCCCGGCCCGTGCCCTGGATACACGAGGCTCCGGAGCACGGGAAGAGCGACGGCGCAACAGCGCCGAACTGGTCAGAACCGGCCCGGTTGACTATCGTCTCCCTACCGCAACACCCTCGGCAATCAGCATCGGAATCGGTCCGTGAGCAAAGCCCCTGCACGCGCCTCGCAATCCAAGAGCCACATCTACATCGGCATCGGCGGCTGGACCTTCGCGCCGTGGCGCGGCGTGTTCTATCCGGACAAGCTACCGCAATCGAAGGAGCTCGAATACGCCGCCTCCAAGCTGACCTCGATCGAGATCAACGGCACCTATTATGGCTCGCAGAAGCCGGAGAGCTTCCGCAAATGGGCGCGCGAGGTGCCGGACGGCTTCATCTTCTCGCTGAAGGGGCCGCGCTTCGCCACCAATCGCCGCGTGCTCGCCGAGGCCGGCGATTCCGTGAAGCGCTTCTACGACACCGGCGTGCTCGAGCTCGGCGACCGGCTCGGCCCGGTGCTGTGGCAGTTCGCGCCAACCAAGAAGTTCGACGAGGCCGATTTCGGCAAGTTCCTCGAGCTGTTGCCGCGCGAGCTCGACGGCCGCAAGCTGCGCCACGTCGTCGAGGTCCGCCATGATAGTTTCTGCGTACCCGGCTTCGTCGCACTGCTGCGCGAGTTTGCAACGCCGGTCGTGTTCGCCGAGCACGGCAAATATCCGGCGATCGCCGATGTCGTGGGTGACTTCGTCTACGCCCGACTGCAGAAGGGCAATGACGAGCTTGCGACCTGCTATCCGCCGAAGCAGCTCGACGCCTGGGCGAAGCGATTGCAACTGTGGGCCGGCGGCGGCGAACCGGACGACCTGCCACGGGTTGACGACAAGCCGACGAAAAAGATGCCGCGCGACGTGTTCGCCTATGTCATCCACGAGGGCAAGGTACGCGCGCCGGCTGGCGCGATGGAGCTCATCGAGCGCGTGAGCTGAGGCAGGAGGCGCATGATGGCCACGAGCAAGACCCTGTTCACCATCGGCTATGAGCACACGCCGGCCAAGGCCGTGCTCGATGAGTTGCAGGCCGCCGGCGTCAAGCTGCTGGTCGACGTGCGCGCGGTGGCGGCCTCGCGCCGGCCGGGCTTCTCCAAGAGCCAGCTTGCGGCCGGGCTCGACGAGCGCGGCATCGGCTATGTGCATCTGCGCGGGCTCGGCACGCCGAAGGAGGGCCGCGAGGCCGCCCGCAGCGGCCACTACGACACGCTGCACAAGATCTACAGCGCGCATCTGAAGACGCCGCAGGCGAAGGAGCAGATGGACGAGTTGGCCTCGCTCGTGAAGAGCGCCGGTCCCGTCTGCCTGCTCTGCTACGAGCGCGACCACGCTCATTGCCACCGGCAATGGATCGCCGAGATCATCGAGGACCGCGATCAGGTCAAGGTGAAGAACCTGGTCGCGCCGCAGGTCTGACGCCTCACTCCACTGCGCAGGTGAAGGATGACGCCTGCTCGATGTCGCCGCCGACGTATTTGGCGAATTTTGGCCACGGGCACAGCGGCCGCGTTCGCTGCGGGCTCCATGTCGATGGGAGCTCCTTGTTGGCCGCATTGACCGAGGCCGTGATCGCCTCCGGCGTCTTGCCCTTTTCGACCCAGTCCATCAGCGCGCCCAGCGCATCGAACTTCTCCAAGGTGACGCCGCCGCCGCAATGGGTCTCGCCGGGCAGCGCAAACAGCCGCGCGAACGTATCGGCCTTGCCCTGCACATTGGCATTGAGCTTCTCGTACCAGCGGACGGTGTCGTTGATCGAGAACACCGGATCGGCCTGGCCGTGATAGATCAGCATCTTGCGGGCGCCGCCCTGGAACGCCGGCAGGGTCGGGTTGTCGACCGCGGGCGGGGCCATGAAGTCCATTGCAGACTCGGTGAATGGACCTTCCTTGGCGTAGATCTTCGGTGCGTCCTTGTCGAAATCATAAGTCTGCAGCTTCTCGACGAGCTTGTCGGGCGAGCCTTCGATCTCGACCGGCGGCGTCGAGAAGATGTAGTTGAGCGAGGCGCCGCCCATGGTGGCAATGATCGGAAGGTTGTTCCACGGCGCCACCGGGCTTTCGACCTTCCAGGCGCGCCAGTTGCCGGTGCCGACCCCACCATCCACCGGCCAGTCGGAATACAGCGGCTCGCCCTTCGAATTGTGCGGGCCCGCGAAGACTTTCTTCAAAGCATCGACCTTGGCGGCCGGCAGGCAGGCCTCGGTCGCACCAGCGGCGCAGCGGAGGCTGTCGAAATTGAACGCTTTCTGGCACGCCTTCAGGTTCGCCGTCAGCCCATCCTTGGCGCCGTCGAGCCCGTCGCAGACCTCCGTGATCTTGGAAGCGATCAGCTTGGCATCCTCCCGCGTGATCGACTTGCGGATGTCGACGTCGGCCTTGGTCAGCGCCTGCACGTCCCAGGCGTGCTGCACGGCAGCGCGCGGCAGGTTGAAGCCGGGATTGCCGACCAGGAAGCCGTCATACTGCTCGGGCATGCGCTCGGCGGCCACCATGGTGTGGCGGCCGCCATTAGAACAGCCGGCGATGTAGGAATAGTCCGGCTTCCTGCCGTAATGCGCCGAGATGATCGCCTTCGCGATCGGCGCCAGCGTGATGTCGGCCGAATAGCCGTAGTCGCGGCGCGCCTGCGGATCGAGCCCGAAAGCTGAGCCGGACGCAAGCCCGCGCGGCTTGTTGGCGGGATCGTTACCGGAGTGGCCGCTGTCCGACGACAGCACGGCAAAGCCGCGGGCGAGCGGCGTCACACCGCCACCGACGAGACCGTCGGCCTTGTCGCCGAGCGCCGGCACCACGACGCCATCATTGCCGCCATTGACCTGGTGCAGGAAGCGGCCGTTCCACGTCTCCGGCAGCCGCATCTCGAACTGGATCGCATACGCATGGCCGTCGACGCCGGTGCGCTCGTTGACCTTGCCGGACAGAATGCAATGCCGCGGCAGCCCGTCGGCGGCCTCCTGCAGCTTCGATCCCGTCAAGGCCAGCCCCGGAACCTTCAACGCCTCGGCCGTCACCTTGCTACAGGCAACATCCTCAGCCCGCACCGCCTCCAGGCCGGCTGCGCACACGATGCCTGCTGCGGCCAAAAACGACGCCCCGGTTCGGATCATGCGTTCCCCCTGATGATGCTTCTCGTTGGGGGCAGTTAAACGCGGAGACCATCCAATGTAAATCTCCGACATCGCGCGACGGGTCGCCTGCGTCAGTGCAATTGCCAGATCTCGAACGGCCGGTCGTAGCCGCGCACCGACACCGCGCCGTGGAAGACGGCGTCGCGCGCCCCCTCGCCGGCCGCCTGCCGCACCTCGCTCGAGATCAGGAGTTGCGAATCGAACTCCTTGTTCAGCGCCTCCAGCCGCGAGGCGAAGTTCACGGTGTCACCGATGACAGTGTACTCTTTGCGCCGCGGCGAGCCGATGCTGCCGGCGACCACCTCGCCGAGATGAAGACCGATCCCGATCCGCAGCGGCCAAGACGACATCGCGTTGACGCGCTCCATCGCGGCCACCATCTCGCGCGCAGCCACGACCGCCTGCACGGCGGCATCGCGCGACTCGAACGGCGCGCCGAACAGCGCCAGGAAGCCATCGCCGAGGAACTTGTTCACGATACCGCCATGGCGCTCGAGTATCTCGACCAGCACCGCGAACGCGCCATCGAGGCGATCGACAACCTGCTGCGGCGTCTTCGACCGCGCCGCCGCGGTGAAGCCGCGGAAGTCGACGAACATCACCGCGACCTCGTGGATGTCGCGCGCCTCCGCCGTCCCCTCCTTCATCAGGCGCTCGACGACCTGGGGCGAGACGTGCTGGCCAAACAAATCCGTGACGCGGTCGCGCGCCGACGCGGCCTCGATGCTCGCCGCGAACTGGCGTCGCAGCTGCACGCTGACGGCACCGGCGAGCATCCCGCACAACAGGATGATGAAGCTGCGCTCACCGTGATAGTAGATCTCCGGATTCTGGCTGAGATCGATCGAAGGCCGGTCGAACAACGCCACCACCAGCAGCTCCACCGCGGCAACCAGACCGGTGAAGCTCGACAGCCAGAAATCGAGACGAAGCGTCGAGAGAACGATGAAGATGAAATAGACCAGCGGCGCGCCGAAGCCCAGCGCCTTGTCGTGGCCGATGCCCTCGATCTGCAGGATGAGGACGAACGTTGGCAGCGAGGTCTCGACCAGGGCGCTGACATAGCGCCAGATCACCGGCACGTCCCGGCCGTGGCGGATGTCCGCCTTGATCCTGAACAGGATGAGAGTCTCGAAGCTGATGAATGCGACGATGATCGCGTAGACGTAGAGGACCCCGATCCGGCTCGGCCAGATCCACTCCGAGATCCTGGGCTCGAAGATTTCGACCAGCACCGACATCACGAGAAACAGAGCCGCAGTGGCGATCAGCGCCCTCACGCGCAGCAGCTCGGTGTTCAACGTCTGACGCATCAGCGCCTGGTCGAACTCGGCCGGCGCTGCCGCCGGCGCTTCGTTCGCCTGTCCTGCTCCTCCCACGATCTGCATCTTGCCTCAGCCGTTCCTGCTCCCGGTCGCCATTGTGCCTCAATCGAGGGTGCGGCGGAAGCGCAGGACGGCGACCGTCATGGCGAACAGCATGAGACCGAACAGGGCGATCGTATCATGCTGCAGGTTCTGGAGCGTCGAGCCCTTGAGCATGATGGCGCGGACGATGCGCAGATAATGCGTCAGCGGCAGGCATTCACCGAGCACTTGCGCCCATTGCGGCATTCCGAGGAAGGGAAACATGAATCCGGACAACAGGATGCTCGGCAGGAAGAACATCATCGAGAGCTGCATCGCCTGCAGCTGGTTCTGCGCCAGCGTCGAGAACGTGTAACCGATCGAGAGGTTGGTGGCGATGAACAGAGTCGAGAGCAGCGCCAACAACAGCAGGTTGCCCATGATCGGAACGCCGAACAACAGGACGCCGATGCCGATGATGATCGTCGCCTGCAGGAAGCCGACCATGACATAGGGGATGATCTTGCCGAGCATGACCTCGACCGGCTTGATCGGCATCGACAGCAGGCTCTCCATCGTGCCGCGCTCGATCTCGCGCGTCACCGAGAGCGCGGTGAAGATCAGCATGGTCATGGTCAGGATGGTGCCGACGAGGCCCGGCACGATGTTGAGCCGCGACGAGGCCGCCGGGTTGTAGCGCGCGTGGGCCCTGATCTCGAACGGCGTCGTGACGGGATTGCCGGTGTAGAGATCGTGCGCGAGCGCGGTCTGCACGATCATGCCGAGCGAGGACAGCGCCGATGACGCCGCGACCGGATCGGTCGCGTCGGCCGCGACGAGCAAGGCCGGTCGGTCGCCGCGGCGGACCGCGCGCTCGAAGCCGCGCGGGATCTCGACGCCGAACAGGACCTTGCCGGACAGCAGGAGATCGTCGAACTCGGCGACGCTGCTGACCTCCCGGGTGAAGCGGAAATACGCGGTGTTCTCCATCGCCTTCAGGATCGAGCGGCCGAGATCGCTGTCCTCCTGCAGCAGCACCGCCGCCGGCAGATGATGCGGCGTGGTGTTGATCGCGTAGCCGAACAGCATCAGTTGCATCACCGGGATCATCACGATCATCGCGAACGAGACCCGGTCGCGCTTGAGCTGGATGAACTCCTTGACCAGCATCGCGTAGGTGCGCCGCCAGAAGCCGAAGCGGGACTCGGGAGATGCCTGGTGGACGGCCGCGTCGCTCATTGGAAGTTGTCCCGTGAGCGGTTCATCAGGTCGATGAAGACGTCCTCGAGCGAGGGCGCGGCGGGCTGCCAATGCAGATCAGCCTTGTCGCGCCAGGACGCGATCGCGGCGTCCAGCGCGTTGCGGTCGCGGCCGGACACGTGCAGGCTGGTGCCGAACGGCGCCACCATGTCGACACCCGGCTTGCCGGTGAGATCAGCCGTGAGTTCGCGCAGATCATCGCCGCTCACCGTGTATGTGGTAAGCGCCGATTGCGCGATCACCTCGGAGACCGTGCCGTGCGCCAGCAGATGACCATAGGCGATGTAGGCGATCTCGTGACAGCGCTCGGCCTCGTCCATGTAGTGGGTCGAGACGAGCACGGTCAGCCCTTCGCCGGCGAGCGCGTGGATCTCGTTCCAGAAATCGCGCCGCGCCTTGGGATCGACGCCGGCTGTAGGCTCGTCGAGCAGCAGCAATTGCGGGTTCGGCAGGGTGCAGGCCCCGAGCGCCAGCCGCTGCTTCCAGCCGCCCGACAACTCGCCGGCGAGCTGCCGCTCGCGGCCGGCAAGCCCGAGCCGCTGCACCATGTCGCGCGCGGCCTGGCGCGGATTGGGCATGCCGTAGAGGCGCGCGACGAATTCGAGGTTCTCCCGCACCGACAGGTCCTGATAGAGGCTGAAGCGCTGCGTCATGTAGCCGACCAGGCGCTTGATCTTGTCGGCATCGCGGCGGATGTCGAAGCCGAGGCAGGTGCCCTCGCCTCCGTCGGGTGTCAGCAGGCCGCACAGCATCCGGATGGTCGTGGTCTTGCCCGAGCCGTTCGGGCCGAGAAAGCCGTAGATCGAGCCGCGCTTCACTTGCATCGACAGATCATGCACGACCTCGCGGCCGTCGAAGGATTTGGTCAATCCCTGGACGTCGATCGCGATCTCGGCGGGACCCGTTCCGTTCATTGCTTGTCCGCCACCGGGGTCTTCGGATCAGGCGTCTTGGAGCGCGGATAGATGCTGACGGGTTGGCCGACGCGCAGCGCGTCCGGCCGCAACGGCCGCGCCTGGATCAGATAGACGAGCTTGTTGCGCTCATCGAGGCTGTAGATCACCGGCGGCGTATATTCCGCCGAGGTCGCGAGGAAATAGATTCTGGCCGTCAGATCATCAGCGCAATTGTCGCAGATGACGCGGACCTCGTCACCGATCGCGAGCTTCGGCAGATCAGGCTCGGGCACGTAGAAGCGCAGCTTCATGTTGCCCGGCGGCATGATCGACAGCACCGGCCGTTGCGCCGCGACCATCTCGCCCTCGCGGAAGTAGATCTGCTGGATGGTGCCCGCGACCGGCGCCACGCCCTTGCGCCGTGCCAGCCGCGTCTGCGAGGTCACGAGATGGGCCTCGGCGACGCGCAGCGCCGAAACGGCGGAGTCGAGCGTCGCCTGCGTCCCCGCGCCCGTCT
This sequence comes from Bradyrhizobium sp. SZCCHNS3016, assembly GCF_032484535.1. NCBI lineage: Bacteria > Pseudomonadati > Pseudomonadota > Alphaproteobacteria > Hyphomicrobiales > Nitrobacteraceae > Bradyrhizobium > Bradyrhizobium sp. SZCCHNS3016. The sequence goes on from NZ_JAUETE010000005.1 coordinate 26,562, forward strand.
TGCTCAGGGCCGCGGCGCGGTCATAGGTCTGCTGCGCATTGGCCAGCGTCGCCTTGGTCTGGTTGAGATCGGCCTGCTGCAGATCGTCGTCGACCGAATACAAGGGATCACCGACCTTGACCACGTCGCCCTCATGCACGTTCAGCGTCGTGATCCGGCCCGCTTCGTCCGGGCTGACGAAGATCATGTCGGCCTCGACCCAGCCTTGATAGCCGGGATCGCGCGTCTCCTTGCAGCCGTTGAACGTGAAGGCCGTGACCAGCACGGCAAGGCAGTGCAGCAGACTCATGTCGGCCTCCTCGCGCCAAAGATCAGATCGAGATGGGTCTGCAGCATCGCTTCGGCGTCGAGCGGCGCATGTCGCTCGAACAGGCTCTTCCAGAGCACCGCAACCATCATCGGCGCGATCATCAGTTGCGGGTGTTGCACCAGCTTGGGCTCGCATATCTCGCCTCTGGCGATCCCGAGCTGGATCAGGGCGCGCATGGCCACGAGACCGCGGGAAACGACCTCGCGGTAGTAGAAGTCGGCAATCGCGGGAAAACGAGGCCCCTCGGAAATGATGAGCCGCACGAGATCACCGCGCCGGGTGCCGGCGACCTCCTGGAGAAACATCCGCGCCAGGGCTTCGACCATGTCGCGCACCGAGCCGCCGGCAGGCGGCGGTGCGGCAAGACGGCCGACGAAGGGCACGATCGCGGTCCGGATCAATTCCTCGAACATCGATTCCTTGTCCTTGAAGTGCAGATAGATGGTGCCCTTGGCGACGCCGGCCCGCTTGGCGATGTCGTCCAGCCGGGTCGCCGCGAAGCCTCGGGCGATGAACTCGTCCATCGCCGCCTGCACGATCGCCGCGCGGCGCTCGGCGGAGCGATCCGCCCGGCGCGACGCGGGAGCTCCCGCGTCCGCTGGCTTGACGGGCGCAACTCTGCTCCCGGACAATTTCGAAGGTTTCAGCATCGAACAACTATGACTGACTGGTCAGTCATTGTAAAGAGACCTTGCAGAGGCTGGTCCTCGGCGCGCGTCAGAAGCCCTACCCGAGAGCGCGCGGAGCCCCCTCGTCAGACGAAGCCGACGCGATCACGCGCAGGACCTGATGTAAGGCCGATTGATCTCCCAGAGTTCGTCCACGATCTGGCGCGCAGCGGCGGCCGAGTTGACGACGGGATCGATGAGCAGCGCCTGCAACGCGAGGTCCTTGGAGGCAGTCATGGCCGCCTGCACCGCCAGTTGCTGAACCTGAACCTGGACCGACATCAGCTTGGCGACGGCATCTGGAATCGGGCCCAGCGAAACCGGATGGATGCCGCCGCGATCCGCGACAACAGGCACTTCGACAGCAGCCTCAGCAGCCAGGTTGGGAATGACGTGACGATTCTGCACGACGCCGGACTCGATGACCTGCCTGCGATCGTGCAGCACCGAGCCGATGACGGTGACCGCGCGCTCTCCGGACGGCATTCGCCACCAGCCCGGCATGCCGGCTCTGCCCGCCAGGACCTCGTCGATCTGCCGGATCAGCCTGGCCCGCTCCGCCTCGTCCCCTGCAAAGTTGTACCCGCCCTCGCCCGCTTCCCAGCCATAGGCGAGATACTCGCCGACATGGCCGTCGCCGCAGCCCAGCCAGAAGCCGAAGTCGCGCAACAGCGCCCGCGTCAGCGGCGCGACCTTGGGGTCGTGGCTCCCAGCCTTTTCGCGGAGCAGTGGATAGAGATCGGCCCCGGTGTCGCGATCCCGGATCTGCATGAGACATTGGAAATGGTTGAGCCCGGCGCCCCACACGTCCACACGCTCCTCGGCCAGTCCCAGAATGGAAGCCACCTGGCTGCGCGCGATGAAGATGCCGTGGCACAGGCCGATATGCGCGAGGCGGCTGTGAAGCCCCAGCGCGAGGATGATGCGGCTCTCGGGATTGGAGAAGTTGATGAATAGCGCGTCCGGACAGCGCCGCTCCATCTCGCGCACGAAGTCGAATACGACCGGCAAGGTGCGCAGCGTGAAGAACAATGCGCCCGGCCCGCCATTCTCGCCCAGCGTGTGACGGATGCCGTATTTGCGCGGCACCTCGAAATCGAGCTTCCATAGGCGGTTGCGGTCGATCGCGGTGGCATGGATCACGAAGCCGGCGCCGTCGAGCGCCGCGCGCCAATCCGTGGTCGCCTCGATCTTGAGGCCGGCGCCGGAGAGGTCGTTGAGCAGCCGGGCCAATGCTTCCGACCGGGCAAGCCGGGTCGGGTCGCGGCCGACCAGCACGAGTGTAGAACCCGCGAGATCATGCGTCGAGAACAGGTCCCGGAACACGCTGAGTCCAAAGGACGCGCTGCTCGCGCCGAGGAAGACGATCTTGGTGACGGCTGCCATGAACAATTTGTGCCAGCGCCGCGCGTCCCCATGCCTGATCCAGATCAAACCGCCGCCCCAATGTTGGGCACGGCGGCGCGTCAATCGGTCTTGCTGATCAGCCGAAGTCGAGCACCACGCGACCGTCGATCTTGCCGGCCTTCATGCGGTCGAAGACGGTGTTGATCTCCGACAATGGCGCCGTGGTCACCTCGGCCGTCACCTTGCCGTCCGCGGCGAACGCGATGGCTTCGTCGAGATCACGCCGGGTGCCGACGATCGAGCCGCGCACGGTGATGCGCTTCAGCACGACATCGAAGATCGGCGTCGGGAATTCGCCCGGCGGCAAGCCGACCAGGCTGACCGTCCCCTTGCGGCGGACCATGTGCAGCGCTTGGGCGAATGCCGACGTCGACACCGCGGTGACCAGCACGCCATGCGCGCCGCCGCCGGTGATTGCGATCACCCGCTCCACGGCATCCTTGTCGAGCGCGTTGACGGCGTGCTCGGCGCCGGCCTCCAGCGCGAGTTTCAGCTTGTCCTCGGCGATGTCGAGACCGATCACCTTCAGCCCCATCGCCTTCGCATACTGGATCGCGACATGACCGAGGCCGCCGACGCCGGAGACCACCACCCACTCGCCCGGCCGCGTGTCGGTCTCCTTCAACCCCTTGTAGGTCGTGACGCCGGCGCAGAGGATCGGGGCGATCTTGGCGAAGTCCACATTGGCCGGCAGGCGCGCGGCGAACGCCGCGGATGCGATCACGTATTCGGCGAAGCCGCCGTTCACGCTATAGCCGGTGTTGTGCTGGTGCTCGCACAAGGTCTCCCACGCGGTCTCGCAATATTCGCAGCGCAGGCAGGCATCGTGCAGCCACGCCACGCCGACGGCATCGCCGACCTTGAAGTCGGTGACGCCGGGCCCGAGCGCGGCGACGATGCCGGCCGCCTCGTGACCGGGGATGAACGGCGGCACCGGCTTCACCGGCCAATCGCCGGAGGCGGCATGAAGGTCGGTGTGGCAGACGCCGCACGCCTTCACCCTGACCAGAAGCTCGCCCGGCCCCGGCGCAGGAATCGGAACGTCCTCGATGACCAGCGGCTTGCCAAAGGCTTTGACGACGGCGGCTTTCATGGTCTGCATCTGTCTGCTCCTCATGTCGCGGCGCAAACTAACGACGTCGGCGTATTCCGGTCTTGATCGGCATCAAGCCGCGCCGCTGCATGAAGTAACAGTTTGATGACAGCGCAATGTGCCCGTGGCTGTCAGGCGTGAAATTTGAGTCCGTCGACGACCTTGTCGACCACCTTGCGCTCCGCACGAAACGCCAATCCCACCAGATTGAGATCGGTGCGCGCCACCGCCTTCACGGCATCACGGTTGGCCTCGTCATGCGTGGTCTTGAACATGTCCTCGGTGTAGAGCGCCGGCTTCACGCTGCGCGACAGCGCGCGATCCAGAGCACGCGCCAACGCTGCACGATCCGGCGCGCCGTAGATCAGGATCGGCTGCCCGATCAACGCGTGATACAGGGTTGCCGAGCCGTCCTCATAAGGCGCGCCGATGCATTCGGGAAATGCAGCGGCGATGCCGCTGGAAAGAAACGCCGCGACGTTCAGCTTCTGCCAGGCTTCGAGATCGTTGCGAATGATCAGCGCGATCTTGGTGTCGAATTGCATGCCACTTCCAGAGTTCGATGTCATCGAACGCTCAGAATAGCCGAGCCGCTCTCGAGGTGAAGCATCGAAATGAAAGCGCGGACGAGCAACCCCGGCAGCCCATCCTCTGAGACATCAGGCTCAGATCAGCCCTTGGCGTCGCACACCCAGGCGCGGATGACACATTCCTTGCCGCCATATTTGTAGCATTCCCGGGTCGCCTCGTTGAGCGTGGTCGAGATCGTCGGCCGAACAGCATAGCCGTGGGCGCCGCAGGGATTGGTGAGATCGACCGCGAACGCGGCGCAGGCCTTCTTCATCGTCACCGCGGTGCAGTCGCCCTTGCACTGCTTGAGCGCCGCGGCCTTGGCGAGATGCTCCGCCGGATAGTCGAACGCCTGGCCATAGGCGGCGCACCGGCCAATGGCGAACGCGCCGGCGGCATGCGCCGGGCTGATGGCGCCGTAGCTCGCGATGCGCGCAACGCCAACGAGAACGGTCAATCCAAATGCAAACAGCGCGACACGGCGCGCAGCAGTCGAAGCGATCACTTTTTCCTCCCCCGAGGCCCAATGTCGGCAAATCTAGCCGGGGGTCGTTGAAACTTGGTGAATGGGAGGTTGAGGGCTCGTCTCGTGACCATGGGGAGCGTGCATCGTGCGTAGCCGGGATGGGCGGACGCCGGCGCCCGAAAGGGCGCAAGGCGGGAGCGATATCCAGGTCTCACGAGCTGCGCGTGTGAACCCGGATGTCGCTGCGCTCATCCGGGCTACGGTCGTCAGCCGCGCCGCGCGGCTTCCAGCGCCTGCGGCGTGTCGATGTCGAGGAAGGCGCTGTTGCCGTCGACCGGCACCTCGGCGACGGCCTCGGTGTGCTTGGCGATCAGGTGCCGCGCGCCGACGTCACCGTCCAGCGTCATCAGCTCGGCGAAGAAGCGGCGTGACCACAGCACCGGGTTGCCGCGGCGTCCCTCGGACACGGGCACGACGATCAAATTGCCGCGATCGGGCGCGAACGCGCCGATCAGACGGTCGAGCAGATCCGAGGACACCATCGGCATGTCGCCCAGGCACACGACCGCGCCATCGACGCCCTCAGGCACCGCGGCAATGCCTGATTTCACCGAGCTCGCGAGGCCGCCGGCGAAATCCGGGTTGCGGACGAAGCGGACGTTGAGGTCTGACAGCGCCTGCTCGACCAGCTCGGCCTGATGACCGGTGACGACGATGACCTCACCGGCCTTGGAGGCCAGCGCCTGCTCGGTCACGATGCGAACCAGCTTCTTGCCGTCGAGCTCGGCCAGCAGCTTGTTCGGCCCTCCCATGCGGGTCGAGCGTCCCGCAGCCAGCACGACCGCGGCGACCTTGCGTTCGCCCTCGGCCTCCGGCTTGGCGCGCGGCTGCGGCCGTGTCACGATCTCCATGAGGAGGCCGCCCACGCCCATGGCCGTGAGCTCGGCGCGGGTGACCTTGATGCCGGCGAGCAGCCGCATCAGCACCCAGTCGAAACCGTTCTCCGCCGGCGAACGGGCGCAACCGGGGGCGCCGAGCACCGGCACGCCGGCGGCGCTACCGATCAAGAGCAGATTGCCGGGATCCACCGGCATGCCGAAATGCTCGATCTCACCGCCGATGCCGGTGATCGCGGCGGGAATGACGTCGCGGCGGTCGGCGATCGCGGACGCGCCGAACACGATGACGAGCTCGGCGCCCAGCGCCAACAGCTCCCTGATCGCAGCGGCCAGCGCGGCCTGCTCGTGCGGCACGCGGCGCTCCGCGATGATGGTGGCGCCGGCCGGCGCGAGCCGCTCTGCGGTGACGCGCAGCGTCTTGTCGATGACCTTGGGTGCGAGCCCCGGCAGAAGCGTCGAGACGACGCCGACGCGCTTGATCACATAGGAGGCGATGCTGAGCGCACCCCTGCCCGCCGCAGCGACGGCGGCATCGCGCAGACGGCCTTCGACGCCGAACGGGATCAGCTTGACGGTGCCGACCATCTCGCCTTCGACCACCGGCTTGAAGGCCGGCAAGGTCGCAAAGGTGATGGCCTCGTCGACTCCGTTGATGCGCTCGACGGCGGCGCGGTCGATCATCAGCACGCCGGCCTGCGCCGCGAACAGATTGGCGCGCCCGGTGAAGGCGCGATCGACGTGAATGCCTTTGCCTGCGACGACCTTCGCGACGTCGGCAGCCGCCTCGTCCTCCGAGACATCGCCCGCCTCGAGCCGGACGACCACGATCTCCTTGACGCCCTCTCGGGCCAGCGCCTCGACCTCGGCGGGACCGATCAGCGTGCCCTTCTTCAGCACCAACGATCCCTTGCGCAGGGTGTGCACGGTCACCCCGCCGATCGCTTCAGTCGGACTGGCAGGACCGAACTTCATGCCGCCTGCTCTTTCTCCTTGGCCGGCAGCCGCAACGTGGCGGTGATCTCGGCCATGATCGAGACCGCGATCTCCGACGGCGACACCGCGCCGATGGCGAGCCCGATCGGCGCATGGATGCGGGCGATGTCGGCGTCGCTGGCGCCTTGGGCGCGCAGGCGGTCGCCGCGCTTGGCATGCGTCTTCCGTGAGCCGAGCGCGCCGATATAGAAGCAGTCGCGCGAGAACGCGTGCAACAGCGCCGGATCGTCGATCTTCGGATCATGCGTCAGCGCGACAAAGGCCGTGTAGTGATCGACATTGAGCGGCGGCAGCGCCACGTCGGGCCATTCAGCGATCAGCGGCACGTCGGGGAAGCGCTCGGGGCTGGCGAAGGCCGTGCGCGGATCGACGACGGTGACGTCATAGCCGAGCGACTTGGCGATCGGTGCCAGCGCCTGGCTGATATGGACGGCGCCGATGATCACGAGCTTGGCCGTCGGCGCGTAGACGTTGAGGAACAACCGCTTGCCGCCCACCTCGACCATGCCGCTCTTGCCCATCCGCAGTTGCGTTGCGAGCTCGTTGCGCAAGGGATCGGCGGCGATGTCGGCGGCCTTGACCAGACGCTGCTCGCCGGAGGCGACGTCGGTGACGAGAATGGCCGCGCGGCGCGCGGCGCGTTCGGCATTGAGTTCGGCCAGCGTGGCGAGCTGCATGATCAGCCCACCTTCTCGACGAAGACGCGGATGGTGCCGCCGCACGACAAGCCGACATTCCAGGCGGTCTCGTCGGCAACGCCGAACTCCAGCATCTTGGGCTGGCCGCTGGTGATCACGTCGAGCGCCTCGGTAACGACAGCGCCCTCCACGCAGCCGCCGGACACGGACCCTAAGAACGTGCCCTCGTCGTTGATCACGAGGTTGGACCCGACCGGGCGCGGCGCCGAGCCCCAGGTCTCGACCACGGTGGCGAGCGCCACGCCGTGACCGGATTTGTGCCAATCCTCGGCGGCCTTGAGGATGTCTTCGTCGCGGTTGAGCATGACTATCTCCTTCTCAGGCGGCGGGCCGGATCGCGCTGCGCTGATGCGGCGGCAGCGGCGACGACAGCGCCGAGATCAGCGTCCCGATCGAGGTCAAGTTATGTACCGGGCGGAATTCGTCAACGTGGGGCAGCATGGTTTTGATGCCCTGCGCCTTCGCCTCGAAGCCGGAATAGCGCAGCAGCGGATTGAGCCAGATCAGCCGCCGGCAGGAGCGGTGCAGCCGGTCCATCTCGAAGGCGAGCTTGCTGTCGGCCTCGCGCTCGAGCCCGTCGGAGATCAGGAGCACGATCGCGCCCTGCCCGAGCACGCGGCGCGCCCACTGCTTGTTGAAGGTCTGCAGCGAGGTGGCGATCCGCGTGCCGCCGGCCCAGTCCTCGACATTGGCCGAGCAGCTCGCCAGCGCCTCGTCGGGATCGCGCTGGCGCAGCGCCCGCGTCACGTTGGTCAGCCGCGTGCCGAACAGGAATACCGAGACGCGCTTGCGCGCATCGGTAATGGCATGCAGGAAATGCAAGAACAGGCGGGTGTACTCGCTCATCGAGCCGGAGATGTCGAGCAGCGCCACGATCGGCGCCGGCTTCTCGATCCGCCCCAGGCGATGGAAGTTGATGATCTCGCCCTCGGTGCGCAGCGCCTGACGCAGCGTCTTGCGCATGTCAATGCGATGGCCGCGCGGATCGGCGGTGTGGCGGCGGGTCTTCAGCTCGGCCTGCGGCAGCCGCATCTTGGCGATGGCGCGCGCGACCTCGGCGATCTCCGCCGCGCTCATCTGGGCAAAGTCCTTCTTCTGCAGCACCTCGCGGTCGGACACCGACAGCCGCAGGTCCTGCTCCTGGGCCTTCGGCTCCTCATGGGTCTGCGGCCGCGACATCGCCTCCTGGACCCGGCGCGAGGCCGGCGGCGGCTTCTTCTTGGCGTGGTCCGGCAACGGCACCGAATCGAGCATCGACTTCCATTCCTCGGCGGGACGGAAGAACAGGTCGAAGGCCTGGGCGAAGATCAGCGCATGCTCGTGGCGCTTGACGAAGATCGATTCGAGCGTGGTGAAGACGTCGGACCGCTTGCCGATGTCGATGACTTCGAGGGCCGTCATGGCATCGATGACGGCGCCCGGCCCGACGGGAAGGCCGGCGGCGCGCAAGGCCCGCGCAAAGCCCGCAATGTTGTCGGCGATGCCGCCGGTCGGCGGCGCGAGGTGATTGATGGGCGTGGGCATCGGTCTATCCCCTCGTCATTCCGGGACGTGCCTCAAACTGAGTTCATCATTCCGGGGCAACCCAAAGGGCTGAGCCCGGAATCCATACTCACGGTCGTGGTTATGGATTCCGGGCCTGCGTGCTGCGCACGCATCCCGGAATGACGACCTTCGCTGTGACGCGACCGCGGCTCAAGTCTCGCTGGTCGCGTCCTTGATCGCCTTCTGCAACGCATCACCCTGCATGCGGGCGATGTCGTCCTGATACTTCAACAGCGCGCCCAGCGTGTCGCCGACGACCTCGGCATTCAGCGAACGCGCATCGAGCTCGGTCAACGCCGTGGCCCAGTCCAAGGTCTCGGCGACCCCTGGCGACTTGTAGAAGTCCTGGTCGCGCAGCGCCTGCACGAAGCGCACGATCTGCTGCGACAGCCGCTGCGAGATGCCGGGCAGCCGGGTCTTGACGATGGCGAGCTCGCGCTCGGCGGAGGGATAATCGACCCAGTGATACAGGCAGCGCCGCTTCAGCGCGTCATGGATCTCGCGAGTCCTGTTCGAGGTGATGATGACGATCGGCGGATGCGGCGCCTTGACGGTGCCGAACTCCGGGATCGTGACCTGGAAGTCGGAGAGTATCTCCAGCAGATAGGCTTCGAACGCCTCGTCCGCGCGGTCGAGCTCGTCAATGAGAAGAACCGGCGCGCCTGCGACATCCGGCTCCAGCGCCTGCAGCAGCGGGCGCTTGATCAGATAGCGGTCGGCGAAGATGTCCGACGTCAATTGATCGCGGTCGACCTCGCCGCCCGCTTCCGCCAGCCGAATCGCGATCATCTGCGCCGCTGAATTCCATTCGTAGACGGCGGAGGCGACGTCGAGACCCTCGTAGCACTGCAGCCGGATCAGCTTGCGGCCGAGCGCGGCCGACAAGACCTTGGCAATCTCGGTCTTGCCGACGCCGGCCTCGCCCTCGAGGAACAGCGGCCGGCCCATCCGCAGCGACAGATAGGTCACCGTCGCCAGCGATCGCTCGGCCAGATAGCCGCGCGAGGACAACAATTCGAGCATCGCGTCGACCGATGCTGGCAGGGCCGGAGAACTCATGGGCGAGACCGCTTCCTTCCTCACGCGTCCGTCACGAAGCCGGAGCCTCCGGTTCGGCGGCTCCCTCCGATGCGGTTGACACCTTGGCGCCGGCATTGGCCGCATCCACCGCGCGGCGCGCCAGCACACCGATCAGATGGGCACGATATTCGGCGCTGCCGTGAATGTCGCTGTTGAGGCCTTCGGCCGAGACCGAAATTCCCTCCAGCACCTTCGGCGAGAAACGCTTCTGCAGCGCTTCCTCGAAAGCAGTGACGCGAAACACGCCATTGCCGCCGGCGCCGGTCACGGCGACGCGCACGTCCGAGGGACGACGGGCGACGAACACGCCGACCAGCGCATAGCGCGAGGCCTGGTTGCGGAACTTCACGTAAGCTGCCTTCTTCGCCAGCGGAAAGCTCACCTTCGTGATGATCTCGTCCGGCTCCAGCGCGGTCGTGAACAGCCCGAGGAAGAACTCCTCGGCCTTCAGCTTGCGCTTGTTGGTGACGATGGTGGCGCCGAGCGCGAGGCATGCTGCCGGATAGTCCGCGGTCGGATCGTTGTTGGCAATCGAACCGCCGCTGGTGCCGCGATGACGCACCGCGGGGTCGCCGATCAGGCTCGCCAGATGTGCGAGCGCCGGAATGGCCTCGCCGACCGTTGCGGAGTTGGCGACGTCGGCATGACGCGCCATCGCGCCGATCACCAGGTTGCGGCCCTTCACCTCGATCGTATCGAGCCCCTCGACATGGGAGAGATCGACCAGATGCGGCGGGCTCGCGAGCCGCTGCTTCATGACCGGCACCAGCGTGTGGCCGCCGGCGACCAGCTTGGCGTCTTCGTTCTTGGTGAGGAGATTGGCGGCCTGGCGCACGGTCGCCGGCCGATGATATTTGAATTCGTACATGGGGAAATGTCCTGTGCGCAGCGGGCCGACTGGGGCGAGGTCAGACGTTTAGGCGAGGTCCGATTTGGCCATCGCCTTGGCGCCGGCGGCGATCGATTGCACGATGTTCTGATAGCCGGTGCAGCGGCAGAGATTGCCTTCCAGCTCCTCGCGGATGGTCTCTTCGCTGAGCTCATGTCCCTTGCGATGGACGAGATCGACCGCGGTCATGATCATGCCGGGCGTGCAGAAACCGCATTGCAGGCCATGGTGCTCGCGAAACGCTTCCTGCATCGGATGCAGCGGCGCGCCGTCGGCGGCGAGCCCCTCGATCGTTCTGACCTCATGACCATCGGCCATCACGGCCAATGTCGTGCAGGACTTGACCGCCTTGCCATCGAGATGGACGACGCAGGCGCCGCATTGCGACGTGTCGCAGCCGACATGGGTGCCGGTGAGGCGCAGATTCTCGCGCAGGAACTGCACCAGCAGCGTCCGCGGGTCGACGTTCGCCGTGACGGGATTACCGTTCACAATCATGGAAATCTTGGCCATTCAGGACTCTCTATTATCCGCGCGACAGCGTTGCACTGCAGCGCAGCCCAGCAAAATCGGTCGAAAACCATCATATGGGCGCTCCCGGCGGCGGGCAACCTCGCCCCCGGCCGCGCATGGGTCGGTTGCGGTCAGCCTTGAACGGCCTTGGCGAAGTTGGCGAAGAATTCGTCGGCGAGTTTCTTGGCGGTGCCGTTGATCAGCCGCTGGCCGAGCTGCGCCAGCTTGCCGCCGATCTGTGCCTCGACATTGTAGGTCAACAGCGTGCCACCGTCCTTGTCCGCCAGCGCAACGACCGCACCGCCCTTGGCGAATCCCGCGACGCCGCCCTCACCTTCGCCGGAGATCTTGTAGCCGTTCGGCGGATCGAGATCGCTCAAGGTGACCTTGCCCTTGAAGCGCGCGGAGACCGGTCCGACCTTCATCTTGGCGACGGCACGGAAGCCACCGTCCTCGGTCTTCTCCAGTTCCTCGCAGCCGGGAATGCAGGCCTTGAGCACCTCCGGATCATTTAGCTTGGCCCAGACCTGCTCTCGCGGAGCGGCCAGCTGGACCTCGCCCGTCATCGTCATTGCCATGTGCATCTCCCCCGATTGGCGCGGTTAGAGGCATTCAAGTAAAGCACCGAACGTCCAAAAGGAAGGGCGAGCAGCGACCGGAAGCGTTGCAGAAAAGCCGGAGCACCGCAGCATTCCGGATCTCGCCGCCGTTGAGTTTTGATTGGCAGACGGCGGTGGGGGTGGTTAGTTCGCCATCGAATCTGCACGATTCCTCCGGCGGCGCGGCCGCCTGCGACAAGGATTCCGCCTATGCCGATGATCGATGCCGACGGCTGTCTGTTGAATATCACCGTCGAGGGCCGCGACGGCGGACCGACCCTGATGCTCTCGAACTCGCTCGGCTCGACGCTGCAGATGTGGGAGCCGCAGATGCGCGCCTTCACGCAGGTGTTCCGCGTGATCCGCTATGACCGGCGCGGTCATGGCAAGTCGCAAGTGCCGCCCGGGCCCTACTCGATCGAGCGATTCGGCCGCGATGCGCTGGCGATTCTCGACGACCTCAACATCGAGAAGGTGCACTGGTGCGGCGTGTCGATGGGCGGCATGGTCGGGCAGTGGCTCGCGGCCCACGCTCCTGAACGTGTAGGCAAGCTCGTGCTCGCCAACACCACCTGCTACTACCCCGATCCGGCAATCTGGGACGCCCGCATCAAGGCGGTCGAGGACAGCGGACTCGCTGGAATCGCCGACACGGTCATCGCCGGCTGGCTGACTCAGGAGTTTCGTGATCACAATCCCGACGTTGCCGACCGGATGAAGGCAATGCTCGTGGCCACCCCGGTCGAGGGCTATCTCGCTTGCTGCAAAGCACTGCGGGCGCTGGACCTGCGCGAGGACCTGCCGGCCATCAAAAGCCCAACCCTCGTCGTGGCCGGCCGCTACGACAAGTCGACGCCGATCGCGATGGCGGAAGCGATCCGCAGCCGGATCCCCGGCGCCAGCATGACCATCGTCGATGCCGCGCACATCTCGAATGTCGAAGCGGCGGGCCAGTTCAACGATGCCGTGCTGGGCTTTCTGACCCAGCGCTGACGCACCGCGATGGATCAGGGCGTTACGCCTGCTGCGGCGCCGGCGTCGCCGTGGGCCCCATCTTCGGCGGAGCGGATGCGGAGGACGGCGAGGCTTGCGTCGACGGCTTCTCCACCAGCATGACGATGGCCGTGCCGAGCAGCATCAGGAGTTCCGTGGCATGCAGACGCAGTGCCTGGGGCTCCCCGAATTTGGCGGCCATGATCATGCTGAAGAAGGCGAGCATGCTGCCGAAAGCGAGCCCGATCGACAGCGCCTCGACATAGCCGGCCACCTTTCGCACCCGCGGAACCAGGATCAGGACCAGAAACATCGCGAAGAAGCCTGCGACCGTCAGTCGCGCCAGCGCAAGCAGCCAGGCGGCGCGGACCGTCTCGATGCCCGACAGCTGCAGGTAGTCGCTGATGAACAAGGCCACCGCAATATTGGGCCGCGCGAACAGCCCCTGGATCGGCGACACCATGATCTGAAACGCGATGATGGTCCAGGCGGGCACGAAATAGAGCGCCAGCAGCACACCGTTGACACAACTGAGCCGCCAATTCCTGATCACGCAATCCTTGATCATGTCACGCCCACCTTTCCATCCCACAAACCGCCCGCCCGACCGATTTCCAGACGAGCTAACGCGCGGCAAACGCGCCCGGCAATTTAAACCATTCGTTTACCTTAACAGGGTGGCGACGGGCGCGATCCACTAACGGTCACCGTCCAAGAGACCGTGCCGATGACCTCGCCGATCAGGCCTCGACTTCCCGCGTGACGGCGGCCTTCCCGGCCATCAACGCCTCCTCGAACATCTGCATCGCATCCGACATTGCGCGCCCGCTTCGTCTTCAGCACCGCGATGCGGCTGCTCCGCTGAATGATCGCCGTAACCGACGCCTGCATCGGGGTCACCATCGATGCGCCGGCAGTCCGATCGCGTCGATGGCCGCTGCACCGCAATTATGTGCGCCGCACCATCGTTGCCTTTGACTAGCGTCAAAGTAGCTTGACAATGTCATACTATCTTAAGACGAGTGCTGCTGCGTTTCGCACAGCTCGATCGTGATGCGGCAGGCAGCCGCCGAGCGGGAGTACTGCATGAGACTGGCTCGGATCTTCATCGGCATCCTCCTGCTGGCCGGCGGCCTCTACATCCTGGTCGGCGAGCATTTCGCCGGAACTTCAGGCGACGCGACCGTCAATGCCCGGCTTTACGTCGTGCGCGCGCCGATCGAAGGCCGCGTGACGCTGGGGGTGAGCAATATCGGCGTCAGGGTCAACGCCGGGGAACTCATGGCCGAGATCGTCGACGACCGGTTCGACACCACGCGCCTACTCAATCTCGAGCGCGACCGTGACGAGCAGAAGATCGCGCTCAAGCGGGTTCCGGCGCAGCGTTCGGCGCTCGAGCAAGCGCGGGCCGCCTTCGCGGCCCAGTCGGCTAACTACAAGACCGGCCGCGTCCGCCAGATCGCGGCGCGCATCGCCGAGGCCAAGGCAGCGGAGGATGCCGCGGCCGCCCGGCTGAAGCTCGCGGATCTCACCTTCACGCGGGCCAACGAGCTGAAGGAACGCGGGGTCCAGACGGTCGCCGGCCTCGACCAGGCCAGCGCCTCGCTCGATATCGCCAAGCAGGATTTGGAAAGCGCGAAACAGCGCACCAACTATGTCGAGACCGAGCTCGGCTCCGCGCAATCGGGGGTCTTCATCGGCGACTCCTACAACGACGTGCCGTTCTCGATGCAGCGCATTCACGAGCTCGACCTGCGCCTCGCCGAACTTGCCGTGGACGAGCAGCAGATCCAATCCCGCCTGGTCCAATACGAGCAGCAGATCAACGCCGAACGCGTCCGGATCAACCGACTGACCTCGGCGACGCTGAGGGCCCGCGTCCCGGGCATGGCCTGGGATTTCCTCGTCGACGACGGCGAATATGCCCGTCGCGGTCAGGATCTCGTCAAGCTGGTGGACTGCAACAGTCTCGTGGTGACCGCGAGCGTTCCCGAAAGTCTCTACGCCAGCCTGTCGATCGGCGCCCCGGTGCAGTTCCGTCTGTTCGGAGACGACCGGATATTCGATGGGACGGTGACACGTCTCGGCGGCTCGGGCGCCTCGCAACTCTACGCCAATCTCGCCGTCGGCCCGACGCCGCAGCACTTGCAGCGCTTCGACGTCACCGTTGCGGTGCCAGATCTCGCCAAGCAGCCGGATCTGTCCTGCGCCATCGGGCGCACCGGCCGGGTGATCTTCACCAGCGGACCGATCGCGGCATTGCGCGGCTTCGTCGCCCGGTACGGCTACTGATGCCGACGCTGTCACCATTCCTGTCCGCGTTCGCAGTCGTTGCGATCATCGTAGGGCTGCGCGTCCTGGCGTTGCCCCTCCTGGACCCGAAGATATGGTACTGGCGGACCCTGCTCCTCAGCGGCTCGATCCTGCTGGCCTGGCGCTATGTCGCCTGGCGCTTCACCGAGACCCTTGCTCCGCCCGGCCTCACGCCGGATGGGATCCTCAGCTGGGGCTTCGCCATTCTCGAAGCGCTCACCGTTGTTTCGTCGTCCTTCGCCTTCCTGATCCTGACCAGGACCAAGGAGCGGACGACGGAGGCTGATCGCCATGCCGGCTGGTGGCTTCCGAGGCCGCCGCCTCGGGTCGACATCTTCATCACCACCTACAACGAGCAGCTCGAGGTCCTGGAGCGAACCATCGTCGGCGCCAAGGCGATCACCTATGCGGCATTGCGCGTCTTCGTCCTCGACGACGGCAGCCGGGCCTGGCTCCGGGATTACTGCACCGAGCACGGCATCGGCTATGTCGCCCGTACCGACAAGTCGCACGCCAAGGCCGGCAACATCAACAATGCCTTGCGGCTGCGCGCGGCGGATGCGGACCGGCCGGATTTCGTCGCCGTTCTCGACGCCGACTTCGTGCCTCATCTTGACTTCGTCGAGCGGACGCTCGCGTTGTTCCACGATCCGGCTGTCGGCCTCGTACAGACGCCCCAGCACTTCTTCAACCCGGACCCGATCCAGCACAATCTCGGCATCGGCGCGGCCTATCCCGACGAGCAGCGCCACTTCTTCGACAACGTCGAGCCGGCGCGCGACGCCTGGGGCATCGCAATGTGCTGCGGCACCTCCTCGATATTCCGCGTCTACGCCGTGGAGATGATCGGCGGCGTGCCGACCGAGAGCGTCACCGAGGATTTCCTGCTCACACTGCGCCTGTCCGCGCACGGCTACCAGACCGTGTACCTGAACGAGGCGTTGTCGGAGGGATTGGCGCCGGAAGGCCTTGCGGAATACGTCACGCAGCGCGGCCGCTGGTGCCTCGGCCTCATGCAGATCGTGCGCAACGTCTACAATCCATTCGGCTCCCATGGTCTGGGTTTCTTCCACCGGCTCAGCGTGCTCGACTCGCTGCTCTACTGGACGTCGACCTATCCGTTCCGCCTCGCCGCGCTGATCTGTCCACTGCTCTACTGGTGGGGCGGGGTGACGGTGGTGAACGCCTCGATCGCCGACATCATCCGGTATTACGGCCCCTATTATCTCTCGATCATGTACACGCTGAACTGGCTGTCCAAGGGACTGTTCATTCCGATCGTCAACGATGTCTCGCAGATCGTCGCCGCCTGGCCCGTGCTCCGCGCCGCCGCTCTCGGCCTGCTCTCCCCCGGTCCGCACAAATTCTCGGTGACCGCCAAGGGCGGCGATCGCGCCAAGATCATCGTCCAATGGCCGCTGATGCGGCCCTTCCTGATCCTGATGGCGCTGACGATCGGTGGCATGATCGTGTCGCTGACGTCCGATTTCGTCTTCAATACCACGGGGACCGCGGGAGACGGCGTCATCGTCGTGATGTTCTGGACGATCTACAACATTCTGGTGCTGTCGGTGGCGATCGCCGTGTGCATCGACCGTCCACGCTACAACCGGCCGCAACGCCAGATCGTCGAGCCGATAACCCTGACGGTCGACGGCGAGCCGCAACGCGGCTGGATCGTCAATCTCGGCCCCGGCGGCGCACGCGTCAGCGGTCCGGTCGGCCTTGCGACCGGCGCCATCGGCACGCTCACTTTGCCCCTGATCGGCGATATCCCGGCCAAGGTCGCGGCTCCGACGAACGACGGCTACCGGCTCATATTTACGGTGACGCCGCAGCAGCGCGCCCAGATCATCGAGCGGCTGCACACCGCGAGCGGAGTGCCGGGCGCCGACAGCGGCGATCTCGGCCGCATGCTGAAGGCACTCGCGCGAGCCGTGGCCGATTGAGGAGAAGACGATGACGAGGCGACGGTGGAGCTTACAGACGGCGGTGTTCCTCGGCGGCACGACACTGATCGTCGTGACGGCGCTGGCCGTTGCCATCCTCTATTCGGCGTCGCTGCAGCGGCGCGGCGAGGAGCTCGCGATCGAGCAACTGAGGACGCGCGGCGAGCTCAGCGCAAACCTGCTGGCGCGACAGCTGGACGGCACGTGGATCGACCTGTCGCGGCTCGCCGCGATCATCGACGCCGCCGACATCGCCGAGGCGCGCCGACAGATCCAGTTCATGAGCCAGTTCGAGCAGCGCTATGCTTGGCTCGGCATCGCCGACCCCGGCGGCACGGTCATCGCGAGCAAGGACCGGGTGCTGGAAGGACAAAGCGTTGCCGGCCTGCGCTGGTTCCGGCAGGGTCTCGGGGGGCCGACGGCGGTCGAAGACCGCGAACCAGAGGCCCTGAGCCGGATGTTGCAGGCCGCTTCGGGACCGGACCGCTTGATCGCCATGTCGGCTCCGCTGATGCACGACGGCGCCCCCGCCGGCGTCATCGGGGCCCAGATCGATTGGAAATGGGTGATCGAATCCGTCGCGGCGCTGGCGTCGAGCAACATCGATCTGGTGTTGCTGTCGCGCGAGAGCATCGTGCTGTTCGGCCCGCCGGATCTCGTCGGCAAGCAGTTGACGATCGGCTCGGCGCAGGCCGCAAGCCGCGCGGCCCCGGTCGCACTCATCGAGCGATGGCCCGACGGCAAGGACTATTTCACCGTCGCGTTCCCGACCGTGAAGTCCGCCGATCTGCCGAGCTTCGGCTGGTCCCTTCTGATCCGGCAGGACGCCGTTGCCGCGATGGCGCCGACCCGCCAGCTCGTGCGCTCGTTTTGGTTCAACGTTGCCGGTGGCGTGTTCTCGATCCTGGTGCTGCTCAATTTCGCCGCGAAATGGGTGGCGACGCCGATGCGCCGTCTTGCCCAGGCCGCCGAGACCATGGTGAAAGATCCGTATTCCGGCCTGGTGGCTCGGGAAACCCGGTACGATGAGGCGACGCGGCTGCGCGACGCCTTGGTCAGGCTTCAGTCGAAGCTGATGGCAAAAGTGCGTAGCCCGCCGGAAGACTACGGTAGCGGCATATGAGCGGCGCCAGCGACACGATCAGCTCGATGCGCTTGACGCCGAAGGTTGCGGCGCTCATCGCTCGCGCCTCCGTCGCCATCATTGGCCTCGGCGGCTGGCACGAGCGGCGGCGAGGGACTCCGAACTGAAAGCGAATCCTCCAGAGTCCACGCCAACCAGCGGTCCTGCAGACGCGGGTCCTGGTATTGCTGGCCGGGACGCGGCTGCCCCTCCGTGTCCCTCATCTTGCCGGATCGGTCTCTCGGCCGGACTCTGGTGCCCCTGGTTCTTGTCCGCCAGCCTGCTCATGGGGTTCTCGCTTCGCTACCGCGCGCAACCAGTGCGAGAGCCCCCCCTTCGGCGCTAGGTGCTGTGTTCCGCGGTGGTCATTTGATGGCGATGGCCGGACCCGAGGAAGGCATGGGAACCGCGCTGTCAAAGGAGGCGGGATAAGCCCGCAATTGTGGCACTGCACGCTGTTGCGGCACCCGGTTCCTAGCTGTTAGTACTGGCCCACGCGTCGCCTTGGGCGCGGGTGCGATCTCTAGGCATACCAGCACCTGCTCTGCAAGGCCCCCGCCGCGTTGCGAACCGGTATCGGCAGTCTCACTCACGGCAGTTCATGGATTATTTCGCGCAACAGCTCATCAATGGCCTCGTCCTTGGCTCGATCTACGGCCTGATCGCCATCGGCTACACCATGGTCTATGGCATCGTCGGCATGATCAATTTCGCCCATGGCGACATCTTCATGATCGGCGGCTTCATCGCGCTGATCTCGTTCCTGGTCCTGGTGTCGCTAGGCCTGACTGCGGTTCCGGTAATTCTGCTGATCGTGCTGCTGGTCTCGATGGCCATCACGGCGCTCTATGGCTGGACCGTCGAACGCATCGCCTATCGCCCGCTGCGGCACTCCTTCCGCCTGGCGCCGATGCTGTCCGCCATCGGCATGTCGTTCGTGCTCACCAACTATTCGCAGGTGTCGCAGGGCGCGCGCGTCAAGCCGGTGCCGCCGATCATCACCGGCGGCTATACCCTGCACGAGGGTGCGGGCGGCTTCGTCGTCCAGCTCTCCAACATCCAGATCGTGGTGGTCATCACCACCATCGTTCTGCTCGCGCTGTTCACCTGGCTGGTATCCCGCACGCGGCTCGGCCGCGACATGCGCGCCTGCGAGCAGGATCAGACCATGGCGGCACTGCTCGGCGTCGACGTCGACCGCACCATCTCGATGACCTTCGTGATCGGCGCGGCGCTCGCTGCCGTCGCCGGCATGATGTACCTGCTGTATTACGGCCTGGTCGATTTCTTCATGGGCTTCGTCGCCGGCATCAAGGCGTTCACGGCGGCGGTGCTCGGCGGCATTGGCTCGCTGCCGGGGGCGATGCTGGGCGGCCTCGCGATCGGACTGATCGAGACGTTCTGGTCGGCCTATTTCTCGGTGGAGTACAAGGACGTCGCGGCATTCTCGATCCTCATCGTCGTGCTGATTTTCCTGCCGACCGGCCTGCTCGGCCGGCCCGAAGTCGAAAAAGTCTGAAGATGGAGTCCGCGTGAGCGCGTCCCTTCCCGCCTCGTCGAAAGGCTCCGAACCGGTCGGAGCCGCCTTCATCCTCAAGAAGGCCTTTCTCAGTGCGCTGGTCGCTCTCGGTCTGTTCTCCCTGATGGTCGGCGTCCGCACCGAAGCGGGGCAGAGCGGCCAGCTCGTATACTGGACCCGCTTTGGCGACCTCGCCAGCCTGGTTGTGGCGGTGTTCGTCGGCTCGATCGCGGTCGAGCTGCTGCGGCTGTGGCTCGGACCGCGCGGCGGCCTCGGCAGCTTCGTGCCGCCGTCCGTGCAGAGCGGCATGTCGGTAGCCGGCCGCTATCTCGCGCCGGCGCTGCTGATCTTCACCTTCCTGGTGCCGGTGATCTTCTACAATCAGCGCTATATTCTCGACCTCGGCATCCTGGTCCTCACCTACGTCATGCTGGGCTGGGGCCTCAACGTCGTGGTCGGTCTCGCCGGCCTGCTCGACCTCGGCTACGTCGCGTTCTACGCGGTCGGCGCCTATTCCTACGGCCTGCTCTCGACCACCTTCGGCTTGTCGTTCTGGGTCTGCCTGCCGCTCGCCGGTATTCTCGCCGCATTCTGGGGCGTGCTGCTCGGCTTTCCGGTGCTGCGGCTGCGCGGTGACTACCTCGCCATCGTCACCCTGGCCTTTGGCGAGATCATCCGCCTCGTCCTCATCAACTGGCAGGACGTGACCGGCGGTCCCAACGGCGTCTCCGGGATTCCGCGACCGACGTTGTTCGGCATTCCGCTCACACCGGGCGAAGGCGGCCTTGCATCGATGCTCGGCATCCCGTTCTCGCCGACGCATCGCATCGTGTTTCTGTTCTATCTGATCCTGGCGCTGGCACTCTTGACCAACTGGGTCACCATCCGGCTGCGCCGGCTGCCGATCGGCCGGGCCTGGGAAGCTCTGCGCGAGGACGAGGTCGCCTGCCGCGCGCTCGGCATCAACATCACCACCACCAAGCTGACCGCATTTGCGACCGGCGCGATGTTCGGCGGTTTCGCCGGCGCCTTCTTCGCCACGCGCCAGGGCTTCATCAGCCCGGAATCCTTCACCTTCCAGGAATCGGCGCTGGTGCTCGCCATCGTCGTGCTCGGCGGCATGGGGTCGCAGCTCGGCGTGGCGCTGGCGGCGCTCGCCATGATCGGCGGCTTCGAGCTGTTCAGAAGCCTCGAGGGCTACCGCATGCTGGTGTTCGGTCTCGCCATGGTGCTGGTGATGATCTGGCGGCCGCGCGGCATTGTCGGCCATCGCGCGCCGACCGTATTCCTGGAAAAATCCAAGAGCATCTCTTCGGACCTCGTCAAGGAAGGCCACGGATGAGCTCCGCTCCCATTCTCGCACTCGAAAATCTCACCATGCGCTTCGGCGGCATCGTCGCCGTCAATGCGCTGTCGTTCACCGCGCAACGCACGCAGATCACGGCCCTGATCGGCCCCAACGGCGCCGGCAAGACCACCGTGTTCAACTGCATCACCGGCTTCTACAAGCCGACCTCCGGCGTCATCCGCCTGACCCATGATGACGGCGCGCAATTCGAGATGCAGAAGCTCAAGGACTTCAACATCTCGAAGCAGGCCAAGGTGGCGCGGACGTTCCAGAACATCCGGCTGTTTCCGGGCATGACGGCGCTCGAGAACCTGATGGTCGCGCAGCACAACGCGCTGATGCGCGCGTCCGGCATGACGGTGCTCGGGCTGCTCGGCGTGCCCTCGTGGCGCGCGGCCGAGCAGAACGCGATCGATGCGGCCGTGTTCTGGCTGAAGCGCGTCGGGCTGATCGACCGCGCCGACGACGCAGCCGGCAATCTCGCCTATGGCGACCAGCGTCGGCTGGAGATCGCGCGCGCGATGTGCACCTCACCGGCCCTGCTCTGCCTCGACGAACCGGCCGCCGGCCTCAACGCGCGCGAGAGTGCGGCCCTCAGCGAGTTGCTGCTGTCGATCCGAGCCGATCACGCCACGTCGATCCTGCTGATCGAGCACGACATGAGCGTCGTGATGGAAATCTCCGACCGGATCGTCGTGATGGACTACGGCGTCAAGATCGCGGAAGGCACGCCGCGCGAGATCAGGGATGATCCCAAGGTCATCGCGGCCTATCTCGGCACCGACGAGGAAGAGGCCGCAGCCGTGATGGAGGCCGAGGCGTGAGCGCGTCCCTCCTCGCAATCCGCAGCCTGCGTGCCTCCTACGGCAAGATCGAAGCGCTCAAGGGCGTCGATCTCGACATCAAGCCCGGAGAGATCGTCGCGCTGATCGGCGCCAACGGCGCCGGCAAGTCGACCCTGATGATGTCGATCTTCGGGCGGCCGCGCGCGAGCTCCGGCAACATCGTCTACGACGGCAACGACATCACACAGGTGCCGACGCATCAGATCGCGCAGCTGCGCATCGCGCAGTCGCCGGAGGGACGCCGCATCTTTCCGCGCATGAGCGTCGCGGAAAACCTGCAGATGGGCGCCGACGCCGGCGAGACGACCGACGCGGAGCGGGCCAGCATGCTGGAGCGCGTATTCGCGCTGTTCCCGCGCCTGAAGGAGCGCATCGACCAGCGCGGCGGCACGCTGTCCGGCGGCGAGCAGCAGATGCTGGCGATCGGGCGCGCGCTGATGAGCCGGCCGCGGCTGCTGCTGCTGGACGAGCCCTCGCTCGGCCTGGCGCCGCTGATCGCACGCCAGATTTTCGACGCCATTCGGACACTCAACCGCCAAGACGGTCTGACCGTGCTGATCGTCGAGCAGAACGCCAATCACGCGCTGAAGCTCGCCCATCGCGGCTACGTGCTGGTCAACGGCCTGATTACGCTGTCGGGCACCGGCACCGAGCTGCTGCAGCGGCCGGAGATCCGCGCTGCCTATCTGGAGGGCGGCCGCCACTGAGGCGGAGCCCTCAAAATCCGGCCGAAATGACATTAGTCCTTCGTAGGTGTCGTCGAAAATTGCCGGTGACTTCGCCGGAAAATCAGCCACAATGCGCGCGGTCTGCGGCCCGCCGTTCGGGCCGTTCCGTGTCGACCTACCCCCCCCCGCGAGGATTTCTCATGAAACCACTCAAACTCATCGGCTTGGCTCTGGGCGCATCGCTGGCGCTCTCGACCGCTGCTTTCGCCGAAGACATCAACATCGCCGTGGCCGGCCCCATGACCGGCAGTGAATCGGCCTTCGGCCGCCAAATGCAGAACGGCGCCGAGATGGCGGTAGCCGACCTCAATGCTGCCGGCGGCGTGCTCGGCAAAAAGCTCGCACTGCAGGTGGGTGACGATGCCTGCGATCCGAAGCAGGCGCGTTCGGTTGCCGAAAAGCTCGCCGGCTCCGGCATTCCGTTCGTCGCCGGCCATTTCTGCTCGTCGTCGTCGATCCCGGCCTCCGAGGCCTATGCCGACAGCAACGTCCTGCAGATCACGCCCGCGTCGACCAACCCGCTGTTCACCGAGCGCAAGCTGTGGAACGTGGCGCGCGTCTGCGGCCGCGACGACCAGCAGGGTCTCGTCGCCGCCAACTACATCGCGAAGAACTTCAAGGGCAAGAACATCGCGATCCTCAACGACAAGACCACCTACGGCAAGGGTCTCGCCGACGAGACCAAGAAGGCGCTCAACAAGGCCGGCGTCACCGAGAAGATGTTCGAGTCCTACAACAAGGGCGACAAGGACTTCAACGCGATCGTCTCCCGCCTGAAGCGTGACAACATCGATCTCGTCTATGTCGGCGGCTATCATCAGGAAGCCGGCCTCATCCTGCGCCAGATGCGCGACCAGGGTCTCAAGACCATCCTGATGGCGGGCGACGCGATGAACGACAAGGAGTTCGCCTCGATCACCGGCCCGGCCGCGGAAGGCACGCTGTTCACCTTCGGCCCCGAGCCGCGCAACAAGCCGACCGCGAAGGCGATCGTGGACAAGTTCAAGGCCAAGAACATCGACCCCGAGGGCTACACGCTCTACACCTACGCCGCGATCCAGGTCTGGTCGCAGGCGGTGAAGAAGGCCAACACCACTGACGCCAAGAAGGTGATGGACACCATCAAGGCCGGCGAGTGGGACACCGTTCTCGGCAAGCTCGGCTTCGACGCCAAGGGCGACATCAAGCAGATCGACTACGTCGTCTACAAGTGGGACGCCAAGGGCGGCTACGCCGAACTCGGCGGCAAGGGCTCCTGATAGAACTCCTGATCCGCTTCGATCATCATCAGCAAAATGCAAACGCCCCGGTCCTGGACCGGGGCGTTCTGCTGAGAGCTTGGTTCGTCGTTGAAGCGCCTGCAGGACAGTGGGGAGCCACGTCGTACGGAGAGTAAGTAACAGGCCGGCTCAGCCGGCACAGGCCGAAAGCGATGGGGCTCCCTTCGCCGCCACTGCCGCACGGGCCGTTTCGACGGCACGCATCAGCTCGGCCGGGCGGAACGGTTTCTGCAGGTAAACGACACGGGTCAGCTCGTCCGACATCGACGCGCCATCGAAGGCGGTCATGCCGGAGACGGCGACCACCGGCACGTCGGGAACCAGCGCGCGCATACTGCTGACCAGATCGAGCCCGTTGGAATCATCGAGATAGATGTCGACGATGACGGCATCGAACGCCTGGTCGCGGAACAACTGCAGTCCGGACGCAGCGGTTCCCGCTTCGACCACGTCGAACTGATTGACGCGCAGCACCATACAGATCATGGCGCGCACATCCTTCTGATCGTCGACCACCAGAATCCGTGGCATCAACTTCTCCAGAATTTTCCGTTGGACAGCCTACAACCTAGAAGGAAATCGAGCACAACTACCAGTATATTTATCCCATTGGCGGTAAAGGTGCAGTTACTTCAACTATCGACTCATTCTACAGAACGTCGCGATCTGGTACCATACAACCTTTACTGGAATAAAGAAAATTTTCGCGCGCCGGACGCGCAGCGGCAATGAGACGATCCTGATCGTGGAGGATGATCTGCTGGTACGCCAGCACGTGATCGCCCAGGTCGGCAGCCTCGGCTACACCACGCTGGCTGCAGCCAATGCCGCCGAGGCGCTCGACGTGCTGGAGCGCCATCCGGAGATCGACCTGCTGTTCACCGACGTCATCATGCCCGGCGCCATGAACGGCCGCCAGCTCGCCGACGCCGCACGGGTGCGGCGGCCGGCGCTGCGGACGTTGTTCACCTCGGGCTACACCGAGAACGCAATCGTGCACCGCGGCCGCCTCGACGCCGGCGTGCTGCTGCCCAAGCCTTACCGCAAGCCCGAGCTCGCTCGCATGATCCGCATTGCGCTGGAGGTGTGAGGCCGTAGCCCGGATGAGCGCAGCGATATCCGGGTTTCACCGAGACAGCGCGTGAGAGCCCGGATATCGCTGCGCTCATCCGGGCTACGAGGACGCGCGGGTGTCGCATTGAGCCCTCGCGCCAGCCGCGCTATCCATCCAGCATCATCACCTGCCGCGAGGGCGACCGTGCAAAACCTCCTCACCGACATCGCGGGCGTACGCGTGGGCCATGCCCAGGACGCAGCGCTCGCGTCCGGCGTGACCGCGATCCTGTTCGATCAGCCGGCGGTGGCCGCGATCGACATCCGGGGCGGCGGACCCGGCGTGCGCGAGGATGCGCTGCTCGATCCTGCGAATACGGTGGAGCGGGTCGACGGCATCGCCCTGTCGGGAGGCTCGGCGTTCGGGCTGGAGGCCGCGAGCGGCATCCAGGCCTGGCTGGCGGAACAGGGTCGCGGCTTTGCCGTGCGCGACGCGCTGATCCCGATCGTCCCCGGCGCGATCGTGTTCGACCTCTTGAACGGCGGCAACAAGGCCTGGGGCCGCTACGCGCCCTATCGCGAGCTCGGCTATGCGGCCGCAGCGGCCGCCGATACCAGCTTCGCGCTGGGCAGCGTCGGTGCCGGGCTCGGCGCCACCACGGCCAACCTGCAGGGCGGGCTCGGCTCGGCGGCGGCGACGACGACAGGTGGGATCAAGGTCGCTGCCATCGCGGTGGTCAATGCCGTCGGCAGCGTCACGGTCGGCGACGGCCCGTGGTTCTGGGCGGCGCCGTACGAGGTCGACGGCGAGTTCGGCGGCCGCGGCCTGCCGGCCGCGTTCACGCCGGATATGCTGGCGATGTGCATCAAGGGCGGCCCGGCGGCGTCAGCCTCCGAGAACACGACCATCAGCCTCGTCGTGACCGACGCCGTCTTGACCAAGGCGCAGGCCAAGCGGCTCGCGATGATGGCGCAGACCGGCATGGCGCGCGCGATCTATCCGGTGCATCTGCCGCTCGACGGCGACATCGTGTTCACGGCGGCGACTTGCGCCAAGCCGATCGAGCCGCTGGTCGAGCTGAGCGAGCTCGGCATGGTCGCGGCCAATGTGCTGGCCCGCGCGATCGCACGCGGCGTCTATCACGCGAGACCGCTGCCGTTCGCCGGCGCGCTGCCGTCCTGGCAAGGCCGCTTCGGCGGCTGAGCCTAGGCGCTCACCGCGGTCGTGGAGGACGTCGAGGCCGACAGCATCTTCGACTGCCGCTGGATCAGCTTCTCGATCAGATTGTAGGACGACGTGGCGGCGTTCGACGCGGTGGTGGCCGCCGGCGTCGTCAGCGTCACCTTGGAGCCGTCGGCATAGGTGATGGTGGTCGTCGTCGAGCCGTCGCTGTTGGTCGACGAGGAGCTCGACGCGCCCGACATTGCCTGCATCAGCGCGTCCGCCCCTGCCCCTGACGAATTGCCGGAGCTGCCAGCCTCCCCGGCTCCAGCACGATGATGATGACCACGGCGGCCGCGCGCGCCCTGCAGCGCCGATGTCAGTTCGTCCATGCTGACATTGCCGTCGCTGTTGCTGTCGAGCTTGCCGAATACCTTGTCGGCATTGGCGAGGTTGGTGCCGCCGGCGCCGAGCGCGGTCTCGAATTCGGACTTTGTGATCTTGCCGTCACCGTCGCCGTCGATCTGCGAGAACAGGTCCTGCAGCGGGCTGGTCGAGGCGTTCGCACCCGATGTGCCGGACTGGCTCTGCGCTGCGAGCAGCGCGTTCATCGTCTCCGGCGCGATCTGCCCCGAACTGCTGCTGCCGGAGCTCGACCACGGGCTGAAATTGCCGGAGCTGCTCGAGCTGCCGCCGTTCAGACTGAACACGCCGCCGCCGGCATTGCCCGATTTGCCGGAACCGGACTTCGTCGACCCAAGCGACTGCAGGGCTTCCAGGGCCGACGAGGCGGCCCCCAATGCAAACCACATGGCGAAACTCCGAGGTGGCCGCAATGCGCGGCGAAACAACGTCGGATCTCTCCGTCGCAATCCCCGTGCCAGCGCCAAACCGCTGATATGTCCGGATATTTCGCGATGTTGCGGATGCCCAAACCCGGCAGTTCATGCCGCCCTCGGCAGATTTTTCCCGCTCGCGTTGCCGCAACCGCGCCCGCATGATACGGCGACAATCCCGATCGCACTGGAACAGCCGCCCATGACACAGTCCTTCACGCCGCGCCCGCTCGTCATTGCGCCGTCGATCCTGGCGTCGGATTTCTCCAAGCTCGGCGAGGAGGTGCGCGCCGTCGATGCCGCCGGCGCCGACTGGATCCATCTCGACGTGATGGACGGCCACTTCGTGCCGAACATTTCCTACGGCCCCGACGTCATCAAGGCGCTGCGCCCGCATACGACCAAGATCTTCGACGCGCATCTGATGATCACGCCGTGCGATCCCTATCTCGAGGCCTTCGCCAAGGCCGGCTGCGACCACATCACGGTGCATGCGGAGGCCGGTCCGCACTTGCATCGCTCGCTGCAGGCGATCCGCGCGCTCGGCAAGAAGGCCGGCGTCTCGCTCAACCCGTCGACCCCGCTCAACGTGATCGAATACGTGCTCGACCTCGTCGACCTCGTGCTGATCATGTCGGTCAATCCCGGCTTCGGCGGCCAGGCCTTCATTCCCTCGGCGATCGGCAAGATCCAGGATCTGCGCGCGATGACCGCAGGCCGGCCGATCGATATCGAGGTCGATGGCGGCGTCGGCCGCGACAATGCCGGCGCGCTGGCCGCGGCCGGCGCCAACGCCTTCGTCGCCGGCTCCGCCGTATTCAAGGGCGGCACGACGGAGGCCTACCGCAGCAACATCTCCGCGATCCGCAGCGCCGCCGCGTCGGCGCGCGGCGAAGCGATCTGAGGCACGCGGGGCGGGATGCACACGCTCACGCCGCAGCCGCTGACCAAGGCGGCCTTTGCTGATTTCGGCGACGTCGTCGAGACCGACGGCGCCCAACCCATCGAGATCAACCAGGGCTTCGCCCGCCGCTGCAACGGCCTCGCCGCGATCGACGTGACGTCGGGCGGCACAGCCGTGAACATCAGCCTGTTCGAGGCCAAGCCGCGGCCGCAACCGATCGAGATCAAGCTGATGGAGCGGCATCCGCTCGGCACGCAGCTGTTCATGCCGCTGCAGGACCGACCGTGGCTGGTGCTGGTCTGCGACGACCCGCGCGATCCCGCGAGCTACCGCGCCTTCACGGCCAACGGACGCCAGGGCGTCAACTACGCCCGCAACGTCTGGCACCATCCGCTGCTGGTGTTCGATGAGGGCTCGCGCTTCATGGTGGTCGACCGCATCAGCCCCGACAATCTCGAGGAGCTGTGGCTCGAGCAGCCGCTGTTTCTAAGCATCCCCTGAATGGTGGCGCGCGCAGGCTGATCCGTGCGCAGGAGAGACGACGATGGACAAGCCGAACTACTTCGTGCCGCAGGGCGGCCACCCGCCGCAGACCGACCTTCTTACCGGCCGCGCCGTATTCACCGAGGCCTACGCCGTCATCCCCAAAGGCGTGATGCGTGACATCGTCACCTCGGCGCTGCCGTTCTGGGACAAGACGCGGACCTGGGTGATCGCGCGCCCCCTGTCGGGCTTCTCGGAGACGTTCTCGCAATACATCGTCGAGGTCTCGCCCGGCGGCGGCAGCTCCCAGCCCGAGCCGGATCCGGAGGCCGAGGGCGTGCTGTTCGTGGTCGGCGGCGAGATCCTGCTCACCATCGCCGGCAAAGAGCATCGCCTGGGCCATGGCGGCTACGCCTTCCTGCCGCCGGCCGGCAAATGGACGCTGCGCAACGACAGCCCGGCGCCCGCGACCTTCCACTGGATCCGCAAGGCCTATGAGGCCGTCCCCGGCATCCCCGTGCCCGAGGCTTTCGTCACCAACGAGGCGACGATCGCCCCTGCCGCGATGCCGGAGACGCAGGGCCGCTGGGCCACCACGCGCTTCGTCGATCCGCTCGACGTCCGCCACGACATGCACGTCAACATCGTCACCTTCGAGCCCGGCGCCGTGATCCCGTTCCTGGAGACGCATGTGATGGAGCACGGGCTCTACGTGCTCGAGGGCAAGGCGGTCTACAAGCTCAACCGCGACTGGGTCGAGGTCGAGGCCGGCGACTTCATGTGGCTGCGCGCCTTCTGCCCGCAGGCCTGCTACGCCGGCGGCCCCGGCCGCTTCCGCTATCTGCTCTACAAGGACGCCAACCGGCACATGAAGCTGCGACCGTTCCGGTGAGAGGCGCGGGCGCGCGATCGGAACCGGACTTCAATCTCAACTCTGACGCTCACGTCCCCGACACCGCCTTCGCCGGCGCGTCGTCATCCTCCTCATCCGCCTCGCGCACCACGTGGCGTGTGCGCACCACCGTGACGGTGCAGCCCGCCTCCGCGGCGACCTTCGCCGAGACGCTGCCGAGCAGCGAGCGCAACACGGAATCGCGGCGGGCGCCGATGATGATGTGGTCGACCTGGTTGGCCTCGGCGAACTCGATGATGGCGGCGGCCGGATCGACGGCCTCCAGCACGTGCACCGTCAGCCGGCTGGCGTCGAGCTTGAGCGGCGTCGCCCAGTGCTTCAGCGCGACCATGCGGTCGATGTGCTTGTTGTTGCCCTCCTCGTCCAGGGTGCGGTCGATGGTGAGGCGCCCGAGCTTCAGCACGTTGACGCAGGCGAGCCGCGCCGCGGGCAAAGTGGCGAGGATGCGCTGCGCCGTCAGCCGCAGCGCGCCGTTGAGCTCCTCGCCGCCTTCCACGGTGTCGATCGCGACCGCCACGATCGGGCTGGAGGCGATCTGCGCCGCGACGTCGGATGATTTCTGTTCCGGCTGCACCAGGCCGCGGTTGAAGCGGCGGCGCCACACCGTGGTGATCGGATCGCGCGTCACCTTCGCCGAACGCGCCGTGAGCTTGACCTGGTCGGGATGGCCGAGATCGAAGGCGAGTTGCGCCGCGGTCGGATAGCGCCACACCGGCTCGATCTCCAGGCAGCGCAGCACGATCTCCTGCAGCCACGGTGGATAGTCCGGCTTGAGCTGCCGCGGCGGATACGGATCGCGCCATAGGCGTCGGCGCATGCCGCGCAGGGTCTCGCTCTCGCCGAACGGCCGCACGCCGGTGGTGAAGAAATAGAGCAGCACGCCGAGCGAAAAAATGTCGCTGCGCGGATCGCTGCGCGTCCCCATCATGCGCTCGGGCGCCATGTAGGGCGCGGTGCCGTAAGGCAGGCGGAATTCCTCCTGCAACAGATCCGGCAGGTGCTTATGGCAGGACAGGCCGTAGTCGATCAGCACCGCCTCCCCTGACGGCCGGAACATGATGCTCGATGGCTTGATGTCGTGATGGATCACGTGCTGCCGGTGAATGTCGGCGAGCGCGGTCGCGATCTTCGCGACCAGCACCCGCGCCTCCTCGTAGGCAAGCGGCAGCTCGGGCAGCCGCTTGTACAGCGTCTCGCCCGGAATCTGCTCGATCACGACATAGGCCTGGGTGGCGAAATCGCCGGTGCCGAAACAGGCCGGCACGTGCGGTCCCGACAGTCTTGGCAGAATCATCTGCTCCATCTCGAAGCTGACGATCGCCGCGGGGTCCTCGCCCTCGGAGACGCGCGGCACCTTCATCAGGATCGGCCGGTCGATATCCGGACGGGTGACGCTCCACAACGTCGCCATGCCGCCGGAATGCACGCATTCGCCGACCGTGAAGCCGTCGATCACGACGCCCGGCTGAAGCTTTGACCTCGGCATGTTCTATCGCCCCATCGAGAGCCGCTGCGCCAGCCAGGGCGGCAGGCCGTTGTCGCGAATGCGCTGCGCCGCCGCCTCGACGTCGTAGGGCACGCGGCAATAGGTCAGCTCGCGGGTCTTGGTGTCGAAGGTCACGAACGACGCGGCAGGATCACCGTCGCGCGGCTGGCCGACCGAGCCGACCACGGCCAGCCATTGCCGGCCGCGCAACAGCTGAATGGGCATGTTGGCGGTCGGGGTGAAGCTCGTCATCTTCGCGGTCGCGGACATCGAATACAGCGCGGGACGATGGATGTGGCCGCAGAACGTCACCTGCGCCTCGGTCGCGATCATGCTGCGGGCCGCGTCGGCCGACGACTGCACATAGCGCCAGCGCGGCGGGCTCGAGGCCTCCGCATGCACGAACAACCGGTCGTCGTCACCGATGCTCATCGGCAGCTCGGCGAGAAAGCGGCGCTGCTCGGCGCTGAGCCGGCCGCGCGTCCACTCCATCGCCGCCTGCGCCTCGGCATTCATGGTCTCGCTCGCGACCGAGACGGCATTGTCATGATTGCCGCGCACCGCCAGCCCGCCACCGGCGACGATCTCCATGACGGTGTCGACCGACCATTCCGGATCGGCGCCATAGCCGACGATGTCGCCGAGACAGATGAGACGATCCGCGCCACGCGCACGCGCCGCCTCCAAGCAGGCCGCAAAGGCCTGCCGATTGGCATGGATGTCGGTCAAAATCGCCAGCAGCACCCGCTTCCTCCCGGTTCCACCGTACAAGCGGCCTTGGCACGGAATTTGAGCAACATCAAACCAGACGAGCCGGAGCAAGAGGTTTTTGAGCGCGACCGATTCACCAGCGGCACGACCACCGTTCTCGCAGCGGATCACGCCCGAATTCGCTATCGCTGCGCCCCATCGAGAAAGCGAGAGGGCACGGGAAAGGCCTGGTGAGGCCTGCCCCGTCGCCAACCTGCAGAAAAAGCGGCGGCAGTTACCACGAGTTCAGCGAACGCCCCACGTCTCGTGACGATCACGGCCCAAGCCCCCTTGCTCGGGGCGGGATGGCAGCATCAGAATGGGCGTTGCTCGACCCCGGCAAAGGAGGCTCGGCCATGACCGACGGCATCAGCAAATCTCAGCGCGGCGGGAATTCAGCATATCTCAAGATGGGAGCGTGGTACGATCAGAAGACCGGTCACATCCACCTGACCATTCCCGGGACGAGCTGGTTTCATTCGACAGTCGCCAATGACCCTTCCAGTATCCGCGGCAACCCAAATCTTTACGCCAAACTAGCGCGCGCTCTCAAAGAAGCCGGTGTGCCAGGGCCTGATGTGGATGAACGGGAAGTCGCCCAAGTTTAACTTTGGTCCCTGAGATCAAGTGACTACATCCACCGGCAGCTCCGCGCCCCCCTCCCCGGAAGCTCACCTTCGGAGCTTAACCTTCTGCGCCATCCTGCGCCGCAGCGCGCCACCGGCCTGGGCTGGTGCCGGTCAGCGCCGAGAACACGCGCGTGAAGTGGCTCTGGTTGGCGAAGCCCGCTGACATGGCAATCTCGGAGAGCGAGAGGTGTCGCTGCGCCATCAGCTGCTTGGTGCGCTCGACCCGCTGGTGCAGCAGCCATTGGTGTGGCGGCCGGCCGGTCGAGATGCGGAAGGCGCGCGAGAAGTGGCTGACGGAGAGATCGAACTCCACTGCGATCTGCTGCAGTGAGAGCTTTCCGCCGAGTTCGGACTCCAACAGCTCGCACGCGCGCCTGACCTGCCAGGGAGCGAGGCCGCCGCGCGCCGGTTCAGCCTGCTGCAGCCCGCCATAGGTCGCGGCGACATGCGCCGTCAGCGCCAGCATCAGATGGTCGATGACGAGTTGGTTCGCCTCGTCCGGCCGGCGCAATGCCGCGAGAAACGTCGACCCGAGATGGCGGACGATCGCATCGTCGTGGCCGATGCCGGGCCGATAGGCGAGCTCGCCGAGCCGCGGCCTGCCTGCCTGTCGCGCCAGACCGTCCAGAGCGGAACGCGGCAGATAGAAGAACAGCGAGTGGAAGGGCTTGTCGATGACGTAGCGCGGGTCGCGCTTGAGATCGTAGAGATAGGTGGCGCCGGCGTGAATGTCACGCTTGGTCACGCAACGACCCTCCTCCCAGCACTCGCAGGCATCGAAATCGCGCAGCTTGAGGCTCACGAGATAGGCGTCTTCGGCCGGCATCGACTCCGACAGCCGCGGCTCGGGATCGTCGTTCCGCGTCTCGGTGACCGCGAGCTCGGCGCTGCGCAGCGATCGCGTGACGAGGCTCGGCGGTGCGTCTTTGAGATGCAGGAAACGTCCCACGCTTTGCGCGAAGGTCAGCGCCTGTGCCATGGATTGGGTCTCGGTTGTGAAGCGAAGCGGCGTCAGCGGCGGCGGCCGCCATTCGGTCCCGGATTATCCGCCATCGGCCGTCCCTGGTCCAGCTTTCGCCGGATGGAACCTTCGCGTGTCACGATCGGACGCCCCGGGCGCCAATGTATCTTCCCAAGCGAATTCAAGCCGATCGAAGCCTCGCCTTGCGCGCAGCACCGGTGTCGCGCCGACCTCATCAGCTTGTGAACAGTGCGCCGCCGGCGCGGCGCAGAATTCGGCAAAGCGCGATCGTTTCCGGAAAGACGCCGCGGCCCCGCACTGCCTAGAACCCGCGCCGACCATCTATCCGCATCGCGGTGCTGAGCACGATGGGTCTGGACCCGGAAAGCACTTTCATGCGCAACAGCTCGCACGCCGACTGGCCACGCGCGCCGGCCGCAAGGCCGGACAACCCCTCTCCCGCTCACGGGCGCGCCGCCGATGTCGAGATGGCGCGCGTGCTCAAGACGAAGCCGCTGCGCATGGCCTCCGATCCGCACAGCGGCGCCATCGCATTCTGGACCCACGAGCCGCTGCACGACGTCGTCGAGCCGATGGTCGACCATGTCCTCATGACCTATCCGGCCGGCTCGCAGCTATTGGAGCGGCGCACGGGGGGATCGATCGCCACCGGCACCGCGCATCCCGGCGTCGTGACGATCATTCCGGCCGGCTCCACGTCGCGCTGGGACATCCACCGTCCCATGCATGTCGTTCAGCTCTATCTGCCGCAGCGGACGCTGCTGCGCATCGCCGGCGAGGCCCTGGCGGACCGTCCCGGCGACCTCATCGAGCGCACCGCGCATCCCGACGCCATTACATCCCGCCTGCTGCTGAGCGCAGCCGACGCGCTCGACGGCAGCACCGCGCTGGACATGCTGTTCAGGCAGCAATTGACCGACCTGCTCGCCACCCGCCTGCTCGCTGCTCATACCGGCGCGCCAATGCCGCTACGACCAGCGGCAGGAGGCCTCTCGCCCACCGTGCTGCGCCGGTCGATCG
The DNA here is from genome assembly GCF_032484535.1 of Bradyrhizobium sp. SZCCHNS3016. Classification (NCBI taxonomy): domain Bacteria; kingdom Pseudomonadati; phylum Pseudomonadota; class Alphaproteobacteria; order Hyphomicrobiales; family Nitrobacteraceae; genus Bradyrhizobium; species Bradyrhizobium sp. SZCCHNS3016. Next base: position 60,608 of record NZ_JAUETE010000005.1, read on the forward strand.
AACGTCTGCGCTCGGACAGCGATGCCGATGTGTCGCTCGCAGCGCTGGCCGCCGACGCGGGCCTGTCGCGCTTTCATTTCTGCCGAGCATTCAAGGAGAGCACCGGGCTGTCGCCGCACGCCTGGCTGCGCCAGCACCGGCTCGAACAGGCAATGACCATGCTGCGCGACACCGATGAGCCGGTGGTCGGGATATCAGCGACGCTCGGCTATGCGTCGCAGACCGCCTTCGCGGCAGCGTTCAAGAAGCTCACCGGCGAGACGCCGAGCGATTGGCGCCGACGCACGCGTTGACCGCAATCGCGCGACAATGGCGGCAATCGCGCTGGGGCAGCCGGTCGTTCCCTCCGCTAGAGATTGCAAGGTCACAACGGACGGAGATAGACGATGAACTGTAAGCGTTTTGCGCATGCGCCGCGACGACAGGTGGTCTCGACCACGGTGATCTATGGACTATCGCTGAGCATGCACTTCATCTCGCCGATGGGCGACGAGGCGGCGGCGCAGGCCGTCCGAAGCAGCGAGCTCTTGCCATCAGCTGTGCTGGTCGAGCGGACATCGCTTGGCAGGCCGGCGCTGCCGGAGCTCCTGCACCAGGGGTCGCTGCCAAGCCCTCGCGCCTTCTGTAGCGAGCCCGCGCTGCTGGCCTCATTGCCGAACTGCGCCGCGTCCTAGGCGCCGGCGCCCCGCGTCACCTTTCGCGTCATTGATCGTTCCCGACTGTGCTCACGCCGAGTGGCGACGATGACGCGCGTGTTCGTCAACCAAACACAGGATCGATCCCCATGCGCCTCCTCATCATCGGTGCCGGTTTCGCCGGCATGTACGCCGCCCTCTCCGCCGCCCGCCTGCGCGACATCCAGGGCGCCTCGCCCAATCGGCTCGAGATCGCCCTCATCGCGCCGGAGCCGACGCTGGTGGTCCGGCCCAGGCTGTACGAGCCCAAGCCGGAGAGCATGACCGCGCCGCTGCGCGACGTGCTCGCCGCCATCGACGTGGACTACATCCAGGGCTGCGCCGAGACGATCGACGCGTCTCAGCGCAGAGTTCAGATCAGAAGCGCGGATGGTACGCGCGAATCGTTGGCCTATGACAGCCTCGTCATCGCCGCCGGCAGCCGCCTGTTCCGCCCGGATATCCCTGGTCTCGCCGAGCACGGCTTCAGCGTCGACGCGCTCGACGATGCCACGGCCCTCGACAGGCATCTGCACGCGCTCGCCCGCCAGCCCGCGACCAAGGCGCGCGACACGGTCGTCGTCGCCGGCGGCGGCTTCACCGGCATCGAGGCGGCCACCGAGCTGCCCGCGCGGCTCCGTGAGATCCTGGGCGATGGCGCCGCGCCGCGCGTCATCATCGTCGAGCGCAACGACCGCATCGCGCCCGACATGGGCGACGACGCCCGCCCCGTCATCGAAGAGGCGCTGCGCAAGCTCGGCATCGGGACGCGGCTCGGCGCAGGCGTCACTGCGCTCGATGCCTCCGGCGTGACCTTATCGACCGGGGAGCACATCGAGACCCAAACGGTGGTCTGGGCCGCCGGCCTGCGCGCCGCGCCGCTGACGATGCAGATCCCGGCCGAACGCGACAGATCCGGCCGCCTGCTGGTCGATCGCGATCTGCGCGTGCCCGGACTTGCGGGCATCTTCGTCGCCGGCGATGCCGCGCACGCGGCGTGCGACGATGCCGGCACCATTGCGCTGATGTCGTGCCAGCACGCCACGCGCATGGGCGCCTTTGCCGGAAACAACGCCGCGGCCGCGCTGCTGGGTATCAAGACCAAAGCCTATCACCAAAAGGCTTACGTCACCTGTCTCGATCTCGGCGAAGCCGGCGCTCTGTTCACGCGGGGCTGGGAGCGCAAGGTCGAGATGGTCGGCGACACCGCCAAGAACACCAAGCGCGAGATCAACACCGTCTGGATCTATCCGCCCCGCGCCGAGCGCGCCGCGGCCCTCGCATCCGCCGATCCGGAACGCGTGACCGACCTCTAGGCGCCGTCCGAGCGGCGACGTTGCGGCCGTCCTTCGAGACGCACGCCTGCGGCGTGCTCCTCAGGACGAGGCCTGAAGTCGCGGCGAGATTTCAATCCTCATGGTGAGGAGCGCCGGCAAGCGGCGCGTCTCGAACCATGAGGCCCTCGTCGGTACGGCCTACGACGCCGTGCCTCAACACACCCCAGGAGACGACCATGAATCTGCATAACCGATCGCACATCCCCGCAACGGCCCGCGACGAGCGCGTGCCGTCGCGCTACGCCCTTGATCTCGGCGACATCGAGGTGCTCGTGATCAGCGACGGCGTGCTGCCGCTGCCGACGGAGATGCTCGCCTACAACGCCGCGCCGGCCGCGCGCGCCGCCTGGCTGCACGACATGTACCTGCCGCAGGACGCGTTCGACTGGGCGCTGAATGCCGTCATGGTCCGCAGCGGCGGGCAGACCATCCTGATCGACGCCGGCCTCGGCTCCGATCCCGACCTGCATCTTCCCCGCGCGGGACAGTTGATCCGGCGCCTCGAGGCCGCCGGCATCGAGCTCGGGGCCGTCACCGATCTCGTGCTGACTCATCTGCACATGGACCATATCGGCGGGCTGCTGGTCGACGGCGTGAAGCAGCAGCTGCGCAAGGATCTGCGCATCCACGTCGCTGCGCGCGAGGTCGCGTTCTGGAAGCAGCCGGACTTCTCGCGCACCGCGATGCCGCCCGGCTTCCCGGACGCGCTGCGCGCGACTGCCACGCGCTTCCTGAACGAGTACGCGAGCCAGCTGCGGACCTTCGACGATCAGCACGAAGTGGCACCCGGCGTCGTCGCCCGCCGCACCGGCGGACACACGCCGGGACACAGCGTGGTCCGCGTCACCGGCGGCGACGATGCGCTGACATTCGCCGGCGATGCCGTGTTTGCCGTCGGCTTCGAGCAGCCCGAATGGTACAACGGTTTCGAGCACGATCCCGACGAGGCGGCGCGCGTGCGCATCCGCCTGCTGCGCGAGCTCGCCGCATCAGGCGAGATGCTGGTCGCCACCCATTTGCCCTTCCCCTCGATCGGCCGCGTCGCTGCCGACGGCGAGGTCTTCCGCTGGGTGCCGGCGATCTGGGACTATTGATCACGCTACGAGGTCGTTCCGGGGCGCGCGAATGCCCCGGAATGACGACCTCATGGGGACCGGCACGTATCTGAAGGGGTGTGGTCCCTGAAACTCAATAGCCCCTACTGCTCGTCCTTCGGCGGCATGCGCGGCGGCAGCAGTGGTGTGAACGAGACGCCGTCGCCGGCGTTCTTGGCGGCCTTGAACTCGCCGGTGGAGGGATCACCGCCGGCGGTCTCGATGATCGTCTTCGGCAGAATGTATTCGCGCGCGGCATCGATGACCCCGCCGTCGCCGGTGCCGAAATCGGCGGCGCGGCCGCCCTGCGGATGGCCGGCCGCGATCTGGTCGGCGGCGTGCTGGGCCTTGTCGGCAAGTGTGTCGCTGTAGGGGATACGGTAGGCGCGCGGCACGCCGCTCGGACGGTTGTCGTCGTCGAGCGCCTCGACCCACAGATAGACCGTGCCGGGATCGCCCTCGACGGAGTGCGGATCGACGATCCGCACCTGCAGCACCTTGAAGCTCCTCGGCAGCCGGTCGACGCTGGCCCAGCCGAGCAGGCCGCGGGCGCCGGCGAAGCTGCCGACATAGAACGCGCTGGTGATGACCACGGCGACCGCCTTGGCCTGCCAAGGCAGCCTTGCATAGACCAGCACCAGCAAGAGCAGCGCGCCGATCAGCGCGTAGCACACGGACAGCGTGACGATGACGGTCTGCAGATTGCTCGTCATGGCCTGAGCATCCTGACGCCGGTCTTGGGATCGATATCGGCGCCGTTGCGCCAATTGCTGCGGAACGTCTCCAAGAGCGATTTCGGCCGGCGCTGCACGTCGATCACCTTGCCCTCGGCATTGAGCTTGAAGCGCAGCGCCGTCTTCTCGTCGCCGGAATGGTCGAGCACGACCTTGTCGTCGAAGATCACCTGCGCGGTCGGGTTGAGCTTCTGCACCTTCACCGTGGCCTCGACCGGCGCGCCGCTGACGTTCTGGAAATGCGAAATGTTGACGGTGTATTCGCCGGCGACGATGCCTCTGACGGTGACAATCTCCTCGCGGATCGGGGACGGGATCTTCAAGCCGTTGACCAGGATGAAATCGTTGGCGCCGCCGCGGTCGTCGCGGTCGAGCGTGAGGAAGCCGGCCTCGCGATGCCGGTACCAGGCGATGTTGCCGACCGGGTCCTGCACGAACAGATCGAGATCGTCGGGATGGTTATCCGGCCAGTCCATCGTGATCAGGAATTCGGCCTTCGAGTCGACCTTGCCGTCCTTGGCATCCGGCGAGATCGCGAGCACCGCGATGAAGAAGAAGAACGCGACGATCTGCAGCGCCTTGAACAGCATCACGCTGAACGGGTCGAACTGCTCCTCGCGCGGATAGAGCCCGAAATCGTCCATCATGCGCCCTGCTCCGGCGCGCGATCCATCGCGCGCTCGAGCCGCGGCGTCACCCGCGTCTCGGTGAGCATGACCGCGTCCGAGAACACGCGCCCGGTCGCCGCATCCAGCATGTAGTACTGGATGCGCACCAGGATCGAGCCGACGAGGCCGGCGAGCGTCGTGTACATCGCCACCGCCATGCCGTCGCTCATCAGCCCCATCGACGATTTCATCGCCAGCTTATCGTTGACGTCGAGACCCGCGATCGGCGCCAGCATGATGATGAAGCCGATGATGGTGCCGAGCAGGCCGAGCTTCATCAGCGTGTCCGAGGCGAAGCCGCCGAAGCCGTTGGAGCCGCGCAGGCGGTCGGCGAGCGTCCGCAGCAGCAGCGTCTGGTCGAGGCGCCCTGCCCCTTGCGTTTGCGCCTTGGTGACGAGGCTGCGGATGTGGTTGGTGACGAGCCCTTTGGGAAGCAACTGCGCATCAGGTTCGAGCGCGCGCGCCGCATCGGGCCCGATCAGCACGGCGCGGCAGCGCCGCGCCGCATCCGCCTCGCGCGCGATCGCTCTGGTGCGCCAGAAGCAATGGCAGCACGTGGCGACGTAGAGCACGGCGATGACGCTGGAGATGTAGGTGCGGTCGGAGGCGACCATCAGGTGGAAATAGCCGTAGCGGGCGAGCACCGCGGCGGCGAATATCGTGAGACCGGTGAAGATCATCCAGAGCAGCAGCGGCCCGCGCTCGGCTGCGTCGCGCGCAGGTTCCACTCGTTCGGCACTGCTGACCACGCTCATGCATGAACTCCCGATGCGCGCCGTTTCGTTCGGCGCTTCGCAGAGGAGTTAAGCAGAGCGGCGGAACAGCGTCCAAAGACATCTGCCTCGAGGCTCTCGGGAAAATTTCCCAACCTGCCGCTTGCTGCAGTGCATTTGCTTGGCGGAGCACCATCCCATTGTTACGCTGCGGCAAAAGCCGTGGAGAGGATCGCATGCGTCTCGTGCTCCAGCTCATTGCGCGCCTCGCGCTGATCGTGCTGCTGTGTCTGGCCGCCGCGGCCGTATGGGTCACCGTCGACGCCTATCGCAGCGTCGACCGCGCCACCGCGGCATCGGCCGACCGTGTCTCCCAGGCGTTGGAGGCGCTGTATTGGCGCGAGCTGCTGCTCCGCGGCAACCGATCGCGCGAGCGGCTGCTGCCGCTGCCCGACTGGCGCACGACCGAGACCATGAAGCTGATCGCCCCTGGCATCTGCGTACAGTTCAAGCCCGAGGCGGCGTTCGAGAAGCCGCTGTGTGGCCAGAGCAAGGGCCTCGGCGCCGCGCCGCCGCGCTGGTTCTCAAGCGCCGTGGAAACCATCCTCGGCGATCACGCGGCGGTCGCGCAGCCGATCAGCGCGCGCGCCACCACGGCAGGAACCGTCTCGGCGATCGCCGATCCCGATGCGGCGATTCAGCTCGCCTGGCTGCGCATCCAGGACAGCTTTGGTGTGGCGCTGGCGATGGCGGTCGCGATCGGCGTGCTGGCCTCGCTGGCGATCGCCCATGCGCTGGCGCCGGCGCGCAGCATCGTCCAGGCGCTGCAGCGGATGGCCGAGGGCGACCACCGCCCCGCGCTGCCGCGCTTCCGCTCGATGGAGCTCGCCATGATCGGCCGCGCCGTCGGCGAGCTCGGCGACCGGCTGGCGCAGGCCAACGAGCAGCGCGCCGCGCTGACCGAGCGCCTGCTCGACATCCGCGACGAGGAGCGGCGGGCGCTGGCGCGCGAGCTGCACGACGAGTTCGGGCAGAACCTCACGGCGATCCTCGCCTTTGCCTCGACGATCGAGAGCGCCGGCAGCGGCCGCAACGATCAGGTCGCCCAGGATGCACGGATGATTACGCAGTCCGTCAGCCATCTGATGGCGTGCCTGCGCGGCACCTTGAGCCGGCTGCGCCGTCCGCTCACCGAGGAGCTCGGACTCGCCGCAGGCCTGATCGCGCTGACCGAGAACTATCAGCATGCCGCGCGGCCCGCGATCCGGCTCGACCTCCACGGCGACCTCGCCGACATCCAGGGCCCGGTCGCGGTCACCGCCTATCGGATGGCGCAGGAATGCCTGACCAACGCCCTGCGCCACACCAGTGCGAGCGAGGTGTCGTTGCGGGTCGAGCGCCGTCAGGGTCCAGACAGTGCGCTCGTGATCTCGGTCGAGGACGACGGCGGCGGCGATGCGACCCTGCTGGCGCAATCGAGCGGCTTCGGCCTGACCGGAATCCGCGAGCGCATCGCCGCGGTCGGCGGCTCGCTATCGATCGGACCGGCCGCGCGCGGGCTCAGCGTCTCCGCGACAATTCCACTGGCCGCCTGAGACAACCGGGATGCCCGAGCGCACAGGCATTTCGATCCTGCTGGTCGACGACCACCCGGTGGTCCGGCAAGGCTATCGCCGCGTGCTGGAGAGCCAGGACGGGTTTCGAGTCATCGCAGAGGCCGACAGCGCCGCGGCGGCCTATGGCGCGTTCAAGGCGCATGCGCCCGACGTGGTCGTGCTCGACATCTCGATGAAGGGTGCCAGCGGGCTGGAGGCGATCCGCAACATCCGCGCCCGCGACAACCGCGCCTGCATCCTCGTGTTCTCGATGCATGGCGAGGCGCCGCTGGTGAAGGCGGCGTTCGCCGCTGGCGCGAGCGGCTTCGTCACCAAAAGCAGCGAGCCGTCGGCGCTGGTCCGCGCCATCCGCATGGTCATCAACGGCGAGCGCGCGCTCAGCGACGACGTCGCCCACGTGCTGGCCGCTGACAGTCTCGATCCGCAGCAGACCGTGCTCGACCGGCTCGGCGAGCGTGAGATCGAAATCCTACGCCAGTTCGCGTCGGGCCTGACCACCGAGCAGATCGCCGCCAACCTGCACCTCAGCGTCAAGACGGTGCAGAACTATCATTATCTGGTGAAGGCCAAGACGGGATTGCAGACGGATGCGCAGCTCGTCCGGCTGGCGGTGACCAGCGGGCTGACGAATCTGTAGGCTGCCGTAGGGTGGGCAAAGGCGCTGCCGTGCTGTCGCCGCATGCGAGCCAGCAGTGGCGCCGTGCCCACCATCAAACTGATGAGTTCGCTGATCGACGGTGGGCACGGCGCGCGCGATCTCGGCCCAAGCCGATGTCGTGCAACGCGCCTTTGTCCACCCTACGAGCTGTGTGAACCCGCATGTCGCTGCGCTCATGCGGGCTAGGCGCGCCTAGCGCGCCTGAAGTCCACGGAGCAGCAGGGTCAGCACGGCATCGACCCGGGCCTGACAGGTGCACTCGCCCCACTCGTCGGCATGGGCGGGATGGTGAAAACTTCTCGTCGCGTCGAAGATCGCCGCGGCCGCGGTCTTGGGATCAGTGACGTGGAACGTCCCCTGCGCGACCCCCTCCGCGATCATGCCCTCTACCTGGGCGATCAGGTGCTGCTTGTGCGCCTTGACCACCGAGCACGCCTCGCGCGCCAGGGTGAGATAGGTCGCGAACATCTCCGGATCTTCACAGACCCGCTTCTGCTTGGCGCCGAACAGCTCGCGCAGCCAGCGCTCCAGCTTCGCCGGCGCGGGTCCCGGCTCGGCCGCGATCTGCGCCAGCGGCGCGCTGACCCGCTCGAGCCAGCGCCTGGCAACCGCCTCGCGCAGCGACGCCTTGCTGGGGAAGTGACGATAGACGGAGCCGTGGCTGACATCGAGCGCTCTCGCGACGTCGACGACCGTCGCTTTGGCGAGCCCGTAACGGCGCAACACGTCCTCGGTGACTTCGAGGATGCGCTCGGATGTCAGAACCACGGCCTCATTCATGCATGCACCATATCGGTGTCGGACGTATGCGCCTTGATCTGGATCGTCTCGGCCCGATCGGCGGACGACGGCGCGCGGAATTTGGCTGCCTGGGTCTCCAAGTGACGCGCGACCTGGTGATTCAGCCAGTCCTGAAATTGTGAGTGCAACAATCGCTTTTCAATCTTCATCGAAGCGGTCCTTCGCAGTTGAAACCGCTGAACCCATGGTCAGACAGTGCAAGTTGATCTTCAGCATGACAGCGGCAGAGACATACACCATCGCGCTGACAGATTTCAATATCTGTCAGCGCGATTTTTTTGAACGGTATCATAATCCACCTCGATCGCACCGGCCGAGCGGAAAGACCGCCGTTTGTGTCGATCCGGCCGCTCTGGTAAAGCGCGGCGTAAAATGCTGGCGCGGACGCCCGGTCCCGCCCACCTTCCCTCCCACCTCGGAGCGCCGTCGATGATCCCCCGCTATACCCGTCCCGAAATGGCCTCGATCTGGGAGCCGCAGACCCGGTTCAAGATCTGGTTCGAGATCGAGGCGCATGCGGCGGACGCGCTGGCGCAGCTCGGCGTGATTCCGAAGGACGCGGCCAAGACGATCTGGGCCAAAGCCAAGGACGCCACCTTCGACGTCGCCCGCATCGACGAGATCGAGCGCGAGACCAAGCACGACGTCATCGCCTTCCTGACCCATCTCGCCGAGATCGTCGGCCCCGAGGCGCGCTTCGTGCACCAGGGCATGACGTCATCGGACGTGCTCGACACCTGCCTCAACGTCCAGCTCACCCGCGCCGCCGACCTGCTGCTCGCCGATCTCGACCGCGTGCTGGCGGCGCTGAAGACGCGCGCCTTCGAGCACAAGATGACGCCGACCATCGGCCGCTCGCACGGCATCCATGCCGAGCCGGTGACGTTCGGCCTCAAGCTCGCTTATGCCTATGCGGAATTCTCCCGCGCGCGTGAGCGCCTGGTCGCCGCTCGGAAGGAGGTCGCGACCTGCGCGATTTCCGGCGCCGTCGGCACCTTCGCCCAGATCGATCCGCGGGTGGAGGAGCACGTCGCCAAGGCGATGGGCCTGTCGCCCGAGCCGATCTCCACCCAGGTGATTCCGCGTGACCGCCACGCGATGTTCTTTGCCACCCTCGGCGTGATCGCCTCCTCGGTCGAACGCTTTGCGACCGAAGTCCGCCACCTGCAGCGCACCGAGGTGCTGGAAGCCGAGGAATTCTTCTCGGAGGGACAGAAGGGCTCCTCCGCAATGCCGCACAAGCGCAACCCGGTGCTGTCGGAAAACCTCACCGGCCTCGCCCGCATGGTGCGCGCCTATGTGACGCCGGCGATGGAGAATGTCGTGCTCTGGCACGAGCGCGACATCTCGCATTCCTCGGTCGAGCGCATGATCGGTCCCGACGCCACCGTGACGCTCGACTTCGCGCTGGTGCGCCTCGCCGGCCTGGTCGAGAAGCTGCTGGTCTATCCCGCCAACATGGGAAAGAACCTCGACCGCCTCGGCGGCCTCGTGCACTCGCAGCGCGTGCTGATCGCGCTGACCCAGAAGGGGGCGAGCCGCGAGGACTCCTACAAGCTGGTCCAGCGCAACGCGATGCCGGTGTGGCGCGGCGAAGGCGACTTCCGCACTTTGCTCAAGGCGGACGCCGAGGTGAAGAAGTATCTCACCGACGCCGAGATCGACGAGCAATTCGACCTCGGCTACCACCTCAAGCACGTCGACACGATCTTCCGGCGCGTGTTCGGCAGCGCCGAGTGACGGCGCGCGCCGTTACAGCTTCTTCAGCGAGACGGCCGCATTGCCCTTGTTGTTGAAATAGAATCGATACAACAACCAAGGAAACAGGATGGAGGTGTCGTTGACGTAGACGAACACCTCCCCATCGCTGCGTGCGGTGAACTCGGCCGTCCAACGGCTACTGCCGGGTGCTTCGGGTCGGAAGGTGGGGAGATGCTCCTCCAATCCCGTGCTGCCCACCCGCACGATGGGCGCGAACCAGTTCGACCAGATCAGCCGCTTGAACGGCAGGCCCGGTAGCTGCGTCCAGGTCCCGTAACCAAAGCCGGCCGGGGATGCAGGGATGCTGCCGTCGCTCCATCCCTCTCCGACATCGAGCGTGATCTGATACGTCTCGTCCTGCGCCACGCTAAGCGCTGTCGGATAGCAATGGTGGCGCGTCTCGAACAACGGCCGGATACTTCCATTATGCCATGCTCCGATCTCTGTCTCGTTGACCTCGGTCGGCCTCAGTGTTGCCTTGCAGAACAGACCGGCCGTGTTGGCCGCGCCGAACGCCAACCACCAGAACAGCCAGAACATGATGCCGGTCGGGAAGATCCACGATTTCAGGACGTAGAAACCGGCGATGTACCAGCCCTGGCGTCGCAGCGAATAAACCGTCGCGCGCCAGCCGGTCACCGGCTTGTGCCGGGATGGATCGTTCCAGGCGATGCGTGCGGCGTCGCGGATCGTTCGCTGCAGTGAGGTGCCCCACGCCGTCAAGCCGAGCGCAGCGGCCACACCGACCACCAGCAACCCCGGCGAATCCCGAAACGCGACGAACCATGGGTCGAGAAATTTTGGCAAGAAGGCTGCCGCTCCGTTGACCAGCGGATTTACCAGCCCATGCAAGGGCTCATAAAGCACGCGCGGCCAATAGATGACGAAATATGGGATCGCCGCGACGAACAGCAGCGCGAACATGGTGGCGAAATAGACCACGCGGCGCAGCCAGACCCAATTCCAGACATCGTCCTGCACCCGCGTCCGCGCGTGCCCGCGATCGAGCGGATGCAGCGCATCGACCGGCGTATCGGTCTCATCCGTGACGCGGTAAGCGGCGGGTACGACCACCGGTGCATAGTGATCGGGACCCGACCCAATGCGTTCGAACACGGTGCGGTGGATGGTCGGCTTCACCGGCGGCAGAGGTGGCTGCGGCAGGCTCGGATGCAGATCGTCAGCAAGAAGCCCGGTCTGGGCCTTGAACGGCGAATGAAGCAGCCACTTGATGCGACTGACATCGTACCGGAGCGATAGCTTGTAGGGCGGCGCGTCATAGATCTCGCGCAGATTGCGCGGCTTGTAGCGGTAGTAGGCCGCAAGCCCCTTGCGCGAGTCGTTCAGCGTATCGAGCGGATCGATCTCGGGATCGTAGAGCAGCCTGCGCCGCCCGTCGAGATAGACGAGACCATAGGCCTGGGCGCGGTCGAGCATCCAATCGAGCGTCACATAGGAAAGGCCATCCTGCGGATAGCCGCCGCCGATGTCGGAATGCACGCCGGCAAACCACACCTGGCTGATGCGCTCGCGGTCACGTGGCGGCAGGTCGGTGCGCAGATGCGGCGGCGGGTCGGCGAGTTTCGCAGCTTCGCTGCGCGGATCGTGATCGATGCCGAACAGCCAGTCCTTCTTGTCACTCCGGCCCGGGACCGCATCGTCCCGTCCCCACACATAGCGCTCGTCCCAGATCACTGGGCGGAAGGCGTCACGCTCCTCCTCGATCGCGAGGGCGTGGCAGGCGCGATGGATCTTGGAATTCATGAACTGGTCCGGCATCGACAGCGGCCAGATCCAATAGTCGATGGCGCGCGTCATCTCCTCGATCGGCCCGCCATAGGCGTCAACGGTGTCCCAAATGCCGACGAAATGCACGCTCTCGACCTCGATCGCCGGCGGAGCCTCGGGCGCAACGCCCTGCAGCCTGCGCAGCAGCTTGATCCCCCCATCGCGCCATTTACGGAGGTCCAGGCCGATCTTGCCGAGATATCTGAGAAGTCCGGTGTTGTAGCGGCGACGATAGCGGCGATAGGCGTCCGCAGCGAAGCGCGCGAGGTCGGCCTCATTGTTGTTGTAAGCGACGAGGCCCTGCCCCGCGATCATCGCCGCCACGATGCGGATCGTGAACGCGCCGCGGCTGAAGCCGAAGCAGTAAATGCGGTCGCCCGGCTTGTAGTTGCGACAGCAGAAGCTGTAGATCGCAATCGCATTCCGCTTCAGGCCGAAGCCGAAGATGCCGCCGAGGGCTGCGAACAGCTTGAAGGAGGACGTTCCGACGCCATCGTCGTAGAAGGCGACTTGCCGGCGCGGATCGCGCAGGTCCAGCAGCTGGAACAGCCGCCAGACATTGGTCTTGAACACGGCCTTGGCGCTGTTGCCGGTCCCGTCCGACAACAGCACGATGTTCTTTGCAACAGGATTGGACACGAGGCCCCCCGACCAGAATGCCGGCAGGGAGATTGGTCCGCAATTGCAAGAAAATCAAGGCGCAATCCCTGCGCGAGCCTGCAGGACACCCGCTCAGTTCTCAGCACCGCCCGTCATCCGCAAGGCAACATCGTCGCCTGATCCGATGCAGACATCGAACGAGGGACGGCGTATCGAGCCCCCCGCAGGCCGGGTCGGCGCGCCCGAGGGATCACCGGAGGCGCGACTGACAGAGCGGCACGCATGGAATCACTCAAAAATGATCAGCAGATACCTTTGTGCGGTTGTCCGACATCTCGTCGTCGACCTCTGATCCTTCGACGCCGACCAGACGAGCGCCTATGCAGGTCGTCCTGCTCCCCCATCGACGAGACACCCACATGCCGACGACCTATGATCCTCTGCTGCGACGGATCCATTGGGCAACGGCGCTGCTGTTCATTGCAGCCATGCTGATCGGACTCTATTGCGGCCTGCAGCCGGCTGGGACATCGCCGCGGCGCGAGTTGCTGGAAATCCACAAGTCGCTCGGCGTCACGCTGTTTCTGCTCGCCATTCTCCGTCTGATCGTGCGGGCTCGCACGACGGCCCCGGCAGCTCCGGCCGCCTTCGGCCCGATCGTCCGCGCGCTGTCGCAGCTCAATCATTGGACGCTCTATGCGCTGCTTCTGGTCATGCCCGTCACCGGCTACATGTTCTCGTCGGCCGGCGGCTACTCGCTGCGCTACTTCTGGACGTTCAGCTGGCCGCGCCTGTTCGCCGGCGACAAGACGATCGCGCATGCCGGCGAGATCACGCACGACGCGCTGGCCTATGTGGTCTATCTCGTCGTCGGCCTGCACATCGCCGCCACGCTCTGGCATGAGTTCGTCAAGAAGGACGAGACATTGGCCCGGATGTGGCCGCGGCGGTGAGCGCGTAGCCCGGATGAGCGCAGCGACATCCGGGTTCATCGCAGGCAGCGTTGGAGACCCCGGATATCGCTCCGCTCATCCGGGCTACGAGGTCAACGCGCTGCGCCTTCGTAGGGTGGGCAAAGCAGTCGCCGTCAGGCGGCAGCGTGCCCACCGTCGTGCGGCAGAGCAAGCGATCAGATGGTGGGCACGGCGCCTTCACGATCTCGCTCGTAGAATGAGCACGGCTGCGCCTTTGCCCACCCTACACAGCACCAACTACATCGGCTTCGCCGCCGCAACCAGATCGCCGGCGCGCTGGTCCTGTTTCATCAGCGAGGCCAGCTCGGTCTCGTCGAGCGTCTCCTTGACCAGCAGGCGGCGCGCGGCGCGCTCCAGTACGTCGCGCTTGTCCTGCAGCAGCTTGCGGGTGCGCTCCAGCGCTGATGTCACGATCGCACGCACCTCGGCGTCGATCGCATCCCCTGCGGCCTCGCCATACTCGGCGCTGCGTGAGACGCCCGGCGCAAGAAACGACTGGTTGTCGCGCTCGTAGGCGACCGAGCCCAACTGCTCCGACATGCCGTAGCGGGTCACCATCGAGCGCGCGATGTCGGTGACGCGGCGCAGATCGTCGGCGGCGCCCGTCGACAGATGGCCGTAGACCACGAGCTCCGCGGCGCGGCCGCCGAGCAGCACCGCCATCTTGTTCTCCAGCTCCTCGCGCGTCATCAGGAAGCGATCTTCGGTCGGACGCTGGATGGTATAGCCGAGCGCGCCGACGCCGCGCGGAATGATCGAGACCTTGTGCACGGGATCGGTGCCCGGCAGACTCATCGCAACGATCGCATGCCCCATCTCGTGATAGGCGACGATCTCGCGCTCCTTCGGATTGAGCAGCCGGTTGCGCTTCTCCAGGCCGGCGACGATGCGCTCGATCGCGTTGTTGAAGTCGTCGAGCCTGACCTCGTCGCCGCCGCGCCGCGTTGCCAGCAAGGTCGCCTCGTTGACGAGGTTGGCGAGATCGGCGCCGGTGAAGCCCGGCGTCAGCGCGGCCACCTTCTCCGGATCGACGTCGGCGGCGAGCTTGGCCTTTTTCAGATGCACCTGCAGGATCTGGATGCGGCCCGGCTTGTCGGGCCGGTCGACCAGCACCTGGCGGTCGAAGCGGCCGGCGCGCAGCAGCGCCGGATCGAGAATCTCCGGCCGGTTGGTCGCCGCGAGCAGCACGAGACCGGTCGAGGAATCGAAGCCGTCGAGCTCGACCAGCAACTGGTTCAGGGTCTGCTCCTTCTCGTCATGGCCGCCGGCGAACGGGCCCATGCCGCGGGCGCGGCCGAGCGCATCGAGCTCGTCGATGAAGATGATCGCGGGCGCCTTGGCGCGGGCCTGCTCGAACAAGTCGCGCACGCGCGCCGCACCGACGCCGACGAACATCTCGACGAATTCCGAGCCCGAGATCGAGAAGAATGGCACGCCGGCCTCGCCCGCGACCGCCTTGGCGAGCAGCGTCTTGCCGGTGCCGGGCGGGCCGACCAGCAGCACGCCCTTGGGCATGCGGCCGCCGAGCCGGCCATAGGATTTCGGATCCTTCAGGAACGAGACGATCTCGCGCAGTTCGTCCTTGGCCTCGTCGACGCCGGCAACGTCGTCGAAGCGAACGCCCGTGTTGGATTCGACGTAGACCTTGGCCTTGCTCTTGCCGATCTGCATCAGGCCGCCGCCGAGCCCGCCCGCGCCGCCCATCATCCGGCGCGACAGCCAGTACCAGACGCCGAAGAACAGCGCGATCGGCATCACCAGCGAGAGAATGTCGCCGAGAATGTTGCTCTCGACGCGGCCGGTGAAGGTGACGTTGGCCTTGCTGAGCTCCTTGGCGAACTCCTGGTCGACGCGCGTCGTCGCGAAGCGCGACTGGCCGCTGGGCAGCGGCTCCTTCAGCGTGCCTTCCAGGTAGTTCTCGGAGACGCCGACCTCCTTCACCTTGCCGGCTGCGAGCAGGTCCTGGAATTGACTGTAGGGAATGACGGCGACCTGGCGATAGCTCGTCCACGCATTGTGGATCATCATCGCGACGAAGATCGCGACGATCGCGTACCAGAGATTGAAGCGGGTCTGCTTGGTCATGGGTCTCTCAATTGGGTGATCAGTCGAAAACGAGTGTCCGCAAACGGCGGATCAAGCGGCCGCGCGTCAGGTCCGGTCCTGCGCTGCGACCTCGGGCACGAACACCGTGACCGCACGCGGCAGCACGGAGAAGCGCGCCGGCGTGAAGGTGACGAGCTCGCCATCGGCATTGATCCGGCGCGGACGGCGCGTGCGGATCTCGAACGATGTATCACGCGAGGCCCGCACCTCCTGCCACAGGCCGTGGCGGCCCTTGCGGAAGTCATAGGCCATCGCCAACAGCTTCCAGATGCGGCCGATCTCCAGCGAATACAGATCGAGATGGGAATCGTCGATCTCGGCGCGGTGATCGACCGCCATGCCGCCGCCGTAGTAGCGGCCATTGCCGACCGCGATCTGCAGCGTCTTCACCCGCACCGCGCCGTCGGACGATACGATCATCGCGCGGAACGGCCGTGCATTGGTCAGCACCTTCAGCGCCGTGAGCGCATAGCCGAGCCGGCCGAACCTCCGCTTGGTTTCCTTGGTCAGCTGCCGCGCGAGGTCGGCGCTCAAGCCGAGGCTTGCGACGTTGAAGAATGGATGACCATTGACCTCGCCGAGATCGATCTGGCGGCGGTGGCCGGCGGCGATCACGTCGACTGCGGCCTCCATGTCATCAGGCAGGCCGAGCGTGCGGGCAAGGTCATTGGCGGTGCCGGCTGGAATAATGCCGAGCGGCAGGCCGGTCCTGACCAGTGCGGGCGCAGCCGCGTTCAGGCTGCCGTCCCCCCCGGCGACGACGACCGCCTCCGCATCGTCGGCATGGGCTTCGATCCACGGCGCCACTTCGCGCGGACTATGCGGCGCCGAGATCACGAGATCATAGCCGGCCGCACTCAGCCGCGACACGGCAATGCCCGCGGCCTCGCCGCCGGAGCGGCTGCCGCGGTTGATGATCATCAAGAGACGGCGCGTTGCGACGGCCGAGCGCGACGGCGGCGCCTTCGCGATCGATATCTGGTCACCCCCCGTGGTCACGATTGTCTCCCGTACACGAGATGCCCGTGCGCCGCAGCGCACAGGTTCCATACAAAGTGGCGAGCAGGCGCTCCGGTTCCATCACGATCACCGCCGCCATCCGAGGGATTGCGGGAGGTATGAGCGGGGTCATGATTGTTGGGGTGGTGATGTGGGGAGGCGAGAGCCCCAAGGGCTTGATCGCAACAAGGGCTGATAGCAACAAGCGACGCGTGTGGCCGCATCTGGTCAAACTCCTCAGGAGCGCTCCGAAGCGCGCAATACCGCCAGCGGGATCACTGCCAGCGGCATCGGTCATAAAAGAGAGTCCGACATCATAGTCGCATGGACTATCAGAGGGGCCCGGATCTCCGGCCCTCTGGAATTAGTTTGCAGCCGCACGCCCGCAAGACGGCTGCCGCGGCAGCAGACACTCTGTCGCACCTCCACGTTCATCTTGCTGAACGTGGACGCAAGGGGCTGGCTCTTGAAAACCGATCGGGACACACATACGTCCGTTCCCTACCCCTGGTCCGGGCCCCTCTGGTGAAGCTGCCGGTGCGCTCACGATGTCGGACCTGACATCAATTTCACCGGCTAGATAAGAGGACCCGTCGTGGAATTCCTGCTCATCGCGTTTGCCGGCAAGCCCGTCTGGATGTGGCTCGCCTTCCTTGCAATCGTGCTCGCCCTCCTCGTCTTCGATCTCGGCGTCCTCCATCGCAAGACGCGCGAGATCTCGGTGCGCGAGAGCCTCGTCATGAGCGCCATCTACATCATGCTCGCCCTGGTCTTCGGCGGCTGGGTATGGTGGCAGCTCGGCGGCGAGGCCGGCACCGCCTATCTCACCGCGTTCGCGATCGAGAAGGCGCTGGCGATGGACAACGTCTTCGTCATCGCCATGATCTTCAGCTACTTTTCGATCCCGCGCGCCTATCAGCACCGCGTGCTGTTCTGGGGCATCGTCGGCGTCATCGTGCTGCGCGCGATCACGATCGGCCTTGGCGCCGTGATCGTCGCCCAGGCGAGCTGGGTGCTGTATCTGTTCGCGCTGTTCCTGGTCGCGACCGGCATCAAGATGCTGGTGTTCAAGGACAAGCCGCACGACATCGGCTCCAACCCGGCGCTGGCCTGGGTGCGCCGTCGCTTCGACGTCACCGACCGCCTGCACGAGGAGCGTTTCTTCGTTCGCCAGCCGGATGGAAGCGGCAGGCCGACCTGGTTCATGACGCCGCTGTTCCTGGCGCTGATCCTGATCGAGTTCGCCGACGTCGTCTTCGCCGTCGACTCCGTGCCCGCGATCTTCGCGATCTCGACCGACCCGTTCGTGGTCTACACCTCGAACATCTTCGCGATCCTCGGCCTGCGCGCGCTCTATTTCGCGCTTGCCGCGATGGTCGATCGCTTCCAGTATTTGAAGCTGGCGCTGGCGGCAGTGCTGATCTTCATCGGCTCGAAGATCTTCCTTGCCGACCTGCTCGGGCTCGAGAAGTTTCCGCCCGCCCTCTCGCTCGGCATCACCTTCGGTCTGCTCGGCGCGGGTATCGCCTATTCGCTGTGGAAGACGCGGCCTGCCGTCGAGCAGATGAAGTGACGCAGGCCAGAGGACATGAGGTTGCCGCGTGGTGATGAATGATGTCGCATCCAACGATGAGGACTCGTCGGCGCCGCGCCGTCACAACGGGCCGATCAGCCGCCGGCTGCTCGCGATCGCCCGCACGGTGCGGTCCGAGGAGCCGTCCATCGGCGAATTGTTCGACCGGCTGGAGTCGGAAGGTCTCGGCCTGACGTTGCTGCTGCTGACCTTGCCGGCGTTGATCCCATTGCCCGGCCCGTTCGGCATGGTGTTCGGCACCTTGGTGGCTCTCGTCGCACTGCAGATCCTGCTCGGCGCCGAGCGGCTATGGCTGCCCGAGCCGCTGCGCCGCCGGCCGGTGCCGCAGCGGCTGCTGCGCAAGGTGATCCGTGCCGGACTCGATTGGGCGGGCTTTGCCGAGCGCGGCCTGCGTGAGGACCGGCTGGTCTGGCTGACCGGCCGGCCGGCGCGGATGCTGCTCGCGCTGCCGCTGCTGCTGATGGCCGTCACCATCATCCTTCCGATCCCCATGGGCAACGTGATGCCGGCGCTGGCGCTGATCGCCGCCTCGATCGGCTTCATGGCCGGCGACGGGCTCGCAGTCCTGCTGTCGATCCTGATTGCGATGGCCGCGGTCGTGTGGACGGCGGTTCTGCTCTATACGGGTGCCGCGGCCGCCGATTATGCCGCAACTCTCCTGGCACGCTTTGCGGTACGTCTGCGGGCCATGCTGGAGAGCGTCGGTGTCGATCTCGGCTTTGCCGCCGGCGTAACGACCGTGTTTGCGGTCGCAACGGGCATCGCCGCGCTTGCCTTCTGGGTGCAGGCGGTGCGCCACCGGCGCAGCCGGCGCATATCCTTCGATCCGGCGCAGGATCCGCGCGAACGCTCCCGCGCGCTGGCGCGACGCGGCCGCGGCCTCGTGGCCGCCGCGAGCATTGCGACCACCGCAGCCGCCGTCTTCATCGCCACGCGTTTCATGCTGACCGGCTCGATCTGAGTTCCCGCTGTGGCAGCGCGGCCGCGCGACGGAGCATTGCGCGGCTACGAGGGACATATCTTCGTGAGCGCCCGCCGGCCGCAAGCGCGAGCACTTGTCATTGAAGTAGCAACAAAAAATGCGACCGATAAGCGCTGGCGCGTCGAGCATCGTCAGCCGCCTGCGAGAAATGCCACTGTCCCTTTGTGCCGGCTGCAGCTATACGAGAGATGACTGTCACTAAACGGTTACAGAATCGACACATGCCCGATTCGAACGCAACGGCGTCGATCCACGGCAGTGGCCATGCGGTCGGCGTGCGGGATAGTGGTGACTCGGCGAGCAGCGATCCCGGTGGCGCCGCCGATAGCTTGACTGCACAGCACCTTGCCGATCACGCGGTCACACGGGGGGATGCCGTGGCGCCGGGCGTGGAGGTCGTGACGCCGTCCTTGCCGGATCCCGCGGCCGGCGCCGGCCATGAGATCGAGCTGAAGCTCCTCGTCGCGCCCGATCAACTCGCCGGCTTCAACAACGCACCGGTCGTTACCGCGCATGCGCGCAACAAGGGTTCGCGCAAGCATCTGACATCGGTCTACTACGACACGCCGAAGCGCATGCTGTGGAAGAACGGCTTCACCTTGCGGGTGCGCCAGAGCGGCTCGCGCTTCGTGCAGACCGTGAAAGAGCAGCACAGCGACGACCCGCTCAAGCGCGGAGAGTGGGAGGCCAGCGTCAGCTCGCTGGCGCCCGATCCGGTGCTGGCGGCCGCGCTGCTGCCGGAGGAGCTTCGCTCCGCGCTGGCCGATGCAACGCTCGAGGCGGTGTTCACGGCCGACGTGCATCGTCACGCGCGCATGCTCGACGTGCCCGGCGCGACCATCGAGATCGCGTTCGACAGCGGTGTCATCAAGGCCGGCGAGCACCGTGAGATCGTGAGCGAGATCGAGCTGGAGCTCAAAAGCGGCAACCCCGCCGCCATCTACGAGATCGCGCAGCGCATCGCCGATCACGGACCTATCAGACCTTCGATCCGCAGCAAATCAGCGCGCGGTTTCGACCTCGCAGCCGGAGCAGCGCCGGGGGCCGAAAAGCCGCGCAAGCTGCGCCTCGATCCGGCGGTGTCTCTCGACGAGAGCTTCGCCGTCGTCCTGCGCGGCAGCCTGCGTCATCTGCTGCAGGCAATGCCTGCAGCAGATGATGGACGCGATACGGAAGGCGTGCATCAGTTGCGGGTAGCGCTGCGCCGCCTGCGCGCCGCGTTGCACCTGATGCGGCCGCTCGGGACCTCGGCGACGCTCGACGGTCTCGAGGCGGATGCCCGCTGGCTGGCACAGAGCCTCTCGGCGGCGCGCGACCTCGACGTGTTCCTGAACGATACGCTGCCCGAGATCGCCGAGGCGTGCCCCACGGTTGCAGGCTTCGACTCGCTCCGGTCGCTCGCCGAGCGGCGGCGCGAACTCGCCTATCGCACGCTGCGCATCGCGCTTGCCGAGCGCCGCTGCGCCGCTTTCGTGCTCGGCCTCGGCGAATGGATCGAGACCCGCGGCTGGCGCAACGACGTCTCCCCCGACGATCTCCGACGCCTCGCGGCGCCCGCGATCGATTTCGCCGGGCCTGTCCTGTCGGAGCGCCACCAGAAGGTGCTCAAGCGCGGCCGCCGCTTCAAGAAGCTGCCGGCCGAGCGGCGCCACCGGCTGCGTCTCGCGCTGAAGAAGCTGCGCTACAGCATCGACTTCCTGCTGCCGCTCTACGGCGCGAGCAAATCGGCGAAGAAATATGCCAGGACGCTCGCCGGTTTCCAGGAACAGCTTGGCCACTACAATGACATGGCGGTCACCGCCGGCGTGATCGAGACCCTCGGCACCACCTCTACCGACGCGGCGATCGCGGCCGCCGCGATCACCGGCTGGCAGACGCATGCCATGGCCGGCGTGGAGCAGCCGTTGCGCGAGGCGTGGCGCGCCTTCACCAAGGCGCCGACGCCGTGGCAGGCCGAGGAGGCGTGACGATTGGACGCGATGACGTCGGTTCATGGAGCGCATTGATCCGGTTCAAGGTGTCTGGTCGAGCTGTTTGGGAGCGTGATCTCATGAAGATATCCAGCGTGACGTGTCCGCATTGCCGTGCCGCCTACGAGATCGCGGAATCGACATCCGCCGTTGGCGCTGCCGGGCGGTTCGACTGCGGCGTCTGCGGCACGCCATTGGCAGCGTGGGACGAGCCGAAGCTGCGGGCCTTCCGCCTGGAGGTGCCGCCCGAGCGCAAATACCCCCGCGTGCCCGCCCCCGCCCCGCTCGCCTGACTCCCGTTCCGCAATCCGGAACGCCCGGCATCGTCCGTCGAGGTGACCGCGCATCCGCGCATGGCGCCATGGCCGGCCGCAACTTGCCTCGCTTTTTTGACCGGGTCATAGTCGGTCGTTGCGCGGTGCTGTCGGCTGGCCTGGCCGCATCACTGCAGCGTTCCGATTCACTTCAGCGAGTCATCCGGTCCTCATGCCCATCCTCAACAGCATCGCCGCGCTCTCCGACGAAATGGCCGCCTGGCGCCACGATTTCCACGAACATCCCGAGCTGCTGTACGAAGTCCATCGCACCGCCGGCATCGTCGCCGACCGCTTGCGCGAATTCGGCTGCGACGAGGTCGTGACCGGCATCGGCCGCACCGGCGTGGTCGGCGTGATCCGCGGGCGCAAGTCCGGCTCCGGCAGGACCATCGGCCTGCGCGCCGACATGGATGCGTTGCCGATCGAGGAAACCTCCGGCGTTCCCTATGCCTCGAAGACGCCGGGCCTGATGCATGCCTGCGGTCATGACGGCCACACCGCGATGCTGCTCGGCGCTGCGAAATATCTCGCCGAGACCCGCAATTTCGACGGCACCGCCATCGTCATCTTCCAGCCGGCCGAGGAAGGCGGCGCCGGCGGCAAGGCGATGGTCGACGACGGCCTGATGACGCGCTGGGGCATCCAGGAGGTCTATGGCATGCACAACATGCCGGGCGTCCCCGAAGGCCATTTCGAAATCTCGCCGGGCGCGATGCTGGCTTCGGCCGATGCGATCCACATCAAGGTCACCGGCAAGGGCGGCCATGGCGGCGCCGGCCCGCACCGGGCCGTCGACAGCATCCTGATCGCCTCGCAGATCGTCAACGCACTGCAGTCGATCGTCGCGCGCAACGTCGATCCCTTGAAATCCGCGGTGATCTCGATCTGCTCGATCCATGGCGGCACCACCTTCAACGTGATCCCCGAGACGGTGGAGATGCTCGGCACCGTGCGCACGCTCGATCCGGAGATCCGCGACCTCGTCGAGAAGCGCATCGTCGAGGTCACCGAGGCCACCGCCCGTGCCTATGGCGGCTCGGCCGAGGCGATCTACGAGCGCAAATATCCGGTGACGATGAACCACCCGGCCCAGGCCGCCTTCGCCGCCGACGTCGCCCGCGACGTCGCCGGTGACGAGCGCGTCAACGACCGCGCCATTCCCCTGATGGGCGGCGAGGACTTCGCCTTCATGTTGGAGGCCCGCCCCGGCGCGTTCGTGTTCCTCGGCATGGGCCCCGGCAACGAGTGCCACCACCCGGCCTATCGCTTCAACGACAACATCCTCAGCGCCGGCGCATCGTACTGGGTGAAGCTGGTCGAGAAGAGCATGCCGGCGAACTGATGAGCTGATGAAAACGTAGGGTGGGCAAAGCGGCAGCGTGCCCACCGTAGCGCGTCATTCTTCGCAACGAGATGGTGGGCACGGCGCCATCACGATCTCATGCGGCGCGGCCGCGCCTTCGCCCACCCCACATTCTGGATTGTTCGCTTCGCTCGCAATGACGGGCGTGGCGGGCACCGGAATTCCTCCAAGCTCCGCCATCGCGAGCGCCAGCGAAGCGATCCAGGGGCGCAGCGCACGAACCGGAATGGCTACTTCGTTCGGAGCCGGAACGTTTCGTTCCGCATCGAAACGTCGAGCGCTGCCGGGCCGCTATGAGAAGGCGTCCTTCTCCGCCGCGAGTCCCCCATGCAGCGCCGCTCCGACCTCAGCCGCGAAATCGCCCTCCTGGTTCTGCTCTCGACCTTGTGGGGCGCCTCCTACACCTTCATCAAGATCGGCGTCGAGACCATCCCGCCGCTGACCCTGATCGCGGCACGCACGCTGATCGCGGGCTTGCTGCTGGCCGCGATCATCCGCAGCCGCGGCCTCGCTTGGCCGCGTGACCGGACGATATGGCGTCGCTTCATGATCCAGGCCGGCCTCAACAGCGTCGTGCCGTTCACGCTGATCGCCTGGGCCGAGCGCACCGTCGAGGCGGGCCTTGCGACGATCCTCAACGCCACCTCGCCGATCTTCACCTTCCTGCTGACCGCGCTGGTGACGCACCACGAACCCGTCACCCTGCGCAAGCTGGTCGGCGTCGCCGCCGGACTCGCCGGCACCTGCCTCATCGTCGGCACCGAGGCGCTGGGCGGGCTTGGCCGCGAGTTGTGGGCGCAGATTGCGATCGTCGCCGCCACCATCTGCTATGCTGGCGCCGCGATCATGGGAAAGAGCTTCAAGGGGCTCAACCCTATGCTGCCGGCGGCGGGATCGCTGCTGTCGGGCGCCTTGGTCCTGATCCCGCTCGCGCTCGTCGTCGACCATCCGTGGACGCTGGCACCGTCGCTGCGCTCGGTGCTGGCGCTGGCCGCGCTCGCGACCGTCTCGACCGCGGCCGCGATGGTGATCTATTTCCGCCTGGTGCAGACGCTCGGCTCGATCGGCGCCACCGCGCAATCCTATCTGCGCGTGCCGATCGGCGTTGCGATCGCCGTGGCCGGGCTCGGCGAGCACCTCGCGCCGACCGCCTGGATCGGGCTCGCCTGCGTCGTCCTTGGTGTGATCGCGATGACGCTGCCCTCGCGCAAGGGCATGATGGATGGCAGAGAGACGGTCCGCTGACCGCATATCCCGGCAGGGCTCAAAACAAGCGCAACTCACGCCGTCATTGCGAGCGCAGCGAAGCAATCCAGGGCGGCGGGCAAACAAGTCTGGATTGCTTCGTCGCCTTCGGCTCCTCGCACTGACGAGAAAATTGATGCAGCGCCCTTACCCGATCGCGATCGCTACCTTTCCGACATGCGCGCCGCTCGCCATGTAGTGGAACGCCTCGCGCGCCTCGCTGAACGGAAACACGCGGTCGACCACCGGCTTCACCTGATGCAGCGTCAGCGCGTTCGCCAGCGCCTGCAGATCGTCGACCGAGCCGACCGTGACGCCCTGCAGCCGCTGCTGCTGCATCACCATCAACGGCAGCCGCAGCTCCGAGGCCGGCGCTCCGGCGAGCACGCCGATGAAGGCAATGGTGCCACCGATCCGGGTGGCGCGGATCGATTCATTCAGCGTACCGACGCCGCCGACCTCGACCACGAGATCGACGCCCTGCCCCGTGATCTCGCGCGCCTTCTTGCCCCAGTCCGGCGTCGTCTTGTAGTTCAACGTCACGTCCGCACCCACCGACTTCAGCCGCGCGATCTTGGCCTCGCTCGACGACGTCGCGATCACCCGCGCGCCCGCGATTTTCGCGATCAGCAGCGCAAAGATCGAGACGCCGCCGGTGCCTTGCGTCAGCACGGTGTGGCCCGGCCTGATGCCGCCGAGCTTGATCACGGCACTCCAGGCGGTGACGCCGGCGCAGGGCAAGGTCGCGGCCTCGACATCGCTGAGATGCGCGGGCGTCCTGATCAGCGCCTGCACCGGAAAGACACGATACTCGGTCAACGTGCCGTCGACGCCGCCGCCGAGCGCCCCACGCATCTTCGCTTCGCTCGGCTCGCCGCCCGTCCAGCTCTCGAAGAAGCTGCCGACGACACGATCGCCGGCTGCGAACGCCGACACGCCATCGCCGACCGCCTCGACCACGCCTGCGCCGTCGGACAGCGGCACCAGCGGAAATTTCTGCCGTGAGCCGTAGCCGCCCCTCACGGTCAGGAGATCGCGGTAGTTGATGCTCGCCGCCGTCAGCCGCACCAGCACCTCGCCCCTGCCGGGCTGCGGCACGGGCTTGTCGACCAGCGCCAGCGCATCGATTCCGCCGGGCCCCTGCAGCTCGTAGCATTGCATCCGATGTCTCCCGCCCATGCGGCGCTGTCGCTTCGTTCTTCTGCCGGGAATGGTGAAGCGTTTCGTGCCGGCGATCAAGCCGACCGTCGTTCCATGCGACGGACAAACAACGCAAACACGCGCATGCTCCGCTCTGGAGTCCGGAGATCACCGCGACCGCGCGTACCGACCGCCGACACGCCGTCACATCGCCGCTTCGAACCTGATCCGACAGACCAGACCCTCGTCGCGAAAATCCTGCTCGATGCTGCCGCCGATCGCTGCGAGGCTCGCCCGGATCATGCGCGCGCCAAATCCCTCGCTCCCAGGCGGCTCGATCGCGTGCGGACAGAGCTCGCGCCAGGCCACGGTGCCGCGGCCGCCTTCCTGCGCGATCTGGACCTCGAGCCGTCCGCCCTGACCGCGCAGCGCGCCGTATTTGACGGCGTTGGTCGCGAGTTCGTGGAACACCAGCGCGAGATTGCGCACCGCTTCCGGCCCCAACGGCATGTCCGGCCCGTCTACCGTCACGGCGCCGGAGGCGCGATACGGCTGCAGCTCGACGTCGAGCAGCATGCGCAAGGTCATCAGGCGGTGGTCCGACCAGGCGAGACTGTTGGCGCGCGCGACGGCGTCGAGCCGCAGCGCGATCGCCTCCCCTTTGGCGCGATCCTCGCCCGACAGGCTCGATCTGACGATCGCCTGAAACAACGCGAGCTGATTGTTCACGCGATGCCTCAGCTCGCCGAGCAGCAATTCGCGCGCATGCTCGCTGCGCTTCAGCTCCACGAGCGCGCCGCGACAGAGATGCCCGAGCCAGATGATCAGCGCCGCGGTGCTCAGGAATCCAACGAGGTTGATCGCCTCGGCATGATCAGGACGATCGGTGAAGCCGACGAGCACCACGGTGGCGGACAGCCAGGCGGCAAAAATGGCCGCGGGAATGCCGCCGAGCAGCGCGGCGAACACCACCGCCGGGTAGAAGGTCGCGTAGGGCAGCGTCGCGCCGGCATAATCCAACCCGATCCGGCCCGCGGTCGAAATCGCGACGGCGAGCATGGTGAGCAGAAACGTGGTCGCCGACCACCGTCTGCTCCGAACGATCCAATCTGAGAAACTCCGACCCGCGCGCACGATTGACCCCGAAGGCAAGGTCTATCGCCGGACGCCGGCTGGAACAAGCTGAAGGAACTGCCGCCGGGGCGCAAATATTTTAGGAACTTTTGCCGCGCCGTTGCGTTTGGCTACCCTTTGTTGCGCCAGACGGAACGCATCATGCCGCGCGGTGGGAGAAGCCACCGCTCCGCCGCCACGGGCACGCACTCCGCGTCGCGTCTGCGCCAGCACAAATGCCGGACGTTGCACGATGAGCTCGTCGCAGGCTCGCCGACGAACTGAAAAGACAACGGTATCGGAACGCTGCACGCGAAAGAGCTTGTATCCGGCGCTTCTCGCTGCGCTAACCCTAGCGGCTTGCCGCTGAGCGCCGCAGCGTCGATCATCGCGGCCATGACGACGAAATCGCGCGAGAGACTCTACGGTGCCGGCATCCGCATCGCGCAGGAGCAGGCCGCGCGTGCGCGTAAGGAAGCGGATCGTCTGGCCTGCGACGCTTGGAACAAGCGCATGCTCGGCTACAAGGGGCCGGCGCAGCCGTCACCGCTGCTCGGCGATGCGCTCAACGCCGGCTATTACTATCTCGAAGTGCGCTGCCTCGGCTGCGACACCAATCAGACCGTCGCGCTCGACATCATCAGGCGCGCCAAGACGACGCCAATCCATGAGCTCGAGCGCTACATGCGCTGCCAGGATTGCTCGCGGCTTCGCGGTCATCCCTACAAGCGCAGCGCGCTGGTGGCGTTGCGCGAAACCAAGATCTCGGCCGCGCATCCGGCCTCGACATGGTGGCCCGGTGAGCGATAGGCGGTCGAATACCCAGCGTCGCGTCCCCTCGGATTCGTGCAGAGGTACTCCGATCAGGCGCTGACTGCACCCCGCTCGAAAAATACGTGGATACTCGGAACAATCATGACGATCCGTTGTTTCGAAAACTTGCCGGCGCGGCAGGGAAGCGGAACATGTCAGAGTTGATGACCCAGCCGGACAAGCTGCGGGCCGACGCGGCGGAATGCGCCCTCATTCGCGATCTCGCCACCGACCGCGACAAGCGCGAGCTGTTCGCGCGTCTGGCCGAGCATCTGAGCATGCTCGCCGCCGAGGTCGAGCGCGCGGCCCGCGCGCAGGATGGGCGCACAGAGAAAGCGAGCCTTCGCTGAACCGCGAAGCTCCCTGGACGAACTGTGCGGATTCACGCTCCCCTGCTGTCGCTGCGCTCGCCACACAATCGCGCAACTCCACTTCGCTATAGATCGGGATGATCCGCGATCGATTCGCGCAGCGAGCGATCACGCCCCTCTCAGCGTCAGGTGCCGATCTTGCGACGTTTCCTCCCCTGCCTCGTTCTGCCGCTTCTCCTCGCTTTCCCCGCCGCAGCGGCTGAGCTCGCTGGCCGCGTCAGCATCGTGGACGGCGACACGCTGGACATTCACGGCGAGCGGATTCGCCTGTGGGGCATCGACGCACCCGAAAGCGCACAGCTCTGCCGCGGCCGCGACCGCAGGCCGTATCGCTGCGGCGCGCTGGCCGCCAACACGCTGGACGCCTTCACGCGCGGCAAGGTTCTGCGCTGCCTGCCGGTCGATGGCGATCGCTACGGCCGCATCGTCGCGCGTTGCGCCGCCGGCGCGACGGATGTCGGCCAGTTCATGGTGTCGCGCGGGCTCGCGGTCGAGGAGCCGCAATATTCGCGCGGCCGCTACGCCGCCGATCAGCGCGCCGCCCGCCACGCCGGCCGCGGCATCTGGTCGGGCCGCTTCATCGAGCCGCCGCTCTATCGGAGCTGCATGCATGCCGGCGGGACGACGTCGGTGTGCTCGGACGGCGGGGTCGGCTGGCGGTGAGCGCCGCCGCATGACGGCGTCGCCTTGTCCACCACACCGGCCACAACACCTCAATTGCCACGCGTCGCCCTCTGGCTGTACGGTCGCGCACCGCAAAGACCAGGCTGGACGAGACGATGACAGAGACAAAGACGCGCGTGGCGATCCTGTTCGGCGGGCGCTCGGCGGAGCACGACGTCTCGCGGGCCTCGGCGGCCAACATCTTCCGCTCGCTCGATGCCGGCCGCTACGCCGTCACGCTGATCGGCATCACCACCGACGGGCGCTGGGTGCTCGCCGACGCTGCGAATGACGGTACAGGCGCGGCGCTGACCGTACCGACCGACGGCCCACAGATCGTGCTGCTGCCGGCCGGCCGGGGCCGCGCGCTGGTCATCGGCGACGGCGCCCCGCGCGAGCTCGCCTTCGACGTCGTGTTTCCGGTGCTGCACGGTCCGAACGGCGAGGACGGCACCGTGCAGGGCGCGCTGGAGCTCGCCGATGTCGCCTATGTCGGCGGCCGCGTGATGGGATCGGCGGCGGCGATGGACAAGGACGTCGCCAAGCGCCTGCTCCGCGATGCCGGCCTGCCGATCGTGCCGTTCGTCACCATGACGGAAGCGTCGCCGGTGACCTATGAGGCGGCAGTCGACGCCGTCGGGTCATCCGAGCTGTTCGTCAAGCCGGCCAATCTCGGCTCCTCCGTCGGCATCTCCAAGGCGCGCAGCGCCGAGGAGTTCGCCGCTGCCTGCCGCCTGGCGCTGCGCTTCGACCGCAAGATCCTGATCGAGCGCTGCATCAGCCCGGTGCGCGAGATCGAATGCGCGGTGCTGGAGAATGCCGACGGCGAGGTCGCCGCCTCCGAGCTCGGCGAGATCGTGCCGGCCGACAGCCACGGCTTCTATTCCTACGAGGCCAAATACACCGACGCATCGGGTGCCTCGCTGCACGTCCCGGCACAGGTCGAGCCGGGTCTCGCCGCACGCATCCGCAAAATGGCGACCGAGGTGTTCGGCGTGCTCTGCTGCGAGAGTCTCGCGCGCGTCGATTTCTTCGTCCGCGGCGAGGAGGTCTACGTCAACGAGGTTAACACCCTGCCGGGCTTCACCAACATCAGCATGTACCCGAAGATGTGGGAGGCCACCGGCCAGCCCCAGCCGGCGCTGATGGACAGTCTGATCGCGCATGCGCTGGCGCGTCATGCGCGGCTCAGGCAACTGGCGTCGCAGCGCTGACGACGATCGCCGGCCGCTCCTCGGGCCCGACGGCGCCGCAGGTCAGCGCGGCGCGACCTTGACGCCGTCGGCCACTCGGTCGCTAGGATAGATGATCACGACATCGCCGCTGGCGACGCCGTCGGCCACGGCGGCCAACCGGCCTGAGCGCCGGATGAGCCGGACGGTGCGCAACTCGGCGCGCCCGTCCTTCAGCGCGAACACCGACCAGTCGTCACCGCGCTTGAACAGCGCGCCGGTCGGAACGATGGTCGCATCCTCCTGCGTGAAGACGACGATCTGCGCATCGAACTGATAGGCATCGCCGAGCCGCTGCCATTGCTCGGCCGGCGAGACGATGTCGATCAGCACGTTGACCCTCTGCTCCTCGATTCCGAGCGTCGATATCTTGGTGAACGCCGCCGGCTCGACCCGGCGAACCCGCCCAGAGAGTCGGCCGGCGCCGCCCCAGCGGTCGATCGTGACATCAGCGCCGGGACGGATCTCGACCGCATCGGTGCTGAGCACGTCGACGACCACTTCGAGATCGTGGGGATCGCCAAGGTCGAGCAATGCCGCACCCGGCTGCACCGTCGTTTCGCTTTCCTGGGTCACCTTCAGCACCAGCCCGCCGACCGGCGCGGTCACGCTCCAACTATCCGCCGGCGCATCGGCATCGGTCTTGCTCCCGTAGCGCGCCAGCATCGCCCTGAGCTGGCTGAGCTCGTGCTCGGCGGCATGGTCGACATATTCGGCTGCGCGCAGGTCACGCTCGGCGATCCGCATCGCGAGCTCGGCACGCTCCCGCGCCTGCGCCGTTGCAGCTCCGCTGGCGGCCAGGGCCGTGGTACGCGCCAGATCGGCGCTCGCCTGCGCGCTCTGCGCCTGCGCTCGGGCCACGACCGCCTTGGCCCGCTCGACGTTGGCCTCTGCCGCGCCGAGCAGCTCCTCGGCCTCGCGGCGGGCGCGCGGATCGAGCAGCGGCGCTGGCGCCGGCGTGATGGTGGCAACCACGTCGTCCGCCTTGACCTGGTCGCCGGCCTTGAAGCGGATGCGCCCCAGCCTGCCGGCGAGCGGCGCGGCCACGACGTAGCGCTGGCGCACCCGCGTCTTGCCGTCGTCATCGACGGTGGCAACGAACCGCCCCTTGGTCACCACGGCCGTCTCCACCGGAACTGCGCCCGGCATCGCCATCCAGGCGATGACGGCGGCGGCCGCCAGGAACGCTGACACGATGCCGAGGCGGCGCAACACGGGACGCATGCTCATTCCCTGGTCTTGAGGGCCGCGACCAGATCGAGCCGATCGACCCTCCTGCGGACGATGATGGCGCTGATCGCGGCGCTGGCCAAGACCACCGCGGTGGCGATCAGGTAGGTCCGCAGCGCGATCACGCCCGGAATCTGGAAGCTTTCGCTGGAATGCAGCTGCGCGATCAGCGCAATGACGCCGCGCGACAGCAACAGGCCGAGCGGAATCCCGACCGCGATGTCCAGCGCAAACTCGCCGAACAGGATGCCCGCGACCTCGCTGCGGGTGAAGCCGAGCACCCGCAGGCTGGCGAGCTCCCAGGCGCGCTCCTGCAGGCTGATGCGTGCGCTGTTGTAGACCACGCCCACGGTGATGATCGCGGCGAAGCCGGTCAGGATGCCGGCGACGACGAACACGAGGCCCGCGATCTTCTCCATGAACGATGCGATGACATAGGCCTTCATGGTCACCGATTCGATCGCCGGCATGGTCTTGAAGCTCGCACCGAGCGCAGCCAGCGCCGCCGGCTCGACATGGAGGCTCGCCGCCGAGACCGCCGCGCCTTCGCCGGTGAAGCGATTGAGCGTGTCGATATCCA
Organism: Bradyrhizobium sp. SZCCHNS3016; assembly: GCF_032484535.1. NCBI lineage: Bacteria > Pseudomonadati > Pseudomonadota > Alphaproteobacteria > Hyphomicrobiales > Nitrobacteraceae > Bradyrhizobium > Bradyrhizobium sp. SZCCHNS3016. The sequence continues at coordinate 91,744 of NZ_JAUETE010000005.1, forward strand.
TGTAGGACGCCATGCCGACCGCCTCGTCGACGATGGCGCTGACCGGAACGTCGCGCCGCCGGCGACGGCCTTCCATCGCCTCCACCGTGACGATCTGCCCTGCGTTCAGCGCCAGGCGCTCCGCAAGGCGTCGGGTCAGCGTAATGCCATCGGGCGCCGCCACGATCGGACGGCGCGCGGAATCGTGCGGCCGGCGCAGTTGGTCCGTCGCGGCCAGCCCGATCACCGAGGTCAGGTAGCTCTGATGCCCGGCGCGCAGGCGCACCGGAACGATGCGCTGACCTTCGACCGCGAGCACGCCGGGCTGGCGCGCCAGATCACGCAGGACTGCACGGTCGACCGGATGCACAAAGGTGATCATGGCGTTGCCGCGCTCGACCAGGTTGAACTGCAGCTCGATCATGTCGCCGATCGCATCGCGCCAGAAGATCCCGAGCACCATCATCGGCACCGCGAAGGCGATGCCGATGATGGTGAACAGCGAGCGGAACGGCCGCCCCGCGACGTTGCGCAGCATCATCATCCGCCGCGCGCCGAACGCCCTGCCCGGCACGATGCGCTCGATCCAGGAGCGGCGGAATCCCAGCGGCATCGCGGGCCGCATGGCTTCCGCCGGCGCAAGGCCGACGACCTCCTGAAGCGCCGTGATGACCCCGAACGCGCCGGCCGCGATGCTGATTGCGACACCGGCCACCGCCGCCCATGGCGCCAGCCGGAATGACAGCTCGGGCAGACGGAAGAACCCTTGATAGCTCGTGATCATGGCACGGCCAAAGCCGAAGCCGCCAGCGATGCCGAGCGCCGATCCGATCAGCACGATGACCAGCATCAGCTTGAGATAGTGCAAGGTGAGCAGCAGCGTCGGAAAGCCGAGCGCCTTCAGCGCCGCGATCTGCTCGCGCTGCGCGGCGACCAGCCGCCCGAGCGCGCCGTTGAGCAGGAACGTGGCGACACCGAAGAAGATGATGGGAATGGTGATCGACATCACCTTCTGCTGGTTCAGCTCGTCCTCGAGAAAGCGGTTCGACGGCTGGTCCCGCCGCGCGATCGCGCCGATCGACCCATAGGGCTCGAGCAGCCGGTCGAGCTCCTCGATGACGGGCTTGGGATCGACGCCCGGGGCGAGCGCGATCACGGCGTCGTTGAATGCGCCCTTCATGTCGAAGGCAGCCTCGGCCGCGCTGCGGTCGACCCACAGAATGGCATAGAGGCGATCGTCGGGAATCGGCAATCCGGGCTTCACCGCGTAGACATATTCCGGCGACAGGGCGATGCCGGAGATCCGGAAGCCCTGCACCCGGCCATTGAGCAGCACGCGGATCTCGCCGCCCGGCCTGACGCCGTTGGCGTCGGCAAACGCCTCGTTGACCGCGGCGCTGCGCGCGGCGCCCGGCTCGGGTGCCGTGCCGCGGCGCAGATGCAACCGCGCCAGGGGCTCGTCGCCGGCATGGGTCAGCGACACCAGGCGGGCCGAGACCGGTTGCGAGACGGCAGGCCAATCGACGATGACCTCGCGCACGATGCGCGGCTCGACCGCGACCACGCCAGGAATGGAATTGAGCCGCGGCACCAGCGCGAGCGGCGCCCGCTTCAGCGTGACGAAGATCTGCGGAAACCGGCCGTCGGCATAGAACTGCTCGCAGCCGCCGCGCAGGGACAAATAGGTCGAGACCGAGCCGACGAACACGGCGACACCAGCCGCCACCAGCAGCGCGATCGTGACCACCTGTCCGCGCATCGCGCCGATGTCGCGCCACAGCTTGCGGTCCAGCAGGCTCACCAGCGCACCTCATCGGCCGAGAGGCGCCGCGCATTGCGCGTCTCGCCGACGATGCGCCCGCCGCCGAGCCGCAGCACGCGATCGGCCATGCCGGCGATCGCCGCATTGTGCGTGATGATGATCGTGGTCGTCCCGAGCTGCGCGTTGGCGCGGGCGATCGCGGCGAGCACGACCTTCCCCGTCTCATAGTCCAGCGCACCGGTCGGCTCGTCGCACAACAGCACGTCGGGCGCCTTGACCATGGCGCGGGCCACCGCGACGCGCTGCTGCTCGCCGCCGGACAGCTGCGAGGGAAAGTGGTCGATCCGCCGCTCGAGGCCGACGAGCTTGAGCACCTCGAGCGGATCGAGCGGCTTGTCGGCGATCTCGGTGACCAGCGCGACATTCTCGAGCACCGTCAGACTCGGGATCAGGTTGTAGAACTGAAACACGAAGCCGACATGCTCGCGCCGGTAGCGCGTCAGCTCGGCATCGCCGGCGCCGACCAGTTGATGATCGCGCCACTGCGCCTCGCCCGAGGTCGGGCTATCCAGCCCGCCGAGAATGTTGAGCAAGGTCGACTTGCCCGATCCCGACGGCCCGAGCAGCACCACGAGCTCGCCTTCGTAGATGTCGAGGTCGACGTCGCGCAGCGCATGCACCTCGACTTCGCCCATCCGATAGGTCTTCGAGAGCTTGCGGGCGCGGAACACCGGGGTGGCGCCGGACCGATCAGGAGGCGCGGCGGGGCCCCCGTCGTTGGTGACGGCCGAACTCATCGGGCTGCGGCTCCTGCACCAAAGTCCCGCATCGAACGTGCGAGACGTCTCACGCCTGAATCCTCGACATCGGATGACATCCCGCCGACCATCGGTCGGTAGCCATCGTCATCCGTTGATGCATGTCAAGCGGGCACATCATCACGTGGCCAACGCGCTGATGTCCATTAGACCGCGGTCGCGATCACATACGCCAGCACGGCTGCGCCGAGGCAGCGCCGCCAGGGATTGACGCCGCGTAGGAGTTCGTCGAACGCCCAGACGAAGAGACTGGCTTTGACCAGACAATCCAGATTGAGGCCTGTCGGCCCCGGTGGATGCCAGACCCAGCTCAGAGAGCTGGCCGCCAGCACGATCCACAGAGCGGGGTTCGGCATCTGGGCGATCGTGATCTCGCCGGTCGCGCGATTTCGGAAGAACCAGTTCAGAAATCGCGACATCGGACCACCCGCGTTCGTCGTGACATGGTTCATTCCCCCGAAGGACGACACCCGCCAGGATATTCGTGCCCGCTTAACGGGGGAGATGCATCATGGTTGCCGGTAGCAGCGACGCGCAGATGTGCGGATGTATTGCCCCCGCACGATGGAATGCAGCGCCACCGGCATTTTCACTGGCGCCGTTGTCTTGCTAGTCTGCGCATGAATGCGCGAGGAAGAACCGCAGCATCTCCCGCGTCGCATCCGGTCCTTTCGGATCGGTGTAGGACCCGGCCGGACTGCCGCCGGACCAGGCGTGCGCGGCGCCGTGGACGGTCCAGTGCTCCGACGTCACCTTCCCGCTCGGCTCGGTCAGAATCGTCCGCGTATAGGCATGGCCACCGGGCACCCGCCCGTGCACGACCGACGATGTCCCGCGCATGGCGCCGGTCGCCTGCGCAACGACCCGGTCGCCGTTGGCGGGATGCACGGTCGTGTCGCGATCGCCATGGAAGACGATCGTCGGCACAGCCGATTTCCGATCCGCCGTGTGGCCGGCGCCTTGGCGCATGGCCATCAACGCCGAGGGAAGATCGCGCGCGGCCCCGCAGGCGAGACCGGAATGGACGCCGGCTGCGGCGTAGAGATCGGGATAGGTCGCGGCCATGATGGCGGCCGTGGCGCCTCCGGCCGACAGGCCGGCGACAAAGACGCGCCTGGGATCTACAGCATGGTCGCGCATCACCTGGCGGGTGATGCCCGCGATCAGCGACGGCTCGCCGCCCTCGCGCTGCTGGTCGCCGGTGCGAAACCAGTTCCAGCATTTCGACTGATTGGCACCGCTCGGCTGCTCCGGATAGACGACGAAGCAGCTCTGCTCCTCGCCCAGGAAGTTCATCCGTGTGCCGGCCGCGAAATCGTCCGCCGACTGTGTGCAGCCATGCAGCATGACGACGAGCGGAAGCTGACGGCCCTCGGCACTGCTGGGGATCAACAGCTTGTAGCTCCGGCGTCCCGCCGCATTGCCGAAGCTGGCCTGGATGAACCTTGCACCCTCGGGGGTGGTCTCGCGCGTCGAAGGCGCGCGCAGATGCGGACCTCGCAGGCTGAACCCCGGCAGCTCGCCGAGATCTTCGCGCCGGACGGGTCGCTGGCGCGCCTGAGCGGGTTTGGCTTGCGATGGCTTGTGCGATGGCTTGGCCTGAGCGGCGCGCGCTTGCGTCGGGGCGGCCTTCGCGGACGGACGGTCGCGCTCACCGACGCGCGTCGCCTCTCCCTCGATGGTCGGGGGCGCGAGCTGCGCCGGCGCTGATCGCACTGGACCGGCCGCTGCCGCCGGCGCGCTGTCGCCGCGCAGCATGCGTTGCAGCAACGCCGTGGCCTCGACCAATTGGCCGGCCCGCGTCAAGCGCGTCGCTTCGCGCATGATCTCTTGGTTCAGCATCGCGCTACCTCATTCTGTCGGCGAGAGCGGCCTTGACCGCGGGGGTGGCATGCAGCGCGCCCAGCACCGAGACCTGGGCGATGGTGGCGCGCGCCAGTTCGGGCGTCACGTCGGCGGCGATGGTCGCGAGCCCGAGGACATTGATCTCGAGCATGTGCCCGGCGCGTTGCGCCGCTTCGAGATCCGCGCGGCTGTAATTCCGCAGGCCGAGGTCCAGGCTGTTGCGCACCGTCGACTGCTTGACCACGTCGGCGTGCCGGTCGAGCTGGTTGCGGATCGCCGTTCGGATGAAATCGGTGCGGTTGGAATAAAACCCTTCCCGCACCATCAGATCGACCTGACCGAGATCGACGTAACCGAGATTGACCGTGATCTTCTCGGTGTCCGGGACTTTCCCGCGGAGTTGGTGGACGTTGTCGGGCACAGCGGCATCCATTTCTACCATCCACCGGGATGGTGGCTGGATGGCATATGGATGCCCACCGTTGACATTCAAGGCGCGAGCGTAATGTTCCGCCAGGGAACCGGTGATGCCGCGAGCTTCCTGTGAATCCTATCGCCTGCCAGCGCGGCCCGGCTCGATGCAGCAACCGAGGAAAGGGTTGGTCCAACATCGGAGGGGCAAGATAGAGCGCGCAGTCGCCACCGCCCCACCGCCGCGCAGGCCGTCGTTAGTTTAGTGCACTGTCACCGTGACCCATCGTTCCCGAAGGCGGACGATCCAGTACGCCGAGACTTTTCGGTTCGATATCTTCTGCCGCGGAATACTGGATGCTCCGCTTTCGCGGAGCATGACAGCATTGGAGACGGCGAGAGCTCATCCCACGGCCAATTGCCGATTCTCAGGAAATGCTCGTCTCGTTCGCCCCAAGCACCAAGACTCACCGCGGCGGCATCTTCTCGAATTTCGGCAGCGCCGGATCGAGGTGATCCCAGGCGTATCCGGCTGATGTCCACGACACCAGTTGCGGCTTGTAGCGGCTGGGATCGTCGAGGCTCGCCGGCAGAACGATGAACACATCGGGCATCGCGGGAAATGTCAGGTGAACGTGCGAGCCGCAGGTCGGGCAGAAGGCGCGCCGCTTGACGGTGCCGCCGTCGCCCGTGGTCTGCCAACGCGACACCTCGCCTTCGACTTTCACCTCCGCCGCGACGAAGGTCAGGTGCGACTGATGCCCGGTGCCGCTGTCGCGCTGGCATTGCCGGCATTGGCAGTCCAGCATCACGGCCGGCTCGCCCGTGATCTCGTAGCGCACCGCGCCGCAGGCGCAACCGCCGGCATAGGACCTCGTCATGTCGCTCTCCTTCATTCAATGCAGCCGTTGTGACGACGCCTGTTCGGCGGCGACCTGATCGAGCTTCTCGACGACCTTCTTCCAGCCTTCGCTCATCTTGCGATAGGCGGTGTCGTTGGTCGGAAGCACGAAGCCGGAATGGACGAGGCGAAGGCGCGTGCCGGTGTCCGCCTTGGAAAGACTGAAGGTGACGACCGTCTCCAGCGTCGCGCCGTAGCCGACATTGCCGGCGTGGCCGCCCTTCCACGCGTAGGACAGCCGCTCGTTCGGCACGACCTCCAGCACCTCGCAATGAATGGTGCCATCCCATTCGCCCGCCGGCGTGGTCTGAAAGGTGAAACGAGTGCCGACGACGGCCTCAAATCCCTTCGGCGCCATCAGCCAGCGACCGATCAGTTCGCCGCTGGTCAGGGCTCTCCAGATGACCTCGGGCGCATGAGGGAAGGTGTCTTCGACCACAATGGCCTGCGTGTCCGCATTCACGGCTTGGTTCATGGATCGATGTCCTTCAGCAGGTTTCTCAGATTGGCAAAGCGGTCGCGCCAGAACGCGCCGTAATGGCTCATCCAGTCGGCCAGCGGCTCCAGGCCGCGTGGCTCGGCGCGGTAATAGACCTTGCGGCCCTCGGGGCGCTCGCAGACCAGGCCGGCCTGTTTCAAGGATTTCAGATGCTGGGAGATCGCGCCCTGCGTGACGGTGCTGCCGCGGGTGAGTTCGACGACGGTGATCTCGTCGGCCTCGACGATGCGCTCGAACACCGCACGCCGGGTTGGGTCGGCCAAGGCGCGCATGACGGTGGTGATGGTTTCAGGCTGGAACATGGAGAAAGAATAGCCATCACTAATTCATTAGTCAACACTAATGTAAAATCCGCAGGGTGTTCCCGTAGCGGCTGCCCTGCCCCCCGCTTCGGTCGCCGCGAGTTTGCCGTCAAAACAGCCGGCATGACCGCCCGCGGTAGGATGAGGAGTCAGGATTGCGTCTTCCGTTTCAGAATTCGGCTGCCGAGAACGATCAGCTCGCTTTCGACCTAAACGAATGTTTCACGCGGCGGAGCCATTCCAACGCCGCGGCGATCTTGTACAGGAGCGCGATCAGAGGCCCGGGGACACCGAGATGGCGCAGAGTCGAGGCTGCGTCCTCTTGGTATCGCGCGCGAAAGCTCGCATTGGAGAGTTCTGCCGGATGATCCCGAAAATAGGCGATGCTTTCGGACCACCAGAAAATCCGAAATTTCGTCTTCCGTTTACGGACAATTACGGTGACAGTGCACATAACTGCGCAAGCCTCGTTTCAGCGTCCCCCGCTCAATCCTCCGCTGCCGGCTTCGGCCCACGTTTGGCCGGCTTGAGCACGCGCCCGGTCATTTTCTCGATGCGGGTGAGGAAGCGGTCGCTGCCGATCGGCCGGCCGACGCTCTCGGCGGCGCGTAGACGCGCGAACAGAGCCTCCTCGTCCTCCGGCGCGCGGGTCAGGAGTCCGGCGATGTCCGGGAACATCGCCTTCACGGGTTCGCGCGCGGTCAGGCCGTCGTCGCGCCCGCGCAGATGCGCGCGCGTGCTCGACCAGACCCAGTCCTGGGCGCGAGTCACCAGCCGCGCCCGCACCGGATTGAGACTGACGTAGCGCAGCGCCGCCGCCAGATGCGCCTCGTCCATCGCCACCGCGCCGAACCGCCCCTGCCAGAAATGCCCGCTGCGCTTGCGGCGCGCCTGGATGACGCCGGCATAGATGCGATGCACCCGCGACAGCGCCCGGCGCAGACCGTCGGCATCCGACGGCACCAGGATCAGATGCACGTGGTTCGGCATCAGGCACCATGCCCACACCGTGACGTCGGCCGCCGCGCAATGCGTCGCCAGCAGGTCGCGGTAGAGCGCGTAGTCGTCGTCGCCGAAGAATGTCCGCGCGCGGCCATTGCCGCGCTGGGTGACGTGGTGCGGCAGACCAGGGATGACGACACGGGCAAGGCGGGCCATGCAGCATCATGCGCCGCTCGGCGGCGGATGTCAATTTAGTGTACTGTCACCGTAATTTCAGGGCGTCGTGATCAATCACACCGGCAACGTAACCGTGTCCGACGCCAATTCGGGTACAGGTGCTGATGGATGTAACGACCTTCACTGCGTCACGATCGAGTGTTCCTTTGACAACCCTTTCGACCCGAGCATTCATCACAGCCAGCCGGCCGTATTTTTGAGAGCTGATATCGGCCTCTATGCCGACGATCGTCACCTCTAAGATGACGGGCGCATCGACCTGCGTAGGTATATGGTCAAAGAGCACTCCCGTTTGCGCGCCGGCCACCGCGCAAGCTGCTGCCTGATCGAACGAAGCAAAATAAAGAGTGGCACAAAGAGCGCAAATCCTCAACGTCATCCAACTGACAGCGCGACCTACCCGGCTAATTTTCGGCGCTCGCCTCTCGAACGTGCGCCGCTCACCATTTGCAACGTTCATGCAAGGCAAGCTCATAAGCTTCCGCTTTCCCTGATCGATCTGGGCAACCAGTCTTGCCTTTAACTCGCAGCTCATCCCTATCGCTCCCTCAAGCTCTCCTGCTTATACCGTAGCAGCGGCGACATCACATACTCGATGATCCGTCTCGTACCCGTCTTGATCTCCACCGTCACCGCCATCCCCGGCGCCAGCGCCACCATCTCGTCCTCGACCTGCATCTGTTTCTCGTCGAGCGACACCCGCGCCGAGTAGATGAACTCCTGCCCGGCAGGCTCGCTGGTCTCGGCGAGGGCGCCGGCAGTCTTGCCGCCGTTCTGCTTGTCCGCCGGCTTCTCGCGGACGATCGAGTCCTGCGACACACTCAGCACCTTACCGTGGACGAGGCCGTAGCGGGTGAAGTTGAAGGTGTCGATCTTGATCTCGGCTGGCTGGCCGACATTGACGAAGCCGATGTCGCGGTTGGTGATCATGGCTTCCGCCTCGAGCTGGCTGTCGGCAGGGACGATGAGCATCAGTTGTTGCGCTGGTGTGACGACGCCGCCGACGGTGTGCAGCGCGAGCTGCTGCACGGTGCCGTCGATCGGGGCGCGCAGCACCTGCTCGGCGATCTTGCGCTCGGCCTTGACGAGGTCCTGGGTCAGCTCCTCGGCCTTCTTCTCGGCGTCGGTGAGATCCGACAGCACCTGGCGCTCGAAGCCGGTGCGGGTCTGCGCCAGCTGCTGCTCCAGCGACAGGCGCGCGGCCTCGATCTCGACTAGGCGCCGGGTCTGCACGATGCGCTCGTTCTGCTGGTCGATCAGCCGCGACTGCGCGTCGCTGAAGGCGATCTGGTTGTCGTACTGGATCTCCCTGGCGTTGCGGCGGATGTCGGCGGTCTCCTGCAGGAACGGCAGGGTGGCGTCGATCTTGACGGTCGTGGCCTCGACCGACTGCGCCTCGGCGCGCTTCTGCGCGATCTGCTGCTGGTTCGATGCGACCTTCGACAGCTGCTCGGCGGCCTGCGCCTGCAGGGCGCCGAGGGTGCGCGCGACGTCGGTGGGCGCGGCGCCTTCGGGCAGGCTGTGCGGAAGTAGCGCCGTGAGATCGGCAAAGCTGTCTCGCAGCACGCTCAACCTGGCCACGTCGAGCCGCGCCTGCATCAGGCCCTGCGCGACGCGGCGGCGCTCGGCCTCGGTGACGGTGCGGTCGTGCTCGACCTCTGGAATCGTCGACCGGCGCTGCAATCGCACTGAAATCGGCAGCCTCCCTCGTCCATTTCGCCAGCAAATACGCCCGGACACCGGGAGGCAAGGCGCGATCACCGTCTTCCAAGATCAGGTTTTCCAAATCGTTACAGGCAGATGGATGGTCCAGCCGAACGCACGAAAGTTTTTCTTCCGTTTTTCAGAACTTTATGCTATCCTCCGTCCATCCCGCCTCACTTGAGGGGCGCATCGCGATCGTCACGAGCGTTGGTGCGGGATGCGGTGGGCGTGTCGGGTTGCAGCGTGAGCGATCATGCCGACGAACGATCCGATGCGCACGGCGAAATCGTGTGGTCCTGGCATCCCGGTGCTGATGCCAAGTGCGTTGCGCAAGTTCGACGAGCGCGCGGGCGACGGGGGCAAGAAAGCCGATCCCCGGGGAGAGCACGTATAAGCCGTTCCAACCATTGCGCGGGGAAGGCCGGGATGATCCGGCCCGTACCTGTGGTTCCTGCCGCCTGCATTTTTTTCGCAGGCGGGCCATGGGTGCGACCGGCACCCGGCCTTCCCCGCACCCTCATTCTCGAGAGGGCGATCAGACGAGCAACACTCGGACGCGGAAGCGGGCGCGAGGATGAGATGCTGTGCCCTACAAGCTCCACTGTCGTCCCGGGCAAGCTGCGGCAACGCGTCAGCGTTGGCGCGGCGCCGACCCGGGACCCATACTCCGCAGCGGTCGTGTGACGCACGCTGGAGCGTCCAGCTCGCACGCCCAACCCCGCCGGTGGTTATGGATCCCGGCGTTCGCCGGGATGACACCGAGATTTCGGCAGGCACCGTGACACCCATGCGCGTTTTGAACCTTCGCCCCCGCTGCCCGAACACACCCAGGCGCCTCACTCCCGCCAAATCCCGCAGAAAAACCGACTGAATCACCGTCTCCGATCCGGTAGACTCGCCACGTGACCCACCGCCCTACGATTCTCGTCTTCGACTCAGGCCTCGGCGGCCTGTCCGTGCTGCGCGAGGTGGTGCGCGCCCGGCCGGACGCGCATTACGTCTATGTCGCCGACGACGCCTTCTTCCCCTACGGCCATCACAGCGAGCAGGCCCTGATCGCCCGCGTGGTGCCGCTGATGGGCGAGCTGATCGCCGCGCACGAGCCGGACCTCGTCGTGATCGCCTGCAACACCGCCTCGGTGCAGACGCTGGCGCCGCTGCGGGCCGCCTACCCAACGCCCTTCGTCGGCACCGTGCCGGCAATCAAGCCGGCCTGCGCGCAGTCGCAGACCAGGCGCGTCTCGGTGCTCGGCACCAGGGCCACGGTGGCGCGCGAATACACCCACGCGCTGATCCGCGACTTCGCGCAAGGCTGCACCGTCACCCTGGTCGGCTCGCCGGAACTCGCGTCATTGGCGGAGGCCGCGCTCAGCGGAACCCAGGTCAGCGACGCGGCCATTGCCGCCGAGATCGCGCCTTGCTTCGTGGGCGAGGCCGCCGATCCGGCAGGCCGTACCGACACGGTCGTGCTCGCCTGCACGCATTATCCGCTGCTGCTCGACCGGCTCGAATGCCTGGCGCCCTGGCCGGTCACCTGGATCGATCCGGCACCGGCCATCGCGCGCCGCGTCGCCGACCTGCTGGGTCCGCCGGCCAGCGGCCCCGACGATGGCGGCGCCACCATGATCTTCACCTCGAACAAGCCACATCAGCTCGGCCGCGCGCTCACGCCCTATTTTGGCGGCCGCGTCCCGGCCTGACGGAGACCGCCGATGTCTGCAGCGCCCAAACCGCTCAACCGCCTCAAGCAGGCCTGGCGCGACAGGCAGCCGACGTTCGGCGCCATTGCCACCATCCCGAGCATCCAGACCGTGCGTATCATGGCGCAGTCGCTCGACTGGATCATCGTCGACCTCGAGCATGGGCCGATCGATCTCTCGACGGCGCATGCGATGATCACGGCCACCGCAGGCACGCCCTGCGTGCCGCTGGTGCGCATCGCCGCCAACGAGCCGCATCTCGCCAAGGCGCCAATGGATCTCGGCGCTCTCGGCATCAACTTCCCGATGATCTCGAGCCGCGCGGACGCCGAGAAAGCCGTGCGCAGCGTGCGCTACCCGCCCCACGGCGACCGTCTGTGGGGTCCGTTCCATGCGCCATTCCGCTGGAACGTGTCGATGGCCGAGTACATGGCGACCGCCGACGACGATATGGTCTGCATGGTGACGATCGAGCACGTCGAGGCGGTCGAGCGCATCGACGAGATCATGGCCACCCCCGGCATCGACATTGCCGTGATCGGTCCCGGCGACTTGGCGACCTCGATCAACAAGCGCGGCCAGCTCGATGACCCCGAAGTGAAATCCCTGATCGCCCGCGCCGAGGCCGGCATCCTCAGATCGGGCGTGCCGATCGGCGGCGCCGCGCGCTCGGCTGAGCAGGCCAATGCAATGATTGAGCGCGGCTACCTGGCGCTGGCGCTCGGCTTCGACTGGTCCTTGTTCCAGCGCGGCATTGCCGCGAGCTTCGAGGGGGTCAAGCGCTAGAGTCGGCGGCCGGCTTGGGCCGGTCCTTCACGTTCCAAACAAAGAACAAGAGTTGGGGGGAACACCATGATGAAAAAGACCATTTTCGGCCTGTCGCCGGCCCTGCCCGGGCTCGGGGTGGTCGACAAGACCAAGCCGCTCGCCTCGCCGGCGCCCTGACGCTCAAACGAGGCGTTTGCTGCACGGCGCCCCGGTGCTAACAGAGGCCCGCCACCGGCCCAGGCCGGGAGCCACCAAGCAACGGCCACGCGAGACGGCCAAGACAGAAACCAGCGGGAGCGATCGATCTCACGATGCGCGGAACAACCAAGCCGATCTCGCTGCACCGCCGTCTGATCATCGATCTGATGCATGCCTCGCGTGACGTGCCGTTCGTGTCGCTGGCGCGCACGATCCATATCGGCCCGCTGCTCGAGGCCCGCGCCGCGGCCGTCCGCCCGCCCGGTTTCGCCGCGATCTTCGTCAAGGCGTTCGCCCTGGTCGCCCGCGACGAGCCGGTGCTGCGCACGCTCTACGTCAAATGGCCCTGGCCCTGCTTCTACGAGCTGCCGCGCAGCGTCGCCACCGTCACCATCGCCCGGGTCGAGCATGGTGAGGATTGCGTGCTGCCGCAGCGCATCTCCGGGCCGGAGACCATGACCCTGGCCGAGATCGATGCCGTGATCCGGCAGGGCAAGGAGGCGCCGGTCGAGGACGTCGCCATGTTCCGCAAGATCATGCGGGCGACCCGGCTGCCGTTGCCGCTGCGCCGGTTCGCCTGGTGGGTCGGGCTCAGCTTCGGCCGGCAGCGGGCCAACTGGTTCGGCAATTTCTCCGTGACCAGCGTCGCCGCCTGCGGTGGCGGCCAGCTGCTGGCCCTGAGCCCGGGACCGTTCATCGTCAATTACGACGTCATCCAGCCCGACCATACCCTGGCCATCCTGATCCGCTGGGACCACCGGGTCACCGACGGCGCCATGATGGCCAGGACCGCAATCCGGCTCGAGCAGGTGCTGAACGGGGAGATCGCGGCCGAGCTGAAGGCCGGAACCCCGTGCGGCCGTGGGCCGGCGGAGGCCGTACCCGGATTCCTGGCTGCGCGGCAGAAAATTACCGTTGCTGGAGAGCCGCAGCGGTGATTCGCTGGCAAAAGCGCCGGTTGCGGTTTGACAAGTCGGCAGGTTCTCCCGTAGAACCCGCCTGCTCGCGGGCCGGTTTCGGCCCGCGTTGCGTTTCGCGACCCGTGGCCTTCATCCCTTCATGCTTTGGGGATGGGCCTGTCGGTGGACCGGGCTTCCGGACACACAGGAGGGCGCGTTTCCTCAAACCCTAACTTGATCGAAGAGGACGCGATGACTAAGCGCAGTGAGGCGAAGTACAAGATCGATCGCCGCATGGGCCAGAACATCTGGGGTCGCCCGAAGAGCCCCGTCAACCGCCGCGAATACGGCCCCGGCCAGCACGGCCAGCGCCGCAAGGGCAAGCTCTCGGACTTCGGCGTGCAGCTGCGCGCCAAGCAGAAGCTGAAGGGCTATTACGCCAACATCTCCGAGCGCCAGTTCCACGGCATCTATGTCGAGGCCGGCCGTCTCAAGGGCGACACCGGCGAGAACCTGATCGGCATCCTGGAGCGCCGGCTCGACACCGTCGTTTTCCGCGCCAAGTTCGTCTCGACCATGTTCGCCGCGCGCCAGTTCATCAACCACGGCCACATCAAGGTGAACGGCCGCAAGGTCAACATCGCGAGCTACCAGGTCAAGCCGGGCGACGTGATCGAGGTCAAGGAAGCCTCGAAGCAGCTCGCCGTGGTGCTGGAAGCGACCCAGCTCGCCGAGCGTGACGTGCCCGACTACATCGAGGCCGATCACTCCAAGATGACCGCGAAGTTCATCCGCATCCCCGCGCTGTCGGACGTGCCGTTCGCGGTGCAGATGGAGCCGCATCTGATCGTCGAGTTCTACTCGCGCTGATCTTGACCGGACCGCGGTCCGGTCCCATCTGATAATCCGAAGGCCCTGGCACGCGCCGGGGCCTTTCTTTTTTGGGCTTCTTTTCGGATGGGACGAACCGATTCCCGAATGCCACACCTGCCACGAAATCGCCCCAAGCTGGGCTGACAGCGAATCCGTCCCGTGATTCACTGTCTGCAGTTGTAAAGTAGCGGGGCGTTCGCCATGGAGTTCAACAGGCGCAATATCATCTTCGGTGCGTTGCCGACCGATGCGGTCGGTGCTCCGCCTCTGCCGCCGTTGCGGGCGCCGCCCCTCAGCGCTTCACCGTTACGCGCACGGCCCTCGGGGATCCGTTACCGATTCAATGACGGCCTCTACCCTTCGACGGTCTTCGACATTCTCGAACGCTCCTGCTGGCACGTCCAGTCCGATGCGACAGCCCATGTGATCCGCCATCTCGGCACCGGGCTCACCTTTGCCGACGCGCAGCTTCGCTATGATCCGTTCGCGCTCGAGCTTCTCCACTGTTTCGACGATTCCCGCGAGCTCGCCGACGAATGGCACACCATGCTGGTCGGCTGGGCCGCGGTGAACATGGGCTGGAATATCAAGCGGCAACGCCCGGGCGCCGCGCTGCTTCTTTCACCGTCGCGGCAGAGCCCGCTCGAACCCTGGGTGTTCGATTGCACCGAGGCGCCGCCGCTGGTGGCCGAGCCGATCGAGACCCGGCCGTTGCGGCGGCCGGACATCTGGCTCAACCCGCCGCGCGCGGCGTAGTCGAGGAGGCGCGTTTTGCGGGGGCGATGCGAGTTGGGTAAGGTCGGGGTCGTGATAAGCCGAACGAGGACTGCCGATGTATTACACCCCGCCCCCGCGCGATCCCAAGGCGCCGCCCGTGCGCGTCAATCTGTTGTCGGACACGCAGACCCGCCCGACAGCCGCGATGCGCGAGGCCATCGCGCGCGCCGAGGTCGGCGACGAGCAGATCGGCGACGATCCGACCGTGCATGAATTGTGCGGCCGCGTCGCCGCGCTGCTCGGCAAGGAGGCCGCGGTGCTGATGCCGTCGGGCACGATGTGCAACGTCGCTGCGACCCTGGTGCATTGCCGGCCGGGCGACGAGATCCTCGCGCATGAGACCGCGCACATCATCTCGCGCGAGGGCGGCGCGCATGCCGCGCTCGGCGGTTTCCAGGTGACGCAGTTGAAGGGGCCCGACGGCCAGTTCACGCCGGAGACACTCCGCGCCGCGCTGCATCCGCGCTCGCGCTACCAGCCGCCGCAGACCGTCGTCAGCGTCGAGCAGACCGCCAATATCGGCGGCGGCACGATCTGGAAGAAGGCTGATCTCGACGAGATCGTCGAGATCGCCAAGGCGAACGGCATGGCGACGCACATGGACGGCGCGCGGCTGCTCAACGCGACGGTTGCCACCGGCATTCCGGCCGCCGAGATGACGGCGGGCTGGGATTCGGCCTGGATCGATTTCTCCAAGGGGCTGGGCGCGCCGATCGGCGGCGTCCTCGCCGGCAGCGCCGCCTTCATCGACGAGGTGTGGCGCTGGAAGCAGCGGCTCGGCGGGTCGATGCGCCAGGCCGGAATCGTCGCGGCAGCCTGCATCTACGCGCTCGATCACCATGTCGACCGGCTCGCCGAGGACCATGCCAATGCACGGGCGCTGGCGCGCGGGCTGTCGCAGATCCAGGGCGTCGAGGTCCAGGAGCCAGAGACCAATCTCGTGTTCTTCAAGCCTGATGGCGCCGGCGTGCCCGGCGACAAGATGGTGGCCGAGCTGCGCAAGCGCGGCGTGCTGCTCGCGATGATGGACGGCCGCATCCGCGCCTGCACCCATCTCGATGTGACCGCAGCCATGATCGAGGAGACCATCGGCCATGTCCGGGAGATCGTGCGCGGAGCATGAGGATCATGGTGCGAGCGTCGCATAGACCAGCCGCCGCACATCGCTCGCGATGCGGCCGCGCTGCGAGGGCGCCTGCATCATGACGATGACGAACAGGTCGTCGGCGGGATCGATGAAGAAGAACGTCCCGCCGACGCCGTCCCAGCCATATTCGCCTGATGGCACCGGAGGCGTCTCCGTGATGCGCACGGAGAAACCCAAGCCGAAGCCGCTGTCGGCGCCAGGAAAATAGAGGTCGTCACGACGAATCCCCGCCCCAACGACATGATCCCGCGTCATGACCGCGACGGTCTCAGGCTTGAGATAATGACGGCCGTCAAGCTCACCGCCGTTCAGCAGCATCTGAGCGAACCGCGCGTAGTCGGAGATCGTGCTGATCATCCCCGCCCCGCCCGACTCCCAGCGTCTGGGCCGAATGGGATCGTCGATGCCGGCGATCGGACGATCGAACCAGTCGCGCGGCGCCGGTTCGGCGACGCGGCTACGCTGGCTCGGGTCGGCGAGGAAGAACGCCGTCTCGCGCATGCCGAGCGGCCCGAGCAGCCGCTCCTGCTCGAACTCATAGAGCGAGCGGCCGGAGACGATTTCGATCACCCGCCCGAGCACGTCGGTCGAGTGGCCGTAGTCCCACGCCGTGCCAGGCTGCTCGGCCAGCGGCAGCCTGGCGAGGCGCTCGACGAAGGTGGCGTTATCGATGTCGCCGTCAAACAGAGGCGCCTTCGCATAGAGCCGGCGCACGGCCGTCTCGCCATAAAAGCCGTAGGTGATGCCGGAGGTATGGCGCAGCAGATCGCGGATGGTGATCGGGCGCGCCACCGGAGCAGCGCCGACCCTCACGTCAGCGAAGGCGGGAATGTAGCTCGCCAGCGCATCATCGAGCTTCAGCCTGCCGTCATCGACCAGCATCATCGCCGCCACCGACGTGATCGGTTTCGACATCGAGTAGATGCGGAAGATCGCATCCTCCGTCATCGGCGCGCGCGTCGCGGGATCGCGAACACCGAAACTCTGCAGCAGGACAGGGCTGTCGTGCTGCCGAATCAGCACGACCGCGCCCGGAATGTTGCCGGCGGAGACTTCGTCGCGGAAATAGGTCGGGACCGCCTCGAGGCGCCGCCGGTCGAGATCGCGCGGCGACTGTGCGCCTGCGCGGGCAAGGCACAGCAGCATGGGCGCCGCGAAGAATGCGCCGAGCAACGCGCGTCGCGAGACGAGGCCGTCCATGACGCCAGCCCCGCCCGTCAGTCTGACTCTCGACATCGCACGCTGCCGCGCCGTGCCATCAACGCGGCGCCGACAATCCCGTCAGCGCTGCGCTGGGGGATGTCCGCGGATAGCTCAGGCCGAGGCCGCCGTGCCGACCGGGATGCCCTTGTCGGTGAACAGCTGCTGCAGTTCGCCGCTCTGGAACATCTCGCGGACGATATCGCAGCCGCCGACGAACTCGCCCTTCACATAGAGCTGCGGAATCGTCGGCCAGTTCGAGAACGTCTTGATGCCGTTGCGCAGCTCGGCAGATTCGAGAACGTTGAGGCCCTTATAGCCGACGCCGACGTGGTCCAGGATCTGCACGACCTGGCCGGAAAATCCGCACTGCGGAAACTGCGGTGTCCCCTTCATGAACAGGACGACGTCGTTCGACTTCACTTCGTTGTCAATGAATTGCTCAATGCTCATCTTCGCTTCCTCTAGGGCGCCTCAAGGAACGCCTGGGGCTCGGTGCCGCGCGGGTCGCCGCCGGACGGATTTCGTCCAGAGCCGACCATCACTGTCTTATATGTAGCGCAAACCGTTGTTCAGCCAAAGTAAAATGCCGAGGATCAGTCCGCAACACAGTCACCCGGCCGGACCATAGGCTGATGGCAGCAATATTATAGCCGCCACGAGGGTTTCATCCCGTAACCAAGCCCCTATCTAGGACGAACCGCCCAAAAGGAACTTGTTCCGTCGAACATCGTTTTCTCCCGGCAAACGGAGACCCTCGTGACCAGTTCAGCGTCCGCCCCGGCCCCGCATCAGATCACCGCTGCGCAAACCCCTGGGCCGGGTCGCCTGGCCGGCAGTCTGATCGAGGCGTATCTCGCGGTCCGAAACGAGACCGAAGCCCGGGCGGCCCCGCTGAGCCCGGAAGATCAGGTCATCCAGTCGATGCCGGACGCCAGTCCGGCCAAATGGCATCGCGCCCATACCACTTGGTTCTTCGAGCAATTTGTGCTCGGCGCGCACTGCCGAGGATATGCCCCTTTTCACCCCGATTATGCCTTCCTGTTCAACTCCTATTACGTCAGTGCGGGCCCGCGCCACACGCGGGGCGAGCGGGGCCTGATCACCCGCCCGGGGGTGGCCGAGATCACGGCGTACCGCCGGCATGTCGACGCGGCCATGGTCGACTTCCTGGGCCAAGCCGATGCCGCGACCTTGGCAGCCGTGGCGCCGCTCGTGGAGGTCGGCCTCAATCACGAGCAGCAGCACCAAGAGCTGATGCTGACCGACATCCTGCATGCGTTCGCGCAGAATCCGACGGCGCCGGCCTACGATCCATCGTGGACATTTCCGTCCCCAACGGACCGAGGCAAGGATTGGGTCCACCTCCCCGAAGGCATCCACACCGTCGGGCACGCCGGCGATGGTTACCATTTCGACAATGAGGGGCCGGCGCATCGGGCGCTCGTCGGGCCGGTCGGGATCGCGCGCAATCTCGTCACCAATGCCGAGTGGCTCGCCTTCATGGATGACGGCGGCTACCGGACCGCCACGCTCTGGCTCATGGACGGCTTCGCTGCCGCCAGCCGCGAGGGCTGGCAGGCTCCCGGTCATTGGTACAAGGTCGAGGGCGAGTGGCGCATCATGACGCTGGGCGGATTGACGACCGTCGATCCTGACGCAGCCGTCTGCCACGTCAGCTACTACGAGGCTGATGCGTTCGCGCGCTGGCGCGGCAAGCACCTACCGACCGAGATGGAATGGGAGGTCGCCGTGCGTGGCAACCAGCTCAACGATGCCTTCGGCACCGTGTGGCAATGGACCCGCAGCGCCTACAGCCCCTATCCCGGCTATCGTGCCATCGAAGGCGCGCTCGGCGAGTACAACGGCAAATTCATGGTCAATCAGCTGGTGCTGCGCGGCTCATCGCTCGCGACGCCGGCAGGCCACAGCCGCGTCACCTATCGCAACTTCTTCTATCCGCATCATCGCTGGCAATTCACCGGGCTCCGGCTCGCCGACTACGCCTGATCAACCCACATTCGCTTCCCGACAGTCGCGCCCGTGCGCGTCCAGGAGAGTATCATGAACGTGCACGTCAACACGTTGTCCAACGCTCACCTTCCCGACGCCGAGACGTCGGCATTCGCGCGCGATGCGGTCGCAGGCCTCGCGCAGCAGCCCAAGCAGCTGTCGCCGAAGTATTTCTATGACGCGGCGGGATCGGATCTGTTCGAGCAGATCACGCGGCTGCCGGAGTACTATCCGACCCGCACCGAGCTCGGCATTCTCAGGGATCGCGGCGCCGAGATCGCTGCGATCATTCCCGATGAGGCGGCCTTGGTCGAGTTCGGCGCTGGCGCCACCACCAAGGTGCGGCTGCTGCTGGAAAGCTGCCGCTTCGCGGCCTACGTGCCGGTCGACATCTCCGGCGAGTTCCTGACCGCACAGGCCGACAGCCTGCGCCGCGACTTCCCGCAGCTCGCCGTGCACCCGGTCGTCGCCGACTTCACGACGGCGTTCAAACTACCCGAGGCCATCGAAGGCAAGCCGAAGGTCGGCTTCTTTCCGGGATCGACGATCGGCAATTTCGAGCCGCACGAGGCCTGCCGCTTCCTGCGCTCGGCGCGCGAGATCCTGGGCGTCGGCGCGCTGATGATCGTCGGTGTCGACCTGGAGAAGGACGAGCGCGTCCTGCATGCCGCCTACAACGACGCGGCCGGCGTGACCGCGCGCTTCAATCTCAATCTGCTGTTGCGGATGAACCGGGAGCTCGGCGGCAATTTCGACCTGTCCGCCTTCGTCCACCGGGCGATCTACAATCGCGAGCAGCACCGCATCGAGATGCATCTGGTGGCGCGGAAGCCGCAGACTGTACGGCTGCTCGGCACCACCCTCTCGTTCCGCGCCGGTGAGAGCATCCACACCGAGAACAGCTACAAATACAGCATCGAGCGCTTCGGCGCGCTGGCCCGTGGGTCTGGCTGGAAAGTCCGGACCGTGTGGACGGATGCCGAGAAGATGTTCTCGGTTCAGGCGCTCGTCGCCGAGGCGTGAGGCTCTGGCTTCGATCGCAGCGACAGCGTCTCCCACAAGGCGACGATTGCCAGCAACGCGCTCGTCAGCGCCGAAAGCACGAGAGGCGACAGTTCGGTCGCGAACCAGCCGAGCCCAATCAGCGCCAGCAGTCCAGCGCCGTGCGACAACTGCAGGAAACCGCGGATGTTGAACTTGAAGAGGATGGTCCCGAGCAGAAACACGAACGGACCGCCGATCGTTGTCGCCGCCGTATTCAGGTCGGCATGCCCGAGCGGGTGCTTCAGGACGATCTCGTCCGACACGGCCGACACGATGATGCCGGCGACGATCGGCATGTGCAAGTAGGTGTAAGCCGAGCGCGCCATCAGCCCGGATTGCGCCGACTGCGAAATCACCTCCGATCCCGCCTCGGCGCCGCGGTTGAAATACACCGCCCACATCGCCACCGTGCCGATGAAGGCGCTGGCGAAGGCGGCAATGTTGGCTCCGGTCCAGTCGAGCTCGGCAAAGGTCGCGCCGGTGACGACGATGGATTCGCCGAGCGCGATGATGATGAACAGCGCACAGCGCTCCGCCATGTGGCCGCCTTCGACCATCCAGTCCTCCACGGTGGATGCACCCAGCCAGGGGATCCAGAAGCGGACGGCCGGCGAAACATATTCCAAGGTGAGCGCCGCCCCCCACAGCCCCATCCGCGCCGGGCCCTCGGCAAGGCCGCCGAGCAGCCAGAGCACGGCGGAGGCACTGAGCCAGGAGAGGATGCGGGCGGCGTTGCGGCGGACGGCAGATCGCTGCGGCGGCGTCGCGGTCAACCAGAACGCGGTCCGGCCGACCTGCATGGCGGCGTAGGCCATCGCGAACCACAGGCCGCGGTCGTCGAACGCCCGCGGGATCGACATCGACAGCACGAGGCCCGCCAGCATCAGCGCGAACAAGAGACCTCGGACCAGCGCCTTCTCGGGATCGAGCCAGTTGGTGACCCAGGCGGTGTAGACCCACACCCACCAGACCGCAAGAAACAGGACAGCCGTCTGGGCGGCGCCGAGCGGCGAGAAATGGCCGATCAGATAGTGCGAGATCTGCGTCACCGCGTAGACGAAGACGAGATCGAAGAACAGCTCGACGAACGTGACCCGGCTATGCCGGTTCGGCTCGATGACGCGAAACAGCGCACCACGCGGATCGTCCACCGCCATCTCCCCCGGATGCGTGCTGCGCGATCTGCAATGAACGGTCAGCGCTGCTCAGGCACGCCGGTCTGCAGCGCCAGAGCGTGCAGCACGTCACCCATCTGGCCGCGCAGCGATTGATAGACGAGCTGATGCTGCTGCACGCGGGATTTGCCGCGGAACGATTCCGAGATCACCGTCGCGGCGTAATGGTCGCCGTCGCCGGCGAGATCGCGAATCGTCACCTGGGCGTCAGGGATGGCAGACTTGATCATCTGCTCGATATCGTGGGCATCCATGGGCATCCCGGTGCATCTCCTTATGTCGGGCAGGCGCCGCATCCCGTGGACGATGTAGCCCGCAGGGCCCGCGGCTTGGCTGCACTCCCATCAGTGGCCCGCCGAGCACGGCGAATCAAGGCATTCTCGCGGGACCGTGATGGTGAAATCTAGCGCGAACCGCTTTCGAGGTCACGCGCGGAACCACTATATTCCGGGATCAAACGAGATACGTCGGACCGGGTGACGCACCCAAAAGGCTGAATCGTGAGGGCGACATGAAGCTTCCAGGACCGGATCACCCGATCACCATCACCCCCAATCCGAAACGTGTGCGGGTGATCGCCGACGGCGCCGTGATTGCCGACACCACCCGCGCGTTGACGCTGAAGGAAGCGAGCTACCCCGCGGTTCAATACGTGGCGCGGGCCGACGCCGACATGGCGGCCCTGCAGAAGACCGATCGTGTCACCCATTGTCCGTACAAGGGGGATGCGAGCTATTTCAGCGTCGTCGCCAACGGCAAGACATTGGACAATGCGATCTGGAGCTACGAGGCGCCCTTCCCGGCGATGACCGAGATCTCGGGCCACCTGGCGTTCTATCCGGACAAGGTGCGGATCGAGGAGGTCGCAGTTGATTGAACTGCGGTGACAGCCCGCCGCGCGGCCGGCGCGAGACCATACCGGCGCGGCGGTCGTTTCGGTCACTGACCTGATGGCGTGCTACACTCTGAAAATCGTAAGCCCCAGAATCAGGAGCACGAGGAAGATCACCAGGAAGATGTAGAACAGGATCCGCGCAATGTCGGCGGAAGCTGCCGAAATGCCGGTGAAGCCGAGAATACCGGCCACCACCGAGATCACGAAGAACAGCAACGCCCATTTGAGAAGTGTCACGGTATGGTCCTCCGGTTCTGCGCCGTGCCGGCGCGGCGCCTCACTAACGATGCCGCGGGGAACCGGTTCCTTCGGCCATCGATCCCGTTGCCGAAGAAATGCGCAACCCACGGCAGTCCCGCCCGTAACTTCGTAGGTCGTCGGTTCGTAAGGATATCGGGAGCGGAAATCGGCAGAGGGTGTGAGAAACCGGCTTGCGGACCGCGGCACTTGCTGATTTGCAGCACCAACGACAACATCTGGTGGTCCGGCGCCGTCATTCGCTCGCTTGCGGGCGTCTCCAGCGAATGACGGTGCCAGACAGTCACACGATCTCATTGAATCATTCCGGCTCGCGCAGCCTTGGACGGCGTTTGCGTGACGCCCCGCGGGGATGCGAACGTCACATCCGCTGCACGGGCCGGGCAGCAGCGACGCTGGGGGGCATATGGTCATATCGGTTACACAATCGGCGGCGGCCGCAAAGGTCGAGCTTCAGGCCCGCCCGCGCGCCCGGGCGCGCAACGCCGCGCTCGATCACGCCCGGACATTCCTGACGCTGGTGGTGCTGCTCCACCACGCCGTGATTCCCTATACCTATTTCGGGCACACCGATCCGACGTCCTTCCTCGGCTTCGATGCCATCGTGCTGGCCACCGACAGCTTCTTCATGGCCATGTTCTTCTTCCTGTCGGGCCTGTTCGTGTGGTCGGGCCTTGCTCACAAGTCGACGCTGCAATTCCTGCGCGACCGGCTGTTGCGTCTTGGCCTGCCCTTCGCCATCGCGGCCCTGACCGTCATTCCGTTTGCCTATTACGCGATCGAGCTGCGCGCCAATCCCGAAGCCAGCTTCGCTGCCTTCTGGTGGAAGACGGTCACGGTCGGTCCATGGCCGAGCGGGCCGATCTGGTTCATCTGGGTGCTGCTGGCGTTCGACACCTCGGCGGCCCTGCTGTACCGCGTCTCGCCGCGCCTGCTGGATCCGATCAACCGGCTGTCGCAGCGCGCCTTCGAGAATCCGGGCGACTTCTTCTTCGTCTTCCTGCTGATCACTGGCGTGCTCTACATCCCGTCCCGGCTCTATTTCGGCCCGACCTTCTGGTTCGAGGCCGGACCGCTCTCGGTGCAGGCCAGCCGCGTCTTGCTCTACGCCGCCTATTTCTACGTGGGGGCTGGTATCGGCTCGGCCAATTTCGAACGCGGCCTGCTGGCCGCAGAAGGGCAGATGTCGCAGCGCGGACTCGGGGCCTGGATCGTGGTCACGCTCGTGCCCTATGCGCTGCTCTGGGTGCTGATCACGATCAAGCGCCAGGTGCTGGGCAATCCGCCCGTGTTGCCGCAGTGGTACGAGGCGGCCTACGGCTTCTTGTTCGCCATCTTCAGCGCCGCGATCCTGTTCGCGATCCTGTCCTACTTCCTCAACAACCGCCGCTCGGAATTCTCCGTGCTCGATCGCATGCAGGCCGATGCCTATGGCATGTTCCTGGTGCACTATCCGATCGTGCTGTGGATCCAGTACTGGCTGTTCGACTTCGGCCTGCCGGCCATCGCCAAGGCGGCGATCGCCTTCGTCGCCACCGTGCTCCTGAGCTGGGGTGCAACGTGGGTGCTGCGGCAGATTCCGGGCGCGAAGAACGTGTTGTAAGGACGATCCTGTCTCCTCCGTCATTGCGAGCAGCGAAGCGACGAAGCAATCCAGACTGCATCCGCCGATGGAATCCTGGATTGCTTCGCTCGCAATGACGCCGGGCAAGGCTGCGGCGCTCACGGCAAACTCCCCCGTCGTCCCTGCGAAAGCAGGGACCCATAACCACAGGGCGTCGTTGTTGAAAGAGCTCAACGACCAGCGTGCGTGACAACCGCGGCCGCGGAGTCTGGGTCCCGGATCGGCGCCACGACGGCGCCTTGCGCCGTCGTGGCTTGTCCGGGACGACAGGGGTGAGTTAGGCGGCCCCGCCCATGTAGCCGGGCAGCCAGCTCTCGAAGCGGGTCTTGAGCGCAGTGACCTCGACCGACGCCTCGCCAGCGATGGCAAGCGCTGTGCCGCCGGTGGTGCCGATGCGCGTGCACGACACGCCGGCGCCGCGCATCTTGGCGAGCACGCGGCCAGCCTCGGTCTCCGGCACCGTCACGAGATAGCGCGCCTGGTCCTCGCCGAACCAATACGCATGCGGCACGATCGACGCAGGCGCGGCCAGCAGCCGCGCGCCGATCCCGGAGGCCATCGCCATCTCGGCGAGCCCCACCAGCAGGCCGCCGTCGGAGAGATCGTGTGCGGCCGTCGCTGTGCCCGCATGGATCATGCCGCGGACGACATCGCCGATGCGCTTCTCGGCGGCGAGATCGACCGGCGGCGGGGCGCCCTCCTCGCGGCCGCAGACGTCGCGAAGGTAGACCGACTGGCCGAGCCAGCCATGGGTCTCGCCGATCAACAGGATCGCCTCGCCCTCGGCCTTGAACGCGATGCTCGCCGATTTGGTGAAATCATCGAGCAGGCCGACGCCGCCGATCGAGGGCGTCGGCAGGATCGCGCGGCCATTGGTCTCGTTGTAGAGCGAGACGTTTCCGGAGACGACGGGGAAGTCCAGCGCGCGGCAGGCTTCCGAAATGCCTTTCAGGCAGCCGACGAACTGCCCCATGATCTCGGGCCGCTCCGGGTTGCCGAAATTGAGATTGTCGGTGATGGCGAGCGGCCGGCCGCCGACCGCGGTGATGTTGCGCCAGGCCTCCGCGACGGCCTGCTTGCCACCCTCGAACGGGTCGGCCTCGCAATAGCGCGGCGTGACGTCGACGGTGAGCGCGAGCCCCTTCGGGCCATCCTGCACGCGCACCACGGCAGCATCGCCGCCGGGGCGCTGCACGGTGTTGCCGAGGATCACATGGTCGTACTGCTCCCAGATCCAGCGCTTGGAGCACAGATCGGGCGTTGCGACGAGCTTCTCCAACGCCGGGATGATGTCCATCGGCGACTTGACCTCGCGGGCGTGGATCACCGGCAGCGCCGATGAGGCCACATGCGGACGGTCGTACAGCGGCGCCTCGTCACCGAGCTCCTTGATCGGCAGGTCGGCCATGACGTCGCCGCCATGCTTCACCACGAACCGCTTGCTCGGCGTGGTGTAGCCGACCACCGCGAAATCGAGCCCCCATTTGCGGAAGATCGCCTCGGCCTCCTTCTCCTTCTCCGGCTTCAGCACCATGAGCATGCGCTCCTGGCTCTCGGAGAGCATCATCTCGTAGGCGCTCATGCCGATCTCACGGGTCGGCACGGCATCGAGATCGAGATCGACGCCGAGGTCGCCCTTGGCGCCCATCTCGACCGCCGAGCAGGTCAGGCCGGCCGCACCCATGTCCTGGATCGCGATCACGCAGTCCGCGGCCATGATCTCCAGGCACGCCTCCAGCAGCAGCTTCTCGGCGAAGGGATCGCCGACCTGCACCGTCGGGCGCTTCTCCTCCGAGGAATCGTCGAACTCGGCCGAGGCCATCGAGGCGCCATGAATGCCGTCGCGGCCGGTCTTGGAGCCGAGATAGACGATCGGCATGTTCACGCCGGAGGCCGCCGCATAGAAGATCTTGTCGGCGTCGGCGAGGCCGACCGCCATGGCGTTGACCAGGATGTTGCCGTCATAGCGGGTGTGGAAGCGGGTCTGACCGCCGACCGTCGGAACGCCGAAGGAATTGCCATAGCCGCCGATGCCGGCGACGACGCCGGACACCAGGTGGCGGGTCTTGGGATGCTCCGGCGCGCCGAACGACAGCGCGTTCAGGCAGGCGATCGGGCGTGCGCCCATGGTGAACACGTCGCGCAGGATGCCGCCGACGCCGGTGGTCGCACCCTGGTACGGCTCGATGTAGCTCGGGTGGTTGTGGCTCTCCATCTTGAACACGACCGCCTGGCCGTCGCCGATGTCGATCACGCCGGCGTTCTCGCCGGGGCCCTGTATCACCCAGGGCGCCTTGGTCGGCAGTCCCCGCAGATGGATGCGGGACGACTTGTATGAGCAATGCTCGTTCCACATCGCCGAGAAGATGCCGAGCTCGGTAAAGGTCGGCACCCGCCCGATCAGCTTCAGGATGCGCTCATATTCATCGGGCTTCAGCCCGTGGGCGGCGACGAGCTCGGGGGTGATCTGCGGTTCATTGCGCATGGAGAAATGCCTTTGCCCGTGGGCCGCTGGTCCCTTGAAGCCTGCTTCATAGAAAGATCGCCAGGGCGGGAAAAGGCCTTTTACGGCCCTATTCCGCCCTGTCCAGAGCTTTGGCCCGGACCGCCAGAAGGGATATTTGCAGATTGGCGACCAATCGGATTTAAGACGGTAAATCAACAGTTAAAGGCCCTGACACGTGCACGACCTGTCCCGTTCCGCCTTCGAGAACCGTCCTGGCATCCACATCGCGACCGACGGCGAATTCGCCGGTTGGCGGACCTGGATGCGCGACAGCTACGAATCCCACACCGGGCCATTCTGGCACCGGATGGAGGACGATGGCTCGATCCGCTGCGCCTTCCGGGTCGAGAAGAAGCACCTCAACGGCGGCGGCAACGTCCATGGCGGCTGCCTGATGACCTTCGCCGACTACTGCCTGTTCGCCTTCGCCGCGCCGATCATGCAGGGCCCGGGTGTCACGGTCTCGTTCTCGAGCGAATTCCTCGACGCGGCGCGCGAGGGTGAGTTGATCGAGGCCACCGGCGAGGTCACCCGCGCCGGCGCCTCGCTGATCTTCCTGCGCGGCATGCTGCATTCCGGCCCGAGGCCGCTGTTCTCGTTCTCTGGGACCATCAAGCGGGTCAAGCGGCGGACGCCGGAGGCGGCGAACTCGCCGTAGCGGATGATGTCGTAGCCCGGATGAGCGCAACGATATCCGGGGTCTCACGCGCGCTGTCCGTGAACCCGGATATCGCTGTGCTCACCCGGGCTTCCGGCGTCACCCCGCGAGCTGCTTCTCGGCGAGGGCGATCCACTCGGCCTGCGCCTTGCGCACATGTCGTGGCGCGCGCTTCATCTGGATCAGCAGCTCGGTGAACACGACCTTGGCCTCATCGATCCGGCCGACCAGCTTGAGCAGCGTGCCGTAGCGGACCTTCGCCTCGCTGCCCGGCGCATAGTCCAGCAGCGCCTGGTACTCCTCGATTGCCTCGTCGGTGCGGCCGGCTTCCTGCAAAGCCCGCGCATAGAGCAGATGCGCCTCGGCCGAATTGTAGTCCGGCCAGGCCTTCTGCAGCTCGTCGAGCGTCGCCAGCGCATCCGTGGGGCGGCGGCGCGCGAACTGCGCCTTGGCCTTGCCGAGCGCGAACAGCGGCTCGTGGCCCATCGGCAGGCTCAGGATATGATCGTAATGCTGCTCGGCCTCGTCATAGCGACCGACGGCGACGCATTCCTCGGCCAGCGCCGCGCGGTTGGCGATCGTGTCCGTGATCGCGACACGATCGGACAACTCGCGGTAGTACTTCTCCGGGTCGAGCTTGTTGGCGACGCGCTTGCGCGCCTTCTGGACGTCGTGGCTGCCGAGCCATTCGGGCACCAGCTCGACGACGATGTAGGCGAGCGCGCCGATCATCGGCACCATCAGGATGATGAAGGCCCATGGCTGCAGGCGTCCCGTGCGCGAGGCGTGATAGATCAGCGAGATGTCGAGCAGCAGAACGACGAGTGCGATTGGCACGGCAGACCCCCAACTTGCGCCGGAACTTTACACGCCGACGTTGATAGCGTGGCCTGCCGCGGGCGACAATCCCACGGCAGCGCAGGCCGAAGTGACGCTGCCGGTTTGACGCATCCGGGCAACGGCCGGTTCAACCGGCGGATCGCGATCATGTTCAATCTCCGGACGGCCGCCGGCGCCACGCAAAAAGGGCGGAAGCGCATCGCGCTCCCGCCCTCGACCCCCGAACGATCGCAGAGTTTATTGCTGCTGATCGATCACCTGCACCACCTTCTGGTCGCGCGGATCGATCAGAATGACCTGATCGCCGATCGCCAGATACTGGAAGTTGGCGAGCTCCGGATTGCTGCGGGCGAGTTCATCAGGGACGCGGCGCAGGCTCAGGCAGCTCGACCCGGACGAGGATGACGACGACGTCGTCGAACCCACCGTGCCGGTCTCGGTCGTGGCGCGGCGCAGGATCTGGCGCTGATCGTCCGACAGCACGATGCGGGTCGAGCTCACGCCATAGCCGCCGCGATCATAGCCGCGTTCGGCGCGCACGCCGTTTTGCGGGATCACGTCGACGATCTCGCGGCTGCGCGGATCGATGATGGCGATCTCGTCATGCACGACCGTGTACTCGTAGCCGCGATATTGCGGAACGATGGTGACGATCTCCGACGGCAGCGGACGCGGCCGCACGCGCTCCGGCAGGCGCTCGCCGACATTGATGCGGATGTCGATATCGGTGCGGGCACGGTCGAAGTCGTGATCACGCTTGAGCTGGTCGACCACGCGGGTCTTCTGCTGCTCGTTGACCGAAACCTGCGTACTGGAGCGGGTGCTGTTGGTCTGGCTCTGGTTGCTGGCCTGCCCGGTCGCATCCGGCTTGCCCGCGGTGGCGCCGGCCGGACCGGTCTGCTGGTTCTGCTGCGCGGTCGTGCTCTTGCTGTCCGTTGCGCCCGGCTGATTGGCCTGCCTGCTGCGGTCGGTCTGCTTGTCGGCCGCCTGGTCCGACGTGCCGGCCTTGCGCTCGTCCTGGCTCTGCCGGCTCTTGTCGCTGCCGCTGCGATCGGCCTCGCGGTCGGTTGCACCCGACTTGCTCTCGGCCGCGCGATCCTCGCCGTTGCGCGGTTCGTCGGCGCGTCCCTGCTGTTGCTTCGACTCGGCCTTGCCCTTGCTGTCAGACTGCTTGCTGTCAGCCTGGGACTTGGTCTCGGCGCTGTCCTTGGCATCGTGGTCGCGCTGCGCCGAGGCCGGCCCGCGCTCCGCCTTGCTGTCAGCGCCCTGCTTGGTCTCATGCGCCGAGCGCTCCGAGGCTCGCTCCTGCGCCTGCTCGCGCCCGCTCGAGGACGAGGGCTCGCTGCGCCGCAGATCCTGCGCGCTCTGCTTCGCATCGGACCCGGCGCGTTCCGCCGCGGCAGCGCCGCCGCCCTTCGACTCCGCGCCCGGACGGGCCGCCTCGCGCGGCGAGGCCGCGGCCGGGCCACCCTCGTGCTTCATTTCCGATTGCGCTGACGCGGCATTCGCACCCGCGCCGATCGCGAGAATGATGGCGGCAGTTCCCAGCCAATGTTTCGTCGTCATATAAGAACCTCCTTGGTTCATGCCCCATGGAATCGGGCGGACAACGCAAACAGCCGCCCGGTGTTGCCGGGCGGCGCGAGAAAAAAGCTACGGAACGATTTCGATGAACGGCCTTCAGGCCGCGCGATCGAGATGGGCGACGAGGCCGGCAAACAGGCCGCGACCGTCGGTGCAGCCCATGATGTCCTCGACGTGATTCTCGGGATGCGGCATCATGCCGAGCACATTCCCGTTCTCGTTGACGATGCCGGCGATGGAATGCGCAGCACCGTTGATGTTGCTGATGTCGCCGACCTCGCCATCGGCCGAGCAGTAGCGATAGAGCACGCGGCCATCGCCATTGAGGCGCTTCAGGGTCTCCTCGTCGGCTGCATAGTTGCCCTCGCCATGGGCGACCGGCACGCGGATCACCTGGCCGGCATTGTAGCCGCGCGTGAACGGCGAGTCGGAGCGCTCGACCCGCAGATGCACGTCCTTGCAGATGAACTTCAGCTTGTCGTTGCGCATCAGCACGCCCGGCAGCAGGCCGGATTCGCACAGGATCTGGAAGCCGTTGCAGACGCCGAGGACGAGACCGCCTTTGGCGGCGTGGTCGCGCACCGCATCCATCACGGGTGCCCTGGCCGCGATCGCGCCACAGCGCAGATAGTCGCCATAGGAGAAGCCGCCGGGGACGACGACGAGATCGGTGCCCTTCGGCAGCGCCGTTTCGGCGTGCCACACCATCGCCGGCTCATGGCCGGAGATCATGCGCAGCGCGCGCGCCATGTCGCGCTCGCGGTTGATGCCGGGGAAGACGAGAACGGCGGATTTCATGATCTTACGTGCTTGCTCGAGGATCGCTCCCTCGCGGCCACGCGAGAGTGTTTGAGTCTGACGAGAGCTCCAAATTCAACGCTCGCACGCCGGCAAGGAGCTCATCGACCGAATGTTCGACAAGGACCAGATCACGCGAGATCTCCAGCAGTCGCTCGTAGATCTCGCGCTCGGTCACGACCATTGCCCTATCCCAGCAGCTCCACCCGGTAATTCTCGATCACCGTGTTGGCGAGCAGCTTGTCGGCGGCCGCCTTCAGGGCGGCCTCCGCCTTGGCCTTGTCGGCGCCTTCGAGCTCGATGTCGAACACCTTGCCCTGGCGCACGCTCGCGACGCCGTCGACGCCGAGCGATTTGAGGGCGCCCTCGATCGCCTTGCCCTGCGGATCGAGGATGCCGGATTTCAGCGTCACCGTGACACGCGCTTTCACGTCTTGTTCCCTTTTAGCTCTTGACGAGAACCGGACCGGAGCCCACCGGACGCTCGTTCTCCATCAGGATGCCGAGCCGCTTGGCGACCTCGGTATAGGCCTCCAGAAGGCCGCCAAGATCGCGGCGGAAGCGGTCCTTGTCGAGCTTCTCGTTCGACTTGATGTCCCACAGCCGGCAGGAATCGGGGGAAATCTCGTCGGCGACGATGATCCGCATCATCTCGTTCTCGAACAGCCGGCCGCACTCCATCTTGAAGTCGACGAGGCGGATGCCGATGCCGAGGAAGAGCCCGGTCAGGAAGTCGTTGACGCGGATGGCGAGCGCCATGATGTCATCGATCTCCTGGGGGGTCGCCCAGCCGAACGCGGTGATGTGCTCCTCCGACACCATGGGGTCGTTGAGCTGATCGTTCTTGTAATAGAATTCGATGATCGAACGCGGCAGCTGGGTGCCTTCCTCGATGCCGAGGCGCTGCGACAGCGAGCCCGCCGCCACATTTCGAACGACGACCTCGAGCGGCACGATCTCGACCTCGCGAATCAACTGCTCGCGCATGTTGAGCCGGCGGATGAAGTGAGTCGGTACCCCGATGTCGTTGAGGTGCTGAAACAGGTACTCCGAGATGCGGTTGTTGAGGACGCCCTTGCCTTCGATCACCTGGTGCTTCTTGGCATTGAAGGCGGTGGCGTCGTCCTTGAAGTGCTGGATCAGGGTGCCCGGCTCGGGGCCTTCATACAGGACCTTGGCCTTGCCTTCATAAATGCGACGCCGACGGCTCATTGGGATGTACCGTGTTTTGTTGAAATCCATGAAATGGTGGGCTCCGGATGACTTTGGACAGGACCACGACGGAGCTGCCGCGAGGGCCCGGACGGACGGAAACAGAACAAGAACCGGGCCTGTGGGAAACCTATCTCATTGGTGTCCCGAGCACAATCGATCCGGGCCTCGGGAGCGGAGTTTTACCGCCCTTCCCTGCGGCCTCGTACCCGTTGTATTGGCAAGATGTTCCAATTATTTAGGCGTGCGGCCACCGCCCCGCAACCGCCTGCGCGGTTAACCCTCTTCGGCAACACTGGAAGTTCCGACCATGACCACGTTCGACAAGCGCGAGGACGCCTTCGAGAAGCAATTCGCCCATGACGAGGAATTGAAGTTCAAGGCAGAAGCCCGCCGCAACAAGCTGCTCGGCCTGTGGGCAGCCGAAAAGCTCGGCAAGTCCGGCGCTGACGCCGACGCCTACGCCAAGGAGGTCGTCGCGGCCGATTTCGAGGAAGCGGGCGATGCCGACGTGCTGCGCAAGGTGCTGGGCGACCTCACCGCCAAGGGCGCGGCCGTCACCGAGGCGGACGTGCGCGCGAAGATGAGCGAGCTGCTGTCGACCGCCGTCGCCCAGGTCAAGGCGGGACAGTAAGAGGCGAATAGCGAATAGGGAGTGGCGAATAGGGATCTCCTGCCCCTATTCGCTACTCGCAATTCGCTACTCGCTATTCCTCTTTAAATCCATATTCTGGCACGTTGCCGCTGGCGCCGTAATATTTGTACGGCAGGAACTTGCCCGACATCGTGATCTTGACGCGGTCGCCCTTGGCATTGGGCAGGCGCTCCATCACCATGTCGAAATCGATCGCCGACATGATGCCGTCGCCGAATTCCTCCTGGATCAGCTCCTTCCAGGCCGGGCCGTTGATCATCACGAGCTCGTAGAAGCGATAGATGAGCGGATCGGTCGGCGGCATCTGCACGCCCTCGCCGCGCATCGGCGTCTCGTTCAGCATCGCGATCTCGGGCTTCGACAGGCCGAACAGCTCGCCCGCATTGGCGGCCTGCGGCTTGGTCAGCTTCATCTGGCCGAGGATGGCGCCGACGATCAGCACCTCGGAATAGCCGCCGATCGTCTCGCAGATGTACTTCCAGCTCCAGCCCTTCTCGCGCTTGATATCGAGCAGCTTCTCGGTGAGGTCGGATCGCTTCATGCTTGGTCTCCCTTGAGAGTCTTCGTTGATGGGTTTCTTCCGGCTGGGCGTCAGCGGGCGATCGCCTGCGGCGCGTCGTTCTCGACCGGGTTGGACGCGACGATCGTCGGCTCGCTGCGCCCGATCTTCACCACCGGCACCTTGCGCGGGTCGTAATCGGGCGTCTCGGCGGTGAAGGTCTTGCTGCGGCTGACCAGGAAGTCGATGATGTGGTTGCGCAGCGCGTAGTACAGCGGATGGCGGTGCAGGTCGCCGCGCAGCCGGTCCTTCGGCAGCGGGTTCTCGACGATCTCCGCCAGCACCGCGCCCGGCCCGTTGGTCATCAGCACGATCTTGTCGGCGAGATAGATCGCCTCATCGACATCGTGGGTGATCATGAACACGGTCTGGCCGGTCTCGACGCAGATGCGACGGACCTCGTCCTGCAGCGTGCCGCGCGTCAGCGCATCGAGCGCTGAGAACGGCTCGTCCATCAGCATGATCTTCGGCGTAATCGACAGCGCGCGGGCAATGCCGACGCGCTGCTTCATGCCGCCGGACAGCTCCGACGGCCGCTTGTGCTCCGAGCCGGCGAGGCCGACGAGCTCGATATATTTCAGCGCATGCGCCTTGACCTTGGCGCGGTCCCATTTGCGCCACTTCGACGAGACCGCATAGGCGACGTTGCCGAGCACCGTCCGCCATGGCAGCAACGCGTGGCTCTGGAAGATGACGGCGCGGTCGAGGCTCGGCCCCTCGATCGCCTGGCCGTCGACGATGACGGCGCCCTCGCTCGGCACGTCGAGGCCGGCAAGAACATTCAGCACCGTGGTCTTGCCGCAGCCGGAATGGCCGATCACGCAGACGAACTCGCCGCGCGCCATCGTGAGCCACAGGTTCTCGAAGATCGTCGTCGAGCGCGCCCCATCATAGCGCTTGGCGATCCCTTCGATGGAGATGAACTTGTCGGTCATAGGAAGGTCTTTCCGTTCCCTCCCCCCTTGTGGGGGAGGGTCTGGGAGGGGGGCCCCCCACGAAGACTCGCGCGTGGGGCACCCCCACCCCTAACCCCTCCCCGCAAGGGGGAGGGGAACGGAGTTGCGCACCTTGCAGCAGTTCGCCTGATCATGCCCTACTCCGGAAACGTCACGAGTCGCGAGACGCGGGCCAGCATCTGATCCAGCACCATGCCGACAAGGCCGATCAGCAGGATCGCGATGATCACGTTGGTGATCGAGAGGTTGTTCCACTCGTTCCAGACGAAGTAGCCGATGCCGGTGCCCCCGACGAGCATCTCGGCGGCGACGATGACGAGCCAGGCGATGCCGATCGAGATCCGCATGCCGGTGAGGATCGTCGGCGCCGCAGCCGGCAGGATGACCGTGAAGGCGCGGCGGAAATTCCCGACCTCGAGCGTGCGGGCGACGTTGATCCATTCCTTGCGCACGCTGGCGACGCCGAAGGCGGTGTTGATCAGCATCGGCCAGACGGAACAGATGAAGATCACGAAGATCGCCGACAGGCTGGAATCCTTGATGGTGTAGAGCGCCAGCGGCATCCAGGCGAGCGGCGAGATCGGCTTGAGAATCTGGATGAACGGATCGAGCGCCTTGCTCATCAAGGGCGACATGCCGATCAGGAAGCCGAGCGGGATCGCGACCGCGACCGCGATCAGGTAGCCGAGCATGACCCGCCCGAGCGAGAAGGCGAGCTGGATGCCGAGCCCCTTGTCGTTCGGACCATTGTCGTAGAACGGCCGCCGCAGATGCTCCCACAGCTTGGCGCCGACATCGAGCGGTCCGGGCATCGCCGACTTGCCCTGGGTGGCCGTCATGCCCATCAGCTTGGCGTATTCGGGGCTCATGTTGGCGGCCGTGCCCGTGCTGCGGGTGGCGATATGCCAGGCGCCGAGGAAGACGGCCAACAAGACGATCGAGACGACGGCGGCGCGCAGGCGGAGTGAGGCGGTCATGACGTCGCTCCACCCACGCTGTCGTCCCTGCGAACGCAGGGCCCCATAACCACCGTCGGCAGTTGGTGGAAACGATTGTCGCTACCGCCCCTGCCCCAAGACAGGTCACGGCGTATGGGTCCCCGCGTTCGCGGGGACGACACCGGTAGTGTGGTTGGCGGCGTGTTCATCACCATGGGTGTGGTCGGCAGCGTCGCCCTCGTCGCCCCCATCACGACGCCTTCTTGATCTTGAAGCTGGCGACGTAGTCGTCCGGCTTGGTCGGGTCGAACGGCTTGCCCATCACCGAGAACGATTTGTAGGAGTCCTTTGGCGGCGTCAGGCCCATGTCGGTCATGACCTTACGGGTGTCGGTGGCGAGATAGATCTGCTCGGCGACCGCCTTGTAGTCGACATCGCCCTTGATCTGGCCCCAGCGCTTCATCTGGGTCAGCATCCACACCGCAAAGGACTGCCACGGGAACGGATCGAAATCGACGCGCTTCGGATCGGTCTTCACCCCGCCGAGGCCGTCGGCATAGGTGCCGGTCAGCACCTGCTCCAGCACCGTCACCGGCGCATTGATGTAGTTGGCCGGCGCGATCGCCTCGGCGATCTGCTTGCGGTTCTCGGCCTTCGACGCATAGGCGGTGGCATCGACGATGGCGCGGGTCAGCGCGGCGAAGCTGTTCGGCGCGGCCGTGATGAACTCGCGGCTCGCCGCGAAGCTGCAGCAGGGGTGACCGTCCCAGATCTCCTTCGAGAGAATATGCAGGAAGCCGACGCCGTCAAAGATCGCACGCTGGCAGATGTTGTCCGGCGCGAGGAAGCCGTCGATGTTGTCGGCGCGCAGGTTCGCGACCATCTCCGGCGGCGGCACCGAGCGCAGTTGCACGTCGGTGTCGGGATCGAGGCCGTGCTCGGCGAGATAATAGCGCAAGAGATAATTGTGCATCGAATAGTCGAACGGAATGGCGAACTTCATGCCCTTCCAGTCCTTCGGGTCGCGTTTGTCCTTGTGCTTCATCGCAAGCACGATGCCCTGCCCGTTGATGTTCTCGATCGCGGGCACGGTAAACGGGATCGGCTGCGCGCCGAGTCCGAGTGAGATCGCGATCGGCATCGGTGCCAGCATGTGCGAGGCGTCGTATTCCTTGTTGATGGTCTTGTCGCGGATGACGGCCCAGCCGGCCGTCTTCACGACCTCGACGTTCAGGCCGGCCTTGGAATAAAAGCCGAGCGGCGCGGCCATGATGATCGGCGTCGCGCAGGTGATCGGGATGAAGCCGACCTTGAGATCCTTCTTCTCGGGCGCTCCCGCTTCGGCAAAGGCCTCGGTCGCCGTCTTCAGCGGAAAGAATTGTGAGACCGCGGCGAGCGCGGTGGCGGCGCCCACCGACTTCAGGAACGCGCGACGGGTGGCTGCTTCCGGAAACACCGCACGCAGCACGGCTGACGCGACCACGTTCTCGTAACGCTTCTCGGTGGAGTCCGCCACGGGCTCACAGCGCAGCGTCCGCACGGCGTGCTCGTGTTCGGCCGGACTGCGATGCTGGCCGCAGATACAACCGGCATTCACGCTGGCCTCGGCATCGAACGGATCATCGAAAATCGACATGTGCTGCGCCCCTTTGTCACACCTGCGCTGACTGCGCCTTCGAACTGCTCATCCGGCCGCATTTTTCAGCGGCCGGACGTGCATAACATGCAGCTTCTATGCCGCCTTGCTGGTCATCGCCGGCATCGGCAGACCTTCCTCGATCGGCAGCGACGGGTCGCGCGACCACTCGTTCCACGAGCCGAAGTACATCCGCACATCCTTCACGCCGGCGTTCTTCAGCGCCAGGAAGGTGTTCGACGCACGCGCACCCTTGAAGCAATAGAGATAGACCGGCGTCTCGGTGGTGATGCCGACGGTGGCGCATTCGGCGAGGATCTCGTCCTTCGACTTGAAGCGCGGACCTTCGGCGGTCGGCTTCATCATGCGGTACCATTCGAGCCAGACGGCGCCGGGGATGCGCCCCTTGCGCGGGCAGAAATCCTTGCCGTAGGGCGAGGAGGAATCGCCGATCCACTCGTCGACATCGCGGACATCGAGAATGGCGATGGCGGGATTGCCGACCGCCGCCAGCATGGCCTTGGCGTCGATCAGGATGCTGCCCGCCTCCGGCACGATCGCGAACGAGGCCTTGGCCGGCGACGGCACGTCGGTCGTCACCAGCATGCCAGCCGCGACCCAGGCATCGTAGCCGCCATGCAGCACCTTCACCTTGGGATAGCCGAGCATCGTCAGCAGGAAGTAGCCGCGGCACGACTGGCCGAAGCCGGAGTTCATCGACTGCTCGTAGACCACGGCGGTTTCCGTACCCGACAGGCCGGCTGCGCCGAACGCGTCGGCGAATTTCGTCTTCAGCTCCTCGATGCCTTCCGGCGTCGACGTTGCGAGGTAGGTGAAGATCTCGTGGACGTTGACGGCGCCGGGAAGATGTCCCGCAGCGTAGGCATCGGGATTGCGGGTGTCGATCACGACACACGGCTCGGTCTTGATGAATTCAGCGAGTTCGCCGGCAGGTATCAAAACGTCCGTCATGGCAGGCCTCTCCTGGTTGGATCTGTTGGTTTTGCCGTTCTCGCCGGCGTCAGCCGTCGGCGAGCATCTTGCGGAGCTGCTTGGTCGCGGGAGTCACGATCGCGACGAAATAGGCCTCGCGCAGGCGACGTTCGGCGCGATTGCCCTTGATGTAGCCGCGCGCTCCGCAATGGAGCATCGCGGCATGAGCCGCAGCGACGCTGGCCTCGCCGGCACGCAGGCGCAGCGCGACGACCTTGCGCCAGTAGGTTTCGTCGGTGTTGAACGGATCGCTGGCGAGCTCAGCAGTCTCCCTCGCGAGCTCGGCGGCGAGCGCGCTGAAGTCGACCGGCTGTTGCGGCAGATAGCGGTTGACATGGCCGAGCGGCGCCTCGACCTCCTGCATGATCTTGATGCAGTCCTTGATCAGGCCGAGCGCCATGCCGGCCTGCAGCAGGATGAAGCCGGCACGGATCTTCTTGACGAAGGGTCCTGCGGGATCGGCGAGGATCAATTCATCCGGCACGAACAGGTCGCGAAGCTGGATGCCGTAGGTCCCGGTGCCGTCCATCGCGAGGAACTGCTGGCACGGCTGCAGCGTCACCGCCGGGTCCGAACAGTCGACGATGAACATCACGATCTCGCCGGGCGCATCCTCGCGCTCGAAGATCGTGCCGAACATGTGGTCCGGCCCGAGATTGGAGACCCAGGGCAGCACGCCGCGCACGACGTAGCCGCCCTCCACTTTCCGGCCCTTCAGCTTGAGCTTCTCGATGCCGAAGAAGCTCTTCATCGGGTTGGAAAGGCCGGTGCCGCCGAGCAGCCTGCCGCTCGCGGCATCGTCGAGCAGACGCTTCTTGAGCGCCTTGTTGTCCGAATTGGCGATGTACCAGACCAGCGTGTTCTGGCACCACGCCATGAAGGCTGAAGCGCCGCAGACCTCGCCGATCGCCGAGATCGAGTCGATGGTGCAGTTGAGACCGGCCTTGCCGCTCTCAGGCACGTGGCTGCTCCACGCACCGACCTCGCCGAAGCGGCGGAGAACGTCAGCCGGATACACCGTTCCGGCGTCGATTCCGCTGGCCAGCGGCGCAAGCTCGTTGCGCGCGATCGCCGCGACCTGCTCCACAGTCGACGGCACGGGCATCACGCCCGCACTGTCGATCGCCAGATGCTGTCCGAGTGAACCCATGACGTCCTCCGCTCCACATGGCCTCGAGCCAGGCTCAGACGCCGACCTCGAGATTGACGGGACGCGTGAAGGTGTTGGCGACGGGCGACCACTTCTTCACGTGGTCGACCAGGGCCTGGACCTCCTCCTTGGAAATGCCTTCGCACTCCATGTCGACCTTGACGCGAACGTCGGTGAAGCCGACCGGCTTCTCGCTGATGTCGCCGGTGCCCCAGACCGCGGTGATGTTGAGATCGCCCTCGAGCTCCAGCTCCAGCTTGTTGACGATCCAGCCCCGATGCACGGCATTGGCGTGCAGACCGACGGCGAGGCAGGAGCCGAGCGCGGCCAGCGAGGCCTCCGACGGATTGGGCGCGGTGTCGTCACCGAGCAGGCCCGGCGGCTCGTCGACGATGTAGGGCGCGAGGTTGCGGATGTAGTTGGCGTGGCGGAACCTGCCTTCCGCCACGGTCTTGCACTTCAGGGTCTTGATGACCTTGGGGTTGGCCTTGCCGTTGACGATGAGCTGTTCAAGCCCGTTCTTGTCGATGGGTGCGAGGCAGCCCGTCAGCACCGTCTTCTGAACCACAGCGGTCATCTCATTTCTCTCCCTGGGATGAGGATACCGAACGGTCTGTATCCTGCACGAAGCGTGCCAGAGAGGCCGAAAATCAAAAGCCGGAATGATCCTCGCGGCTTACGCGATCAGGGCGGCGAGCGGCGCCCCGCCACGACCCAGCCGCTGCCCAAGCGCGATGCAGAATGCCGCCTCCAGCGATCAAATTGAGCGCAACGCTGCCTCGACCGCATCAGCAGCCTTGCTGACTCACGCGCACAGCGATTAAGCTCGTACACATGGGCAAGTCAGCTGCGGGCAAACAAACCGGCAAGAAGCAGGCGATCGCAAGGACGATCGCGGCCAGCGATGACGAATCCGCGCGTGGCCGTCTGCTCGGCGCCGCCACGCGGCTGTTCTGCAAGAACGGCATCAATGCCACCGGCATCGATGCGATCATCAGCGAGGCGGGCACCGCGAAGACCACGCTCTACAAGCTGTTCGGATCGAAGACCGCGCTCGTTACCGCCGTGCTCGAAAGCGAAGGCAAGCAGTGGCGCGAATGGTTCATCGCGGAAATGGAGAGCGGCGGCGGTGACGCCGAGACCAAGCTGGCACGCATCTTTCCGGCGCTGAAGAGCTGGTTCGGCGAGGAGCGCTTCTACGGCTGTCCCTTCATCAATGCGGTCGGCGAGCACGACAAGGACCAGAAGCAGTTTCGCACCATTGCGATGCGCCACAAGAAAGTGGTGCTGGCGCATATCGAGAAGCTCGCCCGTGAGATGGGCGCTGCCGAGCCGGAGAGCTTCTCGCATCAGCTCGCACTGCTGATCGACGGCGCGATCGTGGCGGCGATGGTGTCACGCAATCCTGAAGTCGCGGACACGGCCGGGCTGGCCGCGAAGGCGCTGATCGAGCCGGCGAAGCACAAGACGGGAAAGCGCGTCGGCAAGGCGGACACGCAGCTCGCCGCTGTGTGAAGCGGCCTGCTCGCCCTGAGTCCCACCCACCGTCATTCCGGGGCAAGGCCGCAGGCCTTGAACCCGGAATCTCGACCTTGTCTTGCGTCCATTCCTCACAATCTCGAGATTCCGGGTTCAATCGCGAACGCGCAAGCGCGTTGACGATTGCTCCGGAATGACGGCGGAATGGACGGGGAGGACGGAGCCGTCAACTCGTGACGCCGCGGAGCGCCCGTGCAAAGCCATCAATCGAACTAACGGAAGTAGTCTGTCACAAGCTTCACGTCGGCCTGATCCGCGACTGCGCCGTTCAGGCTCGAATCGATCACGCGGCGGCAGGCGGCGACCGCAGCCTCGTCGCCGAGCTCGTTGGCCGCTTCGAGCACATGCCAGGCCGCATCGACTGCCGCGCCGTCCGCAGGCGCCTCGCGATGGCCGAGCCGTTGCTCTCCGCGAAGAGGAAATCCCATGCCGCTCATCCGCGATCACCTCCGTCCGTCGCTGCAGGTTCAATACGCCGCGGCGCGCGGCGCGGACGCCTTGCCGCCTTTGCCTGGATTCTTGCGGGACTGATAGAATTCGAGCACGCTGCGCGACGTCTGCGACTGGAGCTTGGCATAGTTGCGCTCCAGCTCCTGCAGCTCGCCGGCCGTGATGCGATGTTCGCGGGCGCCGAGAAAGGCGAGCGCCATCATCGTATCCCA
Organism: Bradyrhizobium sp. SZCCHNS3016; assembly: GCF_032484535.1. Taxonomy (NCBI): domain Bacteria; kingdom Pseudomonadati; phylum Pseudomonadota; class Alphaproteobacteria; order Hyphomicrobiales; family Nitrobacteraceae; genus Bradyrhizobium; species Bradyrhizobium sp. SZCCHNS3016. The sequence continues at coordinate 132,401 of NZ_JAUETE010000005.1, forward strand.
GGTAAAGCCAAGCGCCTTGGCGAGCATCAGCAGCATCTCACGGTTACGGTCGAACAAGGCGCGCTCGACGACGTCGACCGGCAGTCCCGACAGCAGCGCGAGGCCGATCGTCACCTCCTCGACCTTGTGTGCCGTCGCATAGCTGGCAATGGTGCTCTCGTGCAGATTGCCGAGGCGGTGCTGGATCGTCACGGTGCGCTTGGCGACGAAGTAGTTGCGCGAGCCGGGGCCGAACTTCGACTGCAGGTCGCCGGCGATGTTGGCGACCGAGCTACTGATCTCGCCAAGCAGCTCCGGCCGCTCCCCGGCCAGCCGCTTGCCGACATCGTCCGAGGCCTTGGCGATCAGTTGCTGGAACAGGTGGCGCGGGATGTCGAGCCGCCGGCCGAGATGCTCGGCGAGGATCGAGTCGTTCTCTGCTCGCTGGACCATGTGCAGGAAACCGGCACCGGAGAACTGGGCGCCCTGATTGCGCGCCACCGCCGTGGCGACGTCACGGTTGCCGCGCGTGGCCAGCACGTCGGTCACCGCCGGGCTCAGCGTTCGGCGTTCGGCGATCGCGAGCAGATGGTCCTGGCTCTTGGTGCTGGCGTTCTCGACCAGCGTGGCGTCATCGAGCCGCTCGGACTCGCGCAGCACTGGACCGGCGACCCAGATCTCGTCGTCGAAGGCCAGCTTGCGGATGACGCTGGCCGGCGAATATTCGATCCTGGCGAGGCGATCCGCAAGCTTGGCGCGCGCTTCGATCTCGATCTCGTCGGCGAGCCGGCCGATCACCTCGCCGAAGGTGGCGATCTCCTCCTCGCAGTAGCGCCCCGCGATCAGCAGGTCGGTCGCATGCCACAGCGCGCGCTCGCGGCTGTCGGCGGTCCCCCGCGCAATCGCATCCTCGAGGTCCCGCAACACCGATCTGGTTTCGTTCATGATGAAAGGCCGCACAGTTGCAACGATGAAAGGGCAATGCGCGGATCATAGCGTTCGAACCCGAGCGTTCCGTAACCCGCGCCGTGCGGATTTGACCGGGCATTTTCACTCAAATGCGCGCGTGGGCGTTAAGCATGCGGCCGGGGATCCGGTCGCGGCGCGATCGCCGCGCCGATCCGTTCTTCCCGCGCGAGCGACGCAGGACGCCTACGGCATGACGCGGAGCGCGCGCGCCTCAGCCTCGGCGACCGAGCGTTCGCGCGATGTCCACGGGCACTCGGCGAGAGCGCGGTCGATCAATTGCATGGCATCACGCTCACGACTCTGGTCGAGCATCAGCTCGCCGGCGAAGAAGCTCGCCTCGCAACGCCGTGCCCTGCGCGTGGCGGGAGCACCACGGTCGGCCGCCGCAAGCACAGCCTCTGTCGTCTCCTGCCCGAGGAAGAGACGGACGATCGGGGCCGGCCATTTGCCCATGTCGAGCCGCTTCGCGTGGTCGGCGAGCTCGCTCGGCAGGCCGGCGCGGCGGCGGGCCAGATCCAGCCACAGGGCCGCATCGGCATTGTGGGGATCGATCTCGCTGAGCCATCTGAAATCGTCGTGCGACTGCTCCAGAAGACCCGCCTGGAAGCTTGCGATCCCCAGCGCGCGATAGGCTTGCGCCCGGTAGCCGTTGCGCCCGAACGCCCGCCCGAAACCCGACCCCGGCTGCGGCTCGCTCTCGCGCAGATCAGGAGCGGCGCGATCGAATGCGGCAAGAAGACCGGCCGAGGACTGCTCGATGACGATCTTGTAGTCGTCGATCGCATGCTCGACGTCTCCCTTGCGGAAATAGGCTCCGGCGCGCGCGAAACGGGCCTCGATCACCTGCGGCGTCGCCGGCTTGCCGTGCTCGATCACCATGGTGCAACCGGCAATGCGCTCATCGGCGCCGAGATCGACCGCGGTCGTGCACCGCTTCGCGCCGGCTGCGTGGGCGCTTGCCGACAAGCCGAAGATCGAACCGATGATCAACGCACAACACAGAAACGAGCGCCATCGTCGCGTAGTCATGAATGCCCCCTTGGTCTTGCTCTTTGTGCTGCGATCTAACCAAAACCGATCGGGCAAACCACAATCTGGAATTGCGATCGCAAATCATCCTTCAGCCGGTGTAAACGGGATCGCAGACTCGGCCTGCCCTGGATGTTTGGATCAACTGCTACGGCGGTGTGAGCCACGCGACGGCTCAATCGGCGATTGCGCTCACGCGGGTAGCTGGCAGTCGGCGCCATGCAGCCGGCAATGCGACCGTCAGCTACTTCGCCTCGGCGATGAGCGCCTGCAGCCGCACCAGCTCGGCCTCGAGATTCCCTTCGACATCCGCCGCCTTCACTTCGGTGACGCGGTAGTCGCGGCTTTCCAGCCACGCCCGCCGTGCGCTGCGGTCGGCGACGACGCCCTCGCTCTCGTCGGGACCCACCAGCTCGATCGCCAGGCGGTGGATGAAGGAGACGAAGTCGGGGATGTGGCGGCCGACCGGGGTCTGGCGCTTGAACTGGCCGGCGAAGCGGCGGTCGCGCGACAGCGCGTGCCACAGCGCGCGCTCGGCGTCGGTCGGGTTGCGGCGGAGCAGCCGCGCCAGCCCGCGCAGCGAGCCGCGCGAATCCGGCAGGTTCGCCACCGTGCCCTGCTCGGCGATCAGGGCGCGCAGACGCGTCGCCTGCTCGCTGTCGAGCACGCCGCCCTTGGCCGGCCCCTTGCGCCCCTCGGCGATCGCCATGACCACGCCGTGCAGGGTGTGGATGTCCTGCCGCGACGGCTCCATGCGGAAGAAGATGTTGCGCAGGTTGACCAGCATGGTCTCGCGCTTCTCGGCGGGCCGCAGGAATTCGACCCGGTCGAGCTCGCGCACCAGATTCTCGAAGAACGCTTCCATCTGGTCTTGGGTGGCGCGCTCTGAGCGTTCGGGCATGGCGAAGGGCAGCGAGCCCGCTGTCACCAGCTTGAACCATTCATAGCCCATCAGCAGCACCGCCTGGGCGAGGTTGAGCGAGGCGAAGCCCGGGTTGACCGGATAGGTGACGATGCGGTTGGCGCGGGCGACCTCCTCGTTGGTCAGGCCCGCGCGCTCGCGGCCGAACAGGATGCCAGCCCGGCCGCCAGCGGCGATCTGGCCCTGCATCTCGCGGGCGGCCGCTTCCGGCCCCATCACCGGCTTGGCTTGGTCGTGGGCGCGGGCGGTGGTCGCAAACACGAGGTCGAGGTCGGCGATCGCCTCCGGCAGGGTGTCGAACAGCCGGACATGATCGATGATGTGGTCGGCCCCGGCGGCCGCCCGCTGGGCGGCGATGTTCGGCCAGCCGTCGCGCGGATTGACCAGGCGCAGCTCGGACAGCGCGAAATTGCCCATGGCGCGCGCCGCCATGCCGATGTTCTCACCGAGCTGCGGCTCGACCAGGATCACCACCGGGCCTGCAATCTCCAATCCCACCTTGGTCTTGTCGGTGCCCGACACGCTCAATCCTCGCCCTCTGAATCCGGTTGAAGCGCCCGCGGCGCGCCCTGCCCGCTCCGTTGACCTGACCGGAGAGAATTCTCAAGCAAAATAATCAGCTTAGCCAAGAATTTTAGGGTTTGCTCGAACCTGCAGGCCGGCCGGCAGCCGCCGTTGCCCACCGCATGAGCGGGCTGCGAAAATCAGCACCGGGCGCATACCGGGTGCGCTTCCGCCCGCGGTGCAGCAGTGCTATGACGCGCTTGATTTCACAAGCGCTTTCCACTCCTGGCGCGCTGTTCCCAAGAGGCCCCATCGATCATGGCAAAAATCAAGGTGACCAACCCGGTCGTCGAGCTCGACGGCGACGAGATGACCCGGATCATCTGGCAGTACATCAAGGACAAGCTGATCAACCCCTTCCTTGATATCGACCTGATGTATTTCGACCTGGGGATGGAGAGCCGCGACAAGACCAACGACCAGATCACGATCGATGCCGCCAACGCCATCAAGAAGGTCGGCGTCGGCGTCAAATGCGCCACCATCACCCCGGACGAGGCGCGCGTGAAGGAGTTCGGCCTCAAGGAGATGTGGAAGTCGCCGAACGGCACCATCCGCAACATCCTCGGCGGCGTCGTGTTCCGCGAGCCGATCATCTGCAAGAACGTGCCGCGCCTCGTTCCCGGCTGGACCAAGCCGATCATCATCGGCCGCCACGCCTATGGCGACCAGTACCGCGCCACCGACTTCAAGTTCCCCGGCAAGGGCGTGCTGACGATGAAGTTCGTCGGCGACGACGGCACCGTGATCGAGAAGGAAGTGTTCAGGGCGCCCGGCGCCGGCGTCGCGATGGAGATGTACAACCTCGACGAGTCGATCTACGACTTCGCTCGCGCCTCGCTCAACATGGGCCTCGCCAAGAACTATTCGGTCTACCTGTCGACCAAGAACACCATCCTGAAGGTCTATGACGGCCGCTTCAAGGACATCTTCCAGGAGGTGTACGACAAGGAGTTCAAGGACAAGTTCGAGGCCAAGAAGATCACCTATGAGCACCGCCTGATCGACGACATGGTCGCCGCGGCGCTGAAGTGGTCGGGCGGCTATGTCTGGGCCTGCAAGAACTATGACGGCGACGTGCAGTCCGACACCGTGGCCCAGGGCTACGGCTCGCTCGGCCTGATGACCTCGGTGCTGATGACCCCGGATGGCCAGACCGTCGAGGCCGAGGCCGCCCACGGCACGGTGACCCGCCATTTCCGCGAGCACCAGAAGGGCAAGGAGACCTCGACCAACTCGATCGCGTCGATCTTCGCCTGGACCCGCGGCCTGTCGCACCGCGCCAAGCTCGACAACAATGCCGAACTCGCGAAGTTCGCCGCCACCCTGGAGAAGGTCTGCGTCGACACCGTCGAGTCCGGCTACATGACCAAGGACCTCGCGCTCCTGGTCGGCGCCGACCAGCGCTGGCTGTCGACCACCGGCTTCCTCGACAAGATCGCCGAGAACCTGACCAAGGCGATGGCGGCGTAAGTTTCCCCACTTTCGCCTTCTGGTTTCGTCACCTATCAACGGGCCGCGCCACCAGCGTGGCCCGTTTCCGTTTTCCCCTGCCGTCGAGGAACCTGATCATGCGCTTGACCTCATCGCTCGCCCTGCTGTTGCTCGGGGCCCAGATCGGCTCCTCCCACGCCGCAGAGACCACGATTCCCGATGCGCTGGTCGCGGCCGGCGAAAAGGCCGTGCTGACGCTGCATGCCGAGGGCGCGCAGGTCTACGACTGCAAGACCGACAAGGACGGCAAGCTCGCCTGGACCTTCCGTGAGCCGATTGCCACCCTGTTGGCGGACGGCAAGACCGTCGGCCGGCACTACGCCGGCCCGAGCTGGGAGCACCAGGACGGCTCGATTGTCGGCGGCCGCGTGCAGGGCACCGCCATCGGCGCCACCGACAACGACATCCCCTGGCTGAAGCTCGCCGTCGTCTCCCACCGCGGCAGCAAGGGCGTGCTGTCGGACGTCACCACCGTGCAGCGGATCAACACCGCCGGCGGCAAGCTGGAAGGCACCTGCGACACCGCCGGGCAATTCCGCAGCGTCGCCTATTCCGCGGATTACGTGTTCCTGCGGAAGGAGTGAGGCTCGTTACGCCTCGCGATAATCCAGCAGGATCAGCCCGACCAGCACGAAGGCCACCGGCCAGACCCAGGCGGCGGCACGGCTGATGCGGCCGTCCAGCCGCAGCTCGAGCCAGCGCGCCCAGCCGGCGGTGATGCCGCACAGCGCCAGCGGCGTGTGGCTCATCTCGATCAGGAGCTGATCCTTGATGTTGGCGATGGCGTGCGAATGCGTCAGCAGCAGCGCGCCGCCGGCGGCGACCGTCAGCGGAAACACCAGCGCCGCCCGCCCCGCCTTCTGCCCACGCAGCCGCACCCTCCATTCGAACAGGCCGAACAGGACGATCAGCACCACGAACAGCCGGTGCTGCGCCACTTCGGGATCCCGCAACGAGGCCCAGAAGCCGATCGGGCCGAGCGGCCAGGCCATCTCGTCGGCGCGCAGGAACAGGAACGCCGCCATCCCCAGGAACAACAGCGGCCAGTGCCGGGCCCAGCGGCCCCAGGAGAAGCGCTCGATCAGCGCGAGCACGCCGATCAGCACGACGAAGATGCCCGCCCAATGGTGGTTGTATTCCGACCAGGCGATGTCGGCGGCGCTGCGCGGCAGGATCACGCCCTCGCCGGGGACATAGGCCTGCGGCGCGGTCACGCGCTGCGCGTCGGCGGCATCGATCCTGGCCTGGAGCTGCGAGATGGTGAGCTGGTCGACCGAGGGGCTCGTCAGCCGCGGCCATTGCGGCGCGGCGCGCGCGACGATCTCCTGCCAGCTCAGCCGGTCCTGGCTGAGATCGATGCCCGGCGGCAGCGAGGTCAGCGAGCCCGCGGTGAGCAGCACCGTCAGCCCGATGCCGAGCTCGACCTCGACGAAGCGCCTCATGCGCGAGAGCGGTGCGATGGGATCACGACGGCGCAGCCGCTCGACGGCGAAGAAGTTGGCTGCCCCGAGCGCGAGCAGCATCAGCAGCATCGCGACCTTGGCCGAGGTCATGACGCCGTAAGCGGTGCCGTAGATCGCCGCGAACGAGCCGAGATAGGCGATCGCCATCACGATGCCGCCGAGCACGATCGCCGCCACCGAGACCATCGACATCAGCGAGTAGCGCCGGCCGATCAGGCGCTGATCGTCATCCGCCTTGCAGCCGTTCAGCGCCATCAGGAAATACGGCAGGCCGCCGATCCAGACGCCGGCGCCGAGCATGTGCAGGAAGTCGGCGGCAAGCAGCGGCCAGCGCACCTCAAGCCGGCTCGCCGCGTGCGTCAGGTTGAGCTGCAGCAGCAGCGCTGAGATGGTCAGCACAGTCAGCGCCACGACGCGCCAGGCGGCCCAACTGCCGGTCCGGGCGAGCGCCGCGATGCCGAGCGCGCAGGCGGCAACGGCCATGCCGGAGCGGGCGAAATCCGCGCTCGCCGCCGCGCCGAGCGACAGGTCGAGCGTCCCGATCAGCGCCGCCATGTTGACCGCGAGCGAGGCCAGCACCACCGCGAACCAGCCGAATGCGCTTCGGCGCAGGAAACGCTGGCCGCGCTTGCCGACCACGATCGCGTCAGCGGACAGCCTGTCCTGCAGCGGGCGCAGCAGCAACAGCAGAAATGCCAAGCCGCCGATGGTGAAGGACTGTGCCAGCAAGGTCAGGCCGCGCAGCACCACCGAGAGATAGCCGAAGATGTCGAGCAACAGCGACACGGCTAGCGCACGTTGAAAGGAATGTCGCCGCGGGTGATGTGGCCATCGACGCTGAGCACCTGCCATTGCAGGTGCCAGGCGCCGGGGCTGAGCGCCTTGGCCTCGGCGTCGATCTCGTCGGCCGGCGCATCGACTGCCGGAGTAAGTGCCTGCTCGGCTCCGTCGGGCGCGCGCAGCTTCAGCCGCGAGCGGGCGTGATCGATGCGGCTGTTGAAGCGCAGCCGGATCATTGTCGCCTGCGTCTCGATGGTGCCGCCCGCCGCGGGCTGCGACGAGACGATGATGGCATGGGCCGAGGCGGCGCCGGGGGCAGCCAGAAGCAGCGCGGAAAGGGTCGGCAGGTGGCGGAAGCGGATGACGGACGGCATGGGACGCGCGGGCGGCGGAGGCTGCGGCAGGGACGTTCGGGGACAAGACCGGGACGAACAAAACTCGACCGTTCTAATCTAAGCGACCTTCCTGTTCCCGACGTAGCCACAAACGCGTGACCGGGGCCGGCCGGAACCTGCGGGAGCGGCACGAGGCCCCGGCCCTGCCCGGAGGGCATCCCGGAACAGCGAAATTTAGGGTCGAATCATCAAGCACTTCGCTGTATGCCTCGCCGCATCATTGCCGTCCGTCGGTTGTCGGGACCCTTTCCGCCCGCGGACCAACATTGCCTGATCCCGAGGAACGCCTAAGGAAACCACCATGCCCGCCTATCGCTCCCGTACCTCCACCCATGGCCGCAACATGGCCGGCGCCCGCGGCCTGTGGCGCGCCACCGGCATGACCAACGAGGATTTCGGCAAGCCGATCATCGCGGTCGTCAACTCCTTCACCCAGTTCGTGCCCGGCCATGTGCATCTGAAGGATCTCGGCCAGCTGGTCGCGCGCGAGATCGAGAAGGCCGGCGGCGTCGCCAAGGAGTTCGACACCATCGCGGTCGATGACGGCATCGCGATGGGCCATGACGGCATGCTCTACAGCCTGCCCTCGCGCGAGCTGATCGCCGACAGCGTCGAGTACATGGTCAACGCGCATTGCGCCGACGCCATGGTGTGCATCTCCAATTGCGACAAGATCACCCCTGGCATGCTGATGGCCGCGATGCGGCTCAACATTCCGGCCGTGTTCGTCTCGGGCGGCCCGATGGAGGCCGGCAAGGTCAACATCGCGGGCAAGCTGCGCAAGGTCGATCTGATCGACGCCATGGTGACCGCCGCCGACGACAAGGTGTCGGACGCGGATGTCGAGGTGATGGAGCGCTCGGCCTGCCCGACCTGCGGCTCCTGCTCCGGCATGTTCACGGCGAACTCGATGAACTGCCTGACCGAGGCGCTCGGCCTGTCCCTGCCCGGCAACGGCTCGGTGCTGGCAACCCATGCCGACCGCAAGGGCCTGTTCGTCGAGGCCGGCCATCTCGTCGTCGACCTCGCCCGCCGCTATTACGAGCAGGACGACGCATCCGTGCTCCCGCGCAACATCGCCAACTTCAAGGCGTTCGAGAACGCGATGAGCCTGGACATCGCGATGGGCGGCTCGACCAACACCGTGCTGCATCTGCTCGCCGCCGCGCATGAGGGGGAAATCCCGTTCACGATGACCGACATCGATCGCCTCTCGCGCAAGGTCCCTTGCCTGTGCAAGGTCGCGCCCGCTGTGGCCGACGTGCACATGGAGGACGTGCACCGCGCCGGCGGCGTGATGGGCATCCTCGGCGAGCTCGCCCGCGCCGGCCTGCTGCACACGGAATTGCCGAGCGTGCATTCGACTTCGCTGGCGGCTGCGCTGGAGCGTTGGGACATCCGCCGGACCGCGAGTGAGAGCGTGAAGAACTTCTATCAAGCCGCGCCCGGCGGCGTGCCGACGCAGGTCGCCTTCAGTCAGGACCGCCGCTACGAGGAGCTCGATCTCGACCGCGAGAAAGGCTGCATCCGCGACATCGAGCACGCCTATTCCAAGGACGGCGGCTTGGCCGTGCTGACCGGCAACATCGCGCGCGACGGCTGCATCGTGAAGACCGCGGGCGTCGATGCCTCGATCCTGAAGTTCTCGGGTCCTGCGCGCGTCATGGAGAGCCAGGACGCCGCGGTCGAAGCCATCCTGACCAACAAGATCAAGGCAGGCGACGTCGTCGTCATCATCTATGAGGGCCCGCGCGGCGGCCCGGGCATGCAGGAGATGCTGTATCCGACCAGCTATCTGAAGTCGAAGGGCCTCGGCAAAGCCTGTGCGCTGATCACCGACGGCCGCTTCTCCGGCGGCACCTCGGGGCTGTCGATCGGCCACGTCTCGCCGGAAGCTGCCGAGGGCGGCCTGATCGGCCTCGTCCAGGACGGCGACCGCATCGAGATCGACATCCCCAACCGCACCATCCATCTCGCAGTGTCGGATGAGGAGCTCGCCAACCGCCGCGCAGCGATGGCGGCGAAGGGCGATCAAGCCTGGAAGCCGAAGACGCGCGCCCGCAAGGTCTCGACCGCGCTGAAAGCCTATGCGGCGTTCGCGTCGAGCGCCGCCAAGGGCGCCGTGCGCATCGTCAAGGAGTAAGACCGATCTGTTCGGTCGGCAGCACCGGTCCTTTCCGACCGGTTGCTGCGGCCGGCGGCCGCGGCCTCACCATAGACTTCCTCGTCTCGCTCTCGTCCTGCGAACAGCCATGCCGCACTTCGTTGTTGCCCACTGACGACAGCGGGTTCAGGCTCCCTTCATCGACAATGAGCGCGTCAGCCACAATGCACGCGCCAAGCCCTGGGAAGGATCGCCATGCTGAACCGCCGCAGCCTGCTGCTCGCCTCGCTTGCCGCCGGAGTGACGATGACCACGACAGCCGCGCGCGCCAAGCCGGCGCAACCTTCGACCCCGATCGATTTCGACGTGCCGCCACAGGCCTGCGACTGCCACACCCACATCCACGGCGACCCCGAAAAATTTCCGTTTGCGGCGAGCCGGGTCTACACGCCGGAGCCGGCCCTGCCCGACGAGATGGCGGCGCTGCACAGGGCTCTACATATCCAGCGCGTGGTGATCGTGACGCCGAGCGTCTACGGCACCGACAACTCTGCGACGCTGTACGGCATGAAGGCGCGCGGCAATGACGCGCGCGGCGTCGCGGTCATCGACGACAAGACCACCGAGGCGCAATTGGATGCCATGCATGCCGAGGGCTTCCGCGGCATCCGCCTCAATCTCGCGACCGGTGGCATCAACGACCCCAATGTCGGCCGCGCCCGCTTCCAGGCCGCGGTCGAGCGGATGAAGGCGCGCGGCTGGCATGTCCAGCTCTACACCAACACGGCGATGATCGCGGCCATCAAGGACCTCGTGATGCAATCGCCCGTGACGGCCGTGTTCGATCATTTCGGCGGCGCGCAGGCTGATCTCGGCCTCGGGCAGCCGGGCTTTGCCGATCTGGTCGAGCTCGTCCGCAGCGGCAAGGCCTATGTGAAGATCTCCGGCGCCTACCGCGCCTCGACCCGCGGTCCCGACTACACCGATGTGATCCCGTTCGCGAAGGCCCTGATCGAAGCCAACCCGGACCGCATCGTCTGGGGCACCGACTGGCCCCACCCGGATTTGTCGCCGCATCCCGAACTGAAGGTCACGGATATCAGGCCCTTCTATCCCATCGACGACGGCCGCCTGATGAACCAGCTCCCGGTCTGGGCGCCGGACGCCGCGGTCCGCAAGAAGATCCTGGTCGATAATCCGGCGAAGCTGTACGGGTTTTGATGGCGTTGTTAGTCCGTAGGGCGGGTTAGCGCAGCGTAACCCGCCGCACGATGCTACGCCGCCCTGAAGACCTACGCCGCGTTCGCCTCAAGCGCCGCGAAGGGCGCCGTGCGCGTGGTGAGGGATTGAGCCTTTAGCCCGCAGGACGGACAAGGCATCTGCCTTCGCTCGACAGAGTGAAGGAAGATGCATGCCTGCCGTCCTACTATGAGGTCGATTACTACGACCGACGGGCGGTGGGCACGGCGCGTCCGCTGACACTCCGCACCAGCCTTTTACTCAATCTGAAATTGCATTCCACTCGTGATGGTTGATTCAGATCAACGCCCGATCTAGCGCCGTGCCGATACTGCGTCAGCATAGGGCCGCACGTGTCCCGGCGGTCACGCCCGGCCCGCATGGATGGGAGACGATCATGTCACAAAAGCCGCTCCTCGACGAGCCGCGCCTCGCCTACCAGATCATCGTCACTGCGCCGGGCACGAAATCGCAGAACTGGCACGGCGTGCTGTACGATCAGAAAGGCGAGCCCGTGACGATCGCCGCCGGCGCGACGGTCAAGACCGGCGTCGGCGTGTTCGTCGGCGTCCCCGAGGACCGTCCTTTCCATCCCTTTGGTGCGATCCACGCCGACACCATCGCCTGGATGAAGACGGCGCAGGGCAACGTCATCATGGACACCGAGCCCTGGGCCTACCGGCTTCATGTCGGCGCGGAAGGCTCCAAGAACGAAGGCTGGCAGGGCGAGTTGCTGCATGGTCGGGGTGTGGTCGGGCCCCAGCCCGGCAACTTTGAAACGCCGATGGGACCGTTCATCTGGTTGGAACGGACTCACCCCTGGGGCCTCGGCGGCTGGTTCCACGCATCCTGGTCGGCGGCCCAACGACAGGCACCGGCCAAACAAAGCGGCGCGGCCTGAGACGCGCGCGGTCGTCGCGCCTGGGTTTCCATCTGACGGCTCAATCCGCCGGCTCAGAACTTGTATGTGGCCAGGTCGTTCGCGCGCCTCTGCCTAATCTACGTACTATGGTTGTGGCCCAGCGAGCTTCGGTGTCGTTGTCCGAAGCTCCAATGCTCCCGCTCCGGCGTCGCGGAACGACACCAGCCGGCGCTGCGACTCGTCCCACAGCACCAGCCGGACGCAGCGCAGGCTCTCCGGCAGCGTGATGCGGCCGATCTCGCGTAGCTCGGGATGATCGCGCAGCACGACCGGCAGCCGGTAATAGGGAATCCGGCTCGAGAGATGGTGGACGTGGTGGATGCCGATATTGGCAGTCAGCCAGTGCAACCATCCCGGCAGGTCGTAATGTGAGCTGCCGTAGAGCGCGGCCTGCTGCATCGTCCAGCGCTCGTCCCGCTCCCAGACGGTGTGCTCGAACTGATGCTGGACATAGAACAGCCACACGCCGGCCATGGCGGCGAGCAGCATGATCGGGAGATGCACGACCAGGAACGCCTGGATGCCGATGAGCCACATCAGCCCGGCAACCACCAGGGCAATGCCGAAATTGGTGGCCATCGTGCTGATCCAGGGCGACCAGCCGGCCCGCATGAGACCGAACGGCAGACGGTGCTGCAGGAAGAACAAATACGCAGGCCCTGCCACGAACATGACCAGCGGGTGGCGGTACAGCCGGTAGCGCAGCCGCGCCCAGGCCGACCGCGCCTGATATTCCCGCACGGTCAACGTATCGATGTCGCCGATTCCGCGCCGATCGAGGTTGCCGCTGGTGGCGTGGTGGATCGCATGGGTGCGCCGCCACCAGTCGTAGGGCGTCAGGGTCAGCACGCCGAGGACACGGCCGACCCAGTCGTTCGCCTGACGCCCGGCGAAGAAGGTGCCATGGCCGCAATCGTGCTGGATCATGAACAGACGCACCAGGAAACCGCCGGCGGGGATCGCGATGAGCAACGACGCCCAGGCATGGCCGAGCGAGAACGCGAACCAGGCGGCCGTCCACAGGGCCACCAGCGGCACGGCGGTGATCACCAGCTCGGTCACGCTGCGCAGGCGGTTTGGCGTGCGGTAGCTGCTGAGAATCTGCATCCAGTAGCGGGCATCGGCCGCGGCGCGGCCCTCGTTATCGCCGGCGCGCAGCGTGGCGCGGTCCTTGGGCGGCACAATCGCCATCGCGACTGGCTGATCGAACTGCAATGTCGTCTCCACCTTGTGTTCTTGGCGATCGCGCATGGCGAGACCGCGGCCAAATGGACCCCTGCGGACCGCCGAACGGGCTGCAGGAGTTCGAAATCACGAGCTATCGTCGGTTTAACCGCCGTCGAAGCCAAATGGTTCATCGTGCGCCTGACAACGAACCGCTCTGGAAGAGAAAGTCTGGGACGTGGACGCCCGTCAGGAGACAGGTAAAGAGCGCGTGCGGCGGATCACTGGAACTTAACCCGTCGAACGCCTCATGGCTAGGAGAGGACGGGTTACGATCCGTTAATCCGCCCGATGAAATGCGCGCTCCACATTGTGCACCGCGTTCCCCTCATCCCGTCCCGCGCGTGGCATCCGGCGCCAAGGCCCTCTCACAGCGCGAGGTCGAGAAGATGTCCCAGATCGCGATGAACATTGCCGCGATCACCGGCCCGATGACGAACCCGTTGAGGCCGAATGCCTCGATCCCGCCCAATGTCGAAATCAGCACCACATAGTCGGGCATCTTGGTGTCCTGTCCGACCAGGATCGGACGCAGGACATTGTCGACGAGACCGATGACGAGGGCGCCATAGGCGATCAGGACCACGCCCTGCCAGATCGATCCGGTGGCAAGAAGATAGAGCGCGACCGGAAACCAGACGAGGCCCGCTCCCACTGCCGGAAGCAAGGACAGGAAGGCCATCACGACTGCCCACAGCAGGGGCGCGTTGATGCCGAGGAACCAGAACATCAGGCCGCCCAGCGCGCCTTGCGCCAGAGCGACGAGCAGACTGCCCTTCACCGTCGCGCGGATGACCACGGTGAACTTCCGCAGCAGCGCATCGCGTTGCTCCGGGCGCAGGGGAATGGCGCTCTTGATGCGCTCGGATAGCGTCTCTTCGTCACGCAGCAGGAAGAACAGCAGATAGACCATGATGAACAGATTGACGAAGACTTCGAACGTACCCTGTCCGATCACGAGCGCCTGGCTCGCAATGACCTCGCTGCCCTTCAGCAGGACGGCCGACAGCTTGCCCTTCATTCCGGCGAGGCTGCCGAGTCCGAAGCGATTGAGCAGATCGACCACCCATGTCGGAAGCGCGGCCAGCATCTTCTGGAAGTACTGTCCAATGTCGAGCTGACCGGACTGCATCTGTTTGTAGACTCCGGAGGCCTCCTGCGCCAGCGACGCCCCGATCAGCGACAGCGGAAGGATGACGATCACGACGAAGATCAACACCACGACGGCCGCCGCCAGGCCGTGTCGGCCGTGCATCGACCGCGCCAACCAACGGTGCAGCGGAACGAAGACGATGACGCCGATGACGCCCCACAGAACCGCGCCGTAGAACGGCAGCAGGATCCACCCGAACATCAGCGATATCGCGACGAGCAAGAGAAGCAGGGCTCGGTCTTCGAGGCTACGCATCTGGCTTTCCTAGCGGACCGGGACCATGAGTTGGACCGTTCCTTCCTCCACGGCGGACGGTTTGCCGCTTGGTCGCGAGATGGTCAACGTTCGAATTCGACTTTGGCCCCTGCCACGACGCGACGTTGCCGGCGAAAACATGCTCCAGAACGCCGAATTTGTCTGCCGTTCCAGCAACAACGCCGATTTCAAGAGCCTGCTCGAAAAATAAAACGCTTCTGAAAATCAGCAAATCAGGCGTATAAGGTCCGCGTTCCGGTCCGGATGAGGGGCGTACGCGTCGTCACGAAACGTGGGCCGGCAATGCGGTGGACGCGAGGGCATCGGCGCGCATCTGTGCGGACGAGCGATGCGCTTCGCGGACGTGAAATCGCGTGGTCCTGGCCTCCCGGTGCTGAGGCTGGAGGTTGCGGAGTCCTGATGAGCTCTGCGATCGACGGGGTCAATCAAGCCGGTCCCCGGGGAGATCGCGTATAAGCGTTAAAACCACCGCGCAGGGAATGCCGGGATGTCTCGGCTGACCTGTGGTGACTGCCGCCTGCTTTTTTCTGCAGGCGGGCCATGGGTGCGGCCAGCGCCCGGCATTCCCTGCGCCCTCATCAGTTCACGAGGGCCCGTCTGCCGCATGATCCGGACGCCCTGGCGTCGCGGCGATGCTGCGGCTTGCCTGATCGGATCCCCGCCTGCGGCCCCGCCCCCGGTTGCCAACCGCACGGCGAGCCGCAATAGTCCGCGCTTCCGAGCCGGCCCGACCGGCCCGTTGACCTGGAGGCATGATGATGACGACGAGACCGGCCGCAAAATCATCCGACAAGGATGTCTGGCGCGTCGGCGTGCTGTTCTCGCGCAGCGGCCTGATGGAGGTCACGGAGTCCGAGCACTTCTTCGGCACCGCGCTGGCGATCCAGGAGATCAACCGGGACGGCGGCGTGCTCGGCCGCGAGATCGAGGTCATCGCCTATGATCCAGGCTCGCAGCCGGAAACGTTCCGCAAGCTCGCCGACCGCCTGCTCACCGAGGACGGCGCTTCCGTGATCTTCGGCTGCTCGACCTCGGCCGAGCGCAAGGCGGTGCTGCCGGCGATTGAACGCCGCAACGGCCTCCTCTGGTACCCGTCGCTCTACGAGGGTTTTGAATATTCGCCGAACGTGATCTACACCGGGCCGGCGCCGAACCAGAACGCGTTCCAGCTCGCCGAATACATCGTGCGCAAGCACGGTCCGCGCGTCTATCTGATCGGATCGGACTACATCTATCCGCGCGAATCCAACCGCATCATGCGCGACCTCGTCGAGTCCTATGCCGGCCGCGTCGTCGGCGAGCAATATGTGACGATGGAGGCTGGAGACGCCGAGCTCGCACGCGGCCTCGACGCCATCAGGAACGCCGCGCCCGACGTCGTGTTCTCGACCATCGTCGGCCGTACCGCGCAGCGCTTCTACCGGATGTATGCGCAGGCGGGCTTCGATCCGAAGCGGCTGCCCATCGCCAGTCTCACAATGGCTGAAGGCGAGGTCCGCGCCATCGGCGCCGAATACTGCGCGGGTCACCTCACCGCGGCGAGCTATTTCGGTACGCTCGCGCGCGACAGCAACGACCGCTTCAAGGCGGCGTTCGCGGCCGCCTTCGGCCCCGACAAGCCGGTCAGCATGTGGAGCGCCTCGGCCTATGCGCAGATCAAGCTGTTCGCGCTGGCGCTGGCGCAGGCGGGCAGCCTCGACACCCAGAAGCTGGTGGAAGCTGCGCTCGGCCTCAGCCTCGATGCGCCGGAGGGACCGATCCGGATCGATCCCGACAACAACCATGTCTGGGTGACGCCGCGCATCGGGCGCGTGCGCGCCGACGGCCAGTTCGACATCGTCTGGGAGAGCAAGAGTCCGATCAAGCCCGATCCCTATCTTTCGGTGTCGCCGATCGGCGGCCGCTGGCTGAGCGAAGAGGCGCTGTCGGCATGAGGCCGGATGACCGCATGAAGCCCGGCGTGCGCCGCCTCATCGAGGAGCTGCGCGGCGCGCGCGTGCTGGTGATCCATCCGCGCGACGCCGAGGGGGACGCGCTGATCGACCAGCTCAAGCGCATCGGCTGCAACGTGCGCGGCGTATGGCCGCCGCCGGCCGCGATCCCACACGACATCGACACGGTGTTCCAGCTGATCGAGACCTCGGAGGAGATGATCTTTCCGGAAGGCACCAGCGATCATCCCCTCACCTTCATCGCCATCGTCGACTACGAGAACCCGACCATCCTGAAGCGACTGCTCGACAGCAATGCACATGGCGTCGTCAACAAGCCGATCCGCTCGTTCGGCATCCTGTCGTCGCTGGTGCTGGCGCGCTCGCTGCGCGGCTACACGCGCCGCCTCGAGGGCAAGGTGCAGAAGCTCGAGGAGACCTTGAAGGCGCGGCGCGACGTCGACAAGGCGGTGAAGATCCTGATGGGGCTGAAGCAGGTCGGCGAGGTCGAGGCTTACGAGCTGATCCGCGCGCAGGCGACGCAGAAGCGCGTCGCCATGGCCGACATCGCAATCTCCATCATCAATGCACAGGAGACGCTCGGAGGACTGGGGGTGCTGGATGCGCCGGCCTCGCGCTGAGCGGGTGTTTCCGCGCTCATGCGTTGGGCAGCCGCGGCCCGAAATTTTTGCAGCCGATGGCGTTGACTTCGTATCAAGCATGGGAATTACTTGAGGCCATCGCGGACATCGGATGTCCGCCAATGGCCGGTCGGCCATTTCACATCAGGCTATGCAGCCCTCGCATTGCGCCGCAAGGCGCAGTCGGGGGCTTTTTGTTTGGCGCGCGCGGACCTCGCGAACGCAACGGAGACTCGTGCCTTGACGACGGATGACGACAGCAAAGTGCGGATCGCCTGCATCCAGATGCAGCCGATGGTCGGCGAGTTGGCAACCAACCTCGCCCACAGCCTCGATCTGATCCAACAGGCGGTGGCGCAAGGCGCCAAGCTCGTGGTGCTGCCCGAGCTCGCCTCCTCAGGCTACGTGTTCAAGTCGCGCGAAGAGGCCTTCGCCGCCTCCGAGACTATCCCTGGCGGTCCCGCCGTGACGGCCTGGAGCGAGATCGCGGCCGAGCACGGCCTGCATCTCGTGGCCGGGATCTGCGAGCGCGACGGCGCAAAGCTCTACAACAGCGCGGTGCTGATCGGGCCGAAGGGCTACATCGGCACGTTCCGCAAGGTGCATCTGTGGAACGAGGAGAACCTGTATTTCGAGCCCGGCAATCTCGGCTTCCCCGTCTACCACACCGAGATCGGCCGCATCGGCATGGCGATCTGCTACGATGGCTGGTTCCCGGAGAGCTATCGCCTCAACGCGCTGCAGGGCGCCGATATCGTCTGCGTGCCGACCAACTGGGTTCCGATCCCCGGCCAGGCGCCGGGCCGCGAGGCCATGGCCAACATTCTGGCGATGGCGGCGGCGCATTCCAACTCGATCTTCGTCGCCTGCGCTGACCGCGTCGGTGTCGAGCGCGGCCAGCCGTTCGAGGGCCAGAGCCTGATCGTCAGCTACACCGGCTGGCCCGTCGCCGGCCCCGCGAGCCGCGATAAGGAGGAGATCGTGATTGCCGACGTCGCGCTCGGCGAGGCCCGCCGCGCCCGCAACTGGAACGCCTTCAACCAGGTCCTGCGCGACCGCCGCTCCGACGTCTATGACGAGATGCTCGGCAGCGAGGTCAAACGGAGTTGGTACTGACTGCTTCACAACGACTTTTCAGCTTTCGACCATTCACGGAGGACAATCGATGACGTCGCGTTTGATCACCACCTCGCTGGCGCTCGCCCTTGCGGCGACGGCACTCTCCCCTGCTTTGGCCGCCGATCCGATCAAGATCGGCGTCCCCGTCGGCCTGTCCGGCGCCAACTCCGTCGTCGCTCCCTCGGTGGTGCAGTCGGCCGAGCTCGCAGTTGAGGAGATCAACGCCAAGGGCGGCGTGCTCGGCCGCAAGCTCGCGCTCGAGGTCGCCGATGACGCCTCGGGCGCCGCCGGCGCGCAGAAGGCATTCGACGCCCTGATCTTCCAGAAGAAGGTCAACGTGCTGATCTCGATGGAGACCAGTGCGGCCCGCAATGCCGGCCTGCCGATCGTCGCCCGCGGCAAGACGCCCTACATCTACACCTCGTTCTACGAGGGCAAGTCCTGCAGCCCCTATCTGTATGTCAACGCCTGGGTGCCGGACCAGCAGGTGCCGCCGATCGTCGACTACTTCAACAAGGAGAAGAAGGCCAAGAGCTACTTCCTGATCGGCTCCGACTACGCCTTCGGCCGCGGCATGCTCGGCTTCACCAAGAGCTACATCGAGAAGACCGGCGGCAAGGTGGTCGGCGAGGAATATCTGCCGATGGACGGCTCCGACTGGACCTCGATCATCTCCAAGCTGAAGGCATCGGGTGCGGACGCGCTGATCACCTCGACCGCGGGCGGCGCACCGAACGTGACCCTGACGAAGCAGTTGCGCGCCGCCGGCGTGAACCTGCCTTACGGCAACCTCGCCGTCGACGAGGGCACCGCCAAGGGCATGGGCGCTGATGCCGCCGGCATCTTCCTCTCCGCCTCCTACGTGACCGGCATCGACACGCCCGCCAACAAGACGTTCCTGGCGGCGATGGCCAAGAAGTTCGGCGCCGAGCTCAAGACGCCGAACGATCTCTCGGTCCCGGAATATGAGGCGGTCTACGCCTACAAGGCGGCGGTCGAGAAGGCCGGCAGCACCGACCAGGACAAGGTCCTGAAGGCGTTGGCCGAGGTCTCGGTCGACGGCCCGCGCGGCACGATCAAGATGGACAAGCAGCGCCATGCGCCGCTGACGATGTATCTCGGCCAGGTCCAGGCCGACGGCAGCGTGAAGGTGATCCAGAGCTTCCAGAACGTCGATCCCGGCGCGCAGTGCCCGGGCAAGTCCTGATCGCGTATGCTTCCGCGGGGCGGACGCGCGTCCGCCTCGCAACCTCTCGACTGGAAATGTCCATGCTGACCGTCGCCCTTGATGCCGTCACGACGGCCGCCATGCTCTTCATCATTGCCGCCGGCCTGCTGATCGTGTTCGGCGTCATGAAGATCATCAATTTCGCCCATGCCGCCTTTCTGACCGTCGGCGCCTATGCCGCGCTGGTCGGCACGCAGTTGAACCTGCCCTGGTTCCTGATCCTGCCGCTTGCCTTTGCTGCCGGCGCCGTCTGCGGCGGGGTCACCGAGGTCGTGATCGTGCGGCGGCTCTACAAGCGCCCGCTCGACGCGATCCTCGCCACCTGGGGACTCGGAATCGTTCTCGGACAGCTCATTACGTTGATGTTCGGCCGCGAGGTCCAGTTCGTGCAGGCGCCAATCTCAGGCACGATCCATCTGTTCGGGGCGGACTATTCGGCCTACCGGCTGGTGATGATCGTCGCGGCCATCATCGTCGGCCTGCTGTTCACCGCCCTGCTCAACGGGACGCGGCTCGGCCTGTCGACCAAGGCCGTGATCATGAACGAAATGCTGGCGCAGGGCCTCGGCGTCGATTCCTCGCGCGTCAGGCTCATCACCTTCGCGCTCGGCAGCGGGCTCGCTGCGCTTTCGGGCGCGCTGATCACGCCGCTGTCGAGCGTCGATCCGAACATGGGCGTCCCATGGCTGATCGGCGCGTTCATGCTGGTCATGGTGTCCGGCGGCTCGCTGCTGGCACTGGCCGGCTCCTGTGCCGTGCTCGGCACGCTGCAGGTGCTGGTCTCGACCTTTGTCAATCCGATCCTCGGCGGCCTTACCATTGCGATCTGCGCCGCCATCGTGCTGCGGATCCGCCCGGAGGGTTTTGCCCGTGCCTGATGCGCGCCCCCTCGCCTCTCCCGAGGCGCCCGCAATGAGCCGTGCGATGCCGCGCATGATCGTCCCGGTGGTGCTCGTGGCCATCGCGGCCGGCGTGATCGTCATCGCGCCACTGCTGCTCGATACCTACCTCGTGAACATCCTGGTGCGTGCCTGCTTCGTCGCCATCGCCGCCATTACCGTCGACATCATGTGGGGCTATTGCGGCACGCTGACCTTCGGCCAGTCCGCGTTCTTCGGCATCGGCGCCTATGCGCTCGCAATCATGTTCACCGAATATGGCTTCGGCACCTGGCAGGTGTGTGCAGCGATCGCCGCCGCGGTGACGATCGCTGCAGCTGTCGCAGCTTTCACTGGCTGGCTGTCGTTCTATCCCGGCTCGACACCGCTCTACGCCTCGGTGATCTCTCTGGTGGTGCCGATCGTGCTGGTGCAGATCCTCTATTCCGGCGGCACATTCACCGGCTCGTCCAGCGGCCTCGTCGGCTTCGAGAGCTTCGATCTGGAGATCGAGACCTGGCTGCGCCTCGCCGGTCTCGGGCTGCTTGCCACGGCCGTGCTGGCGCTCATCCTGATGCGCAGCGACACCGGGCGCCTGCTTGCAGCGCTGCGCGACAACGACGCGCGCTGCACCTATCTCGGCATCGACACCTCGCGGCTGCGCATCATCGCGCTCGTGCTGTCCGCAATCGTGTCTGCGCTCGCCGGCTTCTTCTACGCGGGCTTCGGCGGCGTCGCCGCGCCCGAGAACGCGAGCTTCGCCTTCGGAACCAACCTCGTGATCATGGTCGCGCTCGGCGGCCGCGGCACCGTGATCGGTCCGGTGATCGGCGCGCTTTGCATCGAGGTGGCGAGCGCCTACCTTGCCAATAGCCTCCCCTATGTGTGGGAGCTGATCGTCGGGCTTGCGCTGATCATCGTGATCCTTGTCTTCCCCGATGGCCTGCTCGGCGCTGTGATGCGCCTGTTCAAGCGCGGTGGTTCGGGACGGAGCACTGCGACGACGCTGCGCCCGGCCGCCGCCGCCACGACGGTCAGCAATCCGGACGCCGTTGCAATCGAAGTTCGCGCGCTCGGCAAGCATTATGGTAGTCTCGCAGTGCTGGACGGCGTGCAGTTCACGGCATATCGCGGCGAATTGCTGAGCCTCGTCGGTCCCAACGGGGCCGGCAAGACCACCTTGATCCGTTGCCTCTCCGACGGCCGCGAGCGCTCGACCGGCGACGTCGCGATCGCCGGCCATGACATCGTACGGCTGCCGCCGGATCGCGTCGTCCGTTTTGGTCTCGGGCGCAAGTTCCAGACGGCTTCGGTGTTCGAGACGCTGACCGTCGCAGAGTGCCTGCGCGTCGCGCGGACACACGCAGATCCTCCCGCACTGACGTCGCGCGCGATGATGCTGGCGCTGCCGCCTGCAGCCATGTCGGTCGTCGAACGCTCCGGGCTCAGCGAGCGGCTCGATGAGGAAGCGCGCAATCTGAGCCACGGGCTCAAGCAGGCACTCGAGCTCGCGATGGTGCTGTCGCTCGAGCCCGACGTGCTGCTGCTGGATGAGCCAACCGCCGGACTGACGCGCGCGGAACGGCAGAGCTTCGCCGACATCCTCACCGCCCTCGCCCGCCGCGACCGGCTCTGCATCCTCCTGGTCGAGCACGATCTCGATTTCGTCCGCGAGATCTCCTCGCGCATCATCGTGCTGCACCAGGGGCGCCTCGCGCTCGACGGCTCGGTCGACGAGGTCGTGAACAGCGATCTGGTGCGTGAAATATACACCGGACAGCATGTCCTGCATGCGGAGACCCTCGCATGAGCAGCGTCCTGGAAGTCAGCGATCTGGCGAGCGGCTACGGCTCGTCGGAGGTGATCAGCAATGTCGGTTTTGCGCTCGGCAAAGCCGAAACCCTCGCCATCGTCGGCAAGAACGGCATGGGCAAGACCTCGCTGCTCAAGGCCATCGTCGGCTTCCTGCCGGCCTGGCGCGGCCGAGTGAAACTTGCAGGCAAGGACGTGACGCGGGTGGCGCCGCATCTGAAGCGGAAGATGGGGCTGGTCTATGTTCCCCAGGAACATGCGCTGTTCCAGGACCTGTCGGTGCGCGACAATCTCAGACTTGGCGTGCTCACGGACGATGACATGAGCGCGCGTTTCGAGCAGGTCGGCGGCTGGTTTCCGGTGCTGACCAAGCGGCTGAGCCAGAGGGCCGGCACGCTGTCCGGCGGCGAGCAGAAGATGCTGATCGTGGCGCGCGCGCTGATGGCGAAGCCCGACGTACTGCTGCTCGACGAGGTCACGGAAGGTCTGCAGCCCTCCGTCGTCGATCGGCTGTCCGAGGTGCTGGTGCGGGTCCGACGCGAGATCGGCACCTCGATGATCGTGGTCGAGCAGCATCTGCCGTTCGCGCTTTCGATCAGCGACAGATACCTCGTGTTCAAGCGCGGCGAGATCGTCGATGCCGCCGCGGTCGATCGTGACTCCGCCGCGCGCATCGACGAGCACATGCGCATCTAGCGGACCCGTCGCCGCGAGAACAGCGAGATCAGGACCGGCAGCGTGATGAGGATGACCACCGGCGCCAGCATCATGCCGGTGACCACGACGATCGCAAGCGGCTTCTGCACCTGCGAGCCGATGCCGGTCGACACCGCGGCCGGCATCAGGCCGATGCCGGCGACGACGCAGGTCATCAGCACCGGACGAAGCTGCAATTCGCCGGTGCGGATGACCGCCTCGATGCGGTCGACGCCCTCGTCGATCAGCTGGTTGAACTGCGACAGGATGATGATGCCGTCCATCACGGCGATGCCGAACAGCGCGATGAAGCCGATCGCGGCCGACACGCTGAACGGGATGCCCGTCAAAACGAGGCCGACGACGCCGCCGAAGATCGCCATCGGGATCACGCTCATGGCCAGCAAGGTATCGGCCATCGAGCCGAAATTGAACCAGAGGAGCACGCCGATCAGAGCGAGGCTGATCGGCACCACGATCGACAACCGTTTGATTGCATCCTGCAGATTGCCGAACTCGCCGACCCACTCGACGCGTGAGCCCGGCGGCAACTGCACCTGCTCGGCGACCTTCTGCTGCGCCTCCTGGATCGCACTGCCGAGATCACGCTCGCGCACCGAGAACTTGATCGGCAGATAGCGCTCCTGCTGCTCGCGATAGATATAGGCCGCGCCCGAGACCAGCTTGATGGTCGCGACCTCGCTCAGCGGAATCTGGGTGATGCCGTTCGGCCCCTGCGCGCCGATGCGCAAATTCTCGATCGCCTCCGCGCTCTTGCGATATTCCGGCGCCAGACGAACGATGATCGGGAAATGCCGGTCGCTGCCCGGCTCGTAGAGATCTCCCGCAGTGTCACCGCCGATCGCCACCTTGATGGTGGCGTTGATGTCACCGGGCGCCAGCCCGTAGCGCGCAGCCTTGGCCCGATCGATGTCGATCTGGACCGTCGGCTGTCCGAGCGAGGTGAACACCGCAAGGTCGGTGACGCCCTGCACGGTGGACAGGACCTGCTTGATCTTGTTGGCGGTGTCCGTCAGTGCCTGCAGATCATTGCCATAGAGCTTGATCGAGTTCTCGCCCTTCACGCCGGACACGGCTTCCGAGACGTTGTCCTGCAGATATTGCGAAAAGTTGAACTCGACACCGGGAAAGCGGTCGTCGAGCTGCTTCAGCAGCTCCGCAGTGAGCTGGTCCTTGTCCTTGGTGCCGGGCCAGTCCTTGACCGGCTTCAGCGGCGCGAAGAACTCGGCATTGAAGAAGCCCGCGGCATCGGTGCCGTCGTCGGGACGGCCGTGCTGCGAGACCACCGCATCGACCTCGGGCCGCGCGCGGATGATCTTGCGCATCTCGTTGACGTAGGCGTTGCCTTCCTGCAGCGAGATCGTCGGCGGCAGGGTCGCACGGATCCAGAGATTGCCCTCCTCCAGCTTGGGCAGGAATTCCAGGCCCAGCAGTCGGCCGACCACCACCGTCAACAATACGAGGCCGATCGCGCCGGTCATCACCAGGTTGCGATTGCCGACAGCCCAGCGCAGCGCCGGCGAATAGATTGCATGCAGCAGCCGCATCAGGCGCGTCTCGGTCTCCTCGACATGCGCCGGAAGGATGATCGCACTGAGCGCGGGCGTGACCGTGAAGGTCGCGAGCAGACCGCCGGCGAGCGCATAGGCATAGGTGCGCGCCATCGGCCCGAAGATGTTGCCCTCGACGCCGCTCAGGGTGAACAGCGGCAGGAACGCGGCGATGATGATGGCCGCGGCAAAGAAGATCGAGCGCGACACGTCCGCCGCGGCCGACAGGATCGCGTGGCCCTTCATGCCCATCATCGTCTCCGGCGAGATGTGGCTCTCCTCGGCGGCGGATAACGGCGTGGTCTGCGTCAGCCGGCGGAAGATCGCCTCGACCATGATGACGGTGGCATCGACGATCAGGCCGAAATCGATTGCACCGACCGACAGCAGGTTGGCGGACTCGCCGCGCAGCACCAGGATGATGACGGCAAAGAACAGCGCGAACGGAATGGTGGCGCCGACGATCAGCGCGCTGCGCAGATTGCCCAGGAAGATCCACTGCAGCAGCACGATCAGGCCGATGCCGACCACCATGTTGTGGAGGACGGTGTGGGTCGTGGTGTCGATCAGGTCCTTGCGGTCGTAGATGCGCTCGATGCGCACGCCCGGCGGCAGGATCGTCGAATTGTTGATCTGATCGACCAGTTGCTCGACGCGGGCGATCGTCGGCGAGCTCTGCTCGCCGCGCCGCATCAGCACGATGCCCTGGACGATGTCGTCGTTGTCGTTGAGGCCGGCGATGCCGAGCCGCGGCTTCTCCGCCACCGTGACGTTGGCGACGTCCTTCACCAGCACCGGGTTGCCGCCGCTCTGCGACACCATGGTGTTGGCGAGATCGTCCATCGAGCGGATCAGGCCGACACCGCGCACGACCGCCGACTGCGTGCCGATCTCGACCGTGTTGCCGCCGACGTTGATGTTGGAGTTGCCGACCGCCTGCAAGAGCTGCGGCAGGGTCAGGCCGTTCGCGACGAGCTTGTTGAAGTCGACCTGGATCTCATAAGTCTTGGTCTTGCCGCCCCAGCCGGTGACGTCGATGACGCCAGGCACCGCGCGGAAGCGGCGCTGCAGCACCCAGTCCTGCAAGGTCTTGAGGTCGAGCACGCTGTAGCCCGGCGGACCGCGCAAGCGATAGCGATAGATTTCGCCGACCGCGCTGAGCGGTGAGATCTGCGGCGTGACGTTGCCCGGCAGCGGCGACAGTTGCGACAGGCGATTCAGCACCTGCTGCAAGGCTTCATCGTAGGTGTAGTCGAACGAGAACTGCAGCTTGACGTCGGACAGGCCGTACAGCGAGATCGTGCGGATGGTGCGCAGGTTCTTGATGCCCGCGACCTGGGTCTCGATCGGGATCGTGATGTAGCGCTCGATCTCCTCGGCCGAGAGGCCGGGGCTCTGCGTCACGATGTCGACCATCGGCGGGGTCGGATCTGGATAGGCCTCGATGTTGAGCTGGCGGAATGCGATCAGACCTCCGATCAGGACGGCGACGAACATTCCGACCATCAGGAAGCGCCGCTGAACGGCGATGGCGACGAGACGGTCCATTCAGATCGGCACTTTCAGGAAGGCAGGCAGAAGAAGCGCATGTCAGCTGCCCGAGGCTGCGCGATCGATGAACAGGCTGCCCTTGGTGACGATCTGCTCGCCGGCGCTCAGATTGCTTTCGACCGCGACCAGATCGCCATTGATCAAACCGGTCTTGATCTTGCGCAGCTCGATCGACTTGTCGGGGCGGGCGACCCAGACGCGGACCTGATTGCCTTCGTAGATCAGCGCCTGCCGGGGCACCGCGACCGCGGGCTGTTCGCCTGGCGAATAGATCGTCACGTTGGCGAACATCTCCGGCTTCAGCAGGCCATCCTTGTTGTCGATGGTGGCGCGGACCAGGAGCCGCCGTGTCGCCGGGTCGATCGATGCGGCGACGTAGTTGATGCTGGCCTTGAGCGGCCGGCCGGGCAGCGCCAGCACGTTGACGAGAATCTCCTCGCCGACGTTCACCAGCGCCGCATCGCTCTCGCGGACGAAGGCCGTCAGCCAGACGGTGGAGAGATCACCGATCACGAATACCGGGTCGCTCGCACCGGAATTGACATATTGTCCAGGGCCGACCTTGCGCTGCACGACCGTGCCGGCGATCGGCGAGTAGATGGTGATCTCGCGATCGATCACGCCCTTGCTCTGGAAATCGGTGATCGCGGCCTCGGTGAAGCCGAGGATGCGCAGCTTGTTGCGCGCGGCCTCCAGCGCCGTTTGTGACGACCGCATGTCATTCTGAGCCTGAACGGAGGTCGCCTCCGCCTGCTGGAAATCCTTCAGCGGGATCGCCCGGCCTTCGAACAGGTCCTTGGCGCGCTTGTACTGGATGTCGGCGAGGTCGAGGGCGGACTTCGCCTTGTTCATCGCGCTGATGGCGGCGATGAAATCGTTCTGCGCCTGCACGGTGTCGGCGGCCTCGATCACGAACAGCGGCTGGCCCTGGCGCACGGTTTCGCCGGGACGGGCGAGCAGCTTGGTGACACGGCCGGCATAGGGCGAGAAGACCGGTGTCGAACGATCCTCGTCGACGGCAACCTTGCCCTCGGTAATATGCTCGGCACGAAATATCTTCTCGCACACCGGCTCGATCGTCAGCGTCGACCATTCCGCCGCCGATGGCGTGAAGCTGGTGCCGTTGCGTTTGGACTGGCTGGAGAGCTCGATATTGTCCTTCGCAGCCGTTCCCGACCGGACCTGCACGTAGCCATAGCCGCCCGCGCCGACCATCGCCAGGGCAGCAAGGCCGATCAGCAGCCGCTTGGTGCTGAGCATCTGCGGAGATGGGTTCATGTCAGACGCCATGGCTGGTCAGATCGGCTCGCTTGATCGGTCGACGATTCCGGCTCTGGCGGTCTCATCGTTGCGCTAATAGTGCGGAACTGGAGCTTTAAACAACCTAAAAATCGCCCAACTCGCCTCTGTTTTGCTTTAAAAATTTGAAAGTTGAACGACAGCCGTTCAGCCTGCATTCAGCTGGTTCTGGGCAATCGCGGTTTCACCGCGACGCACCATGGACGCATCGAGCGCGCGGCGGATCGCCGTAACGGTGTTGCCAGTCTGTAGGCCAACCTCCGCGGGTACGCGCCTACTCCAGCCTGACGCCCATGCTCCGGATTTGCGTTCCAGCTCGGACGGGCTCGCAACGTTGCGCGTGTCCGCAAAAATCGAGTCATGGTTTTCAAGGCCCTGCGATGGGTGACGGTCCATCGTGCGATCATCCGTTGCAGCTTCGATCCGTTGACTGTGACACGCACATGAAGACGTCGTCTCGCGGCGCGGATGCGCCCGAGTCTTGCCGATCGTTTCACCCTCTCGTGAAGAGGGCGCAGGGAAGGCCAGGCGCCGGCTGACGCCTGCGGCCCGCCTGCGAGAAAAATGCAGGCGGCAGGTACCACAGGTGCAGCCGAGAACGCCCGGCCTTCCCTGCGCGATGGTTTTCACGTTTACTGCGTACTCTCCCCGGTGTCCGGCTTTTAGCCACCGTCGCCGGCGGGATCATCACCCGCGGACTTGGCGCCAGCATCGGGGCGCCAGGACCATACGCCTTCACGTCCGCAAGCCTGCCGTTCGTCCGCGCAAGGCCTCGCCCCACGCTGCGGCATCTCACAGCCATCGCTCCCCGCCCCGCGTGTCGTGACGATCGCGCGCAACGCCCCTCTTCAGGGAGCGGGATGCGCGGAATAGAGCATAATTTCTGAAAAAAAGAAAGTAGAATTTTGGGCGCGCACGTCGAAATTTCTGGAACTCTGAATCGCGTCGCTGCGCTCCCAGATAACGGCGGGTATCGTACCGCGGCCGGTGGGCACGTCGCGACGCGCGATGCGCGCCGCGTCTTTGTCCACCCTACGAGATCACGTTTAACTGCAACGTCGCGACCTATTCGCTGACCCTCAATGAAAATCCCGCGACCGCGGCAGGATGCGGACGTTGCGGGGGTGGCTGACGCGCTGGGAGGGAGTGTCGAGGTGATCGCGGCGGTCGTCGTTGAGCGGCTCGGCGGGCATCGGGCCGTGCGGCACGACACCGAGACGATCGTTCGACAACAAGGCGAGATCGGCGCTGCGGTCAACCAGGCGCTCGGCGACGAGATGCACGACCTTCTCGGGGCTGCTCTGGATGCGGCCTTCGACCAGCACGAGGCGCGCGCCCATCACCTCCTTGCGGAAGGTCTCCATCACCTTCGGCCACACCACGATGTTGGCGATGCCGGTCTCGTCCTCCAGGGTCATGAACACGACGCCCTTGGCGCTGCCCGGCCGCTGCCGCACCAGCACCACGCCGGCGCAACGGACGCGACGGCGGTCGTTGGCGTGGTTGACGTCGCGGCAGGCCAGCACGCCTTCCGTAGCGAAGCGCTGGCGCAGGAACTCCATCGGGTGGCCCTTCAACGACAGGCGGATGGTCTGATAGTCCGCGACCACGTGCTCCGGCAGCGGCATCTCGGGCAGCGGCTTGGCACCCTCGTCCGGCTGCTCGCGGGCGATCGCGGCCTCGAACAGCGGCAGCGGCACATCGTCGGGCAGCCGGCGCACAGCCCAGAGCGCGGCACGACGGTCGAGCCCGAGCGAGCGGAACGCATCGGCATCGGCCAGCAGCAGCAGCGCGCGCTTGGGCAGAGCGGTGTCGCGGGCGAAGTCTTCCAGCGAGGTGAAGGGCCCGCGGGCGCGCGCCTTGATGATGCGGTCGGCCCAGTCGTCGTCCTGGAGAAAGATGCCGGCCTGTCCCTCGCTGTCATTCCTGGGCAACGCGACAGCGTCGAGCGCTCGAAACGTATCAACGGCTTGTGAGTAAAGAACGCCTCCTTCCGCAGCGTCATTCCGGGGCGCCCGGAGGGCGAGCCCGGAATCTCGAGATTCCGGGTTCGATGCCCCGGTCAAAACAGCTTCGCTGTTTTGACTCGTCGCATCGCCCCGGAATGACGGTGGGGAGAGAGCTTGCGCATCATCCTGCAATGACAATGCGGAAGCGACTTGTGCCTCGCTCCGCATCGCCTCCGACAATCGCTTGATCCGCTCCTCGTCGCGGTCGATCCAGCGGAAACCGTCGATCTGGCGGAAGCCAAGGCGGACGGCGCAGTATTTGCTACCCATTTCTTCCAGCGTGTTGTCGGCGAAGCTGTGGGACACGTCGATGTTCCGGATCTCGACGCCATTCTTGCGGGCGTCGCCGACGATCTGCGCCGGTGCGTAGAAGCCCATCGGCTGCGAGTTGAGCAATGCGCAGCAGAACGCGTCGGGATGGAAGCATTTCAGCCAGGACGAGACATAGACGAGCTGGGCGAAGCTCGCGGCATGGCTTTCCGGAAAGCCGTAGGAGCCAAACCCCTTGATCTGGTCGAAGCAGCTCTTGGCAAAGGCCGGATCGTAGCCGCGCGCGATCATGTTGCCGACCATCTTCTCCTCGTAGGAGCCGATGGTGCCGACGTTGCGGAACGTCGCCATTGCGCGGCGCAGGCCGTTGGCTTCCTCCGACGAGAACTTTGCGGCCTCGATCGCGATCCGCATCGCCTGCTCCTGGAACAGCGGCACGCCGAGCGTCTTGTGCAGCACCTTGTAAAGCTCGTCTTTCGGGCCGTTTGCCGGCGAGGGATAGCTGACCTTTTCGAGACCGTTGCGGCGCCGCAGATACGGATGGACCATGTCGCCCTGGATTGGTCCGGGCCGGACGATCGCGACCTCGATAACGAGGTCGTAGAAGGTGCGCGGCTTCAGCCGCGGCAGCATGTTCATCTGCGCCCGGCTCTCGACCTGGAACACGCCGAGCGACTCGCCCCGCTGCAGCATTTGGTAGACTTCGTTGTCATCCTCCGACCGGATATCGGAAAGCACGTATCGCTGGCCCTTGTGATCGGCGATCAGGTCGAAGCATTTGCGGATGCAGGTCAGCATGCCCAGCGCCAGCACGTCGACCTTCATCATGCTGAGCGCGTCGACGTCGTCCTTGTCCCATTCGATGAAGGTGCGATCGTCCATCGCGGCATTGCCGATCGGCACGTAGCTGTCGAGCCGGTCCTGGGTCAGCACGTAGCCGCCGACATGCTGTGACAGGTGCCGCGGAAAGGTGATCAGCTCCGATGCCAGCTCCACGGCGCGGCGGATCATCGGATTGGTTGGATCGAGCCCGGCCTGGCGCACCTGCATGTCGGAGAGGCCATCGCCCCAGCTGCCCCACACGGTGTCGGCGAGCACCGACGTGACGTCCTCGGTCAGCCCCAGCGCCTTGCCGACGTCGCGGATGGCGCTGCGCGGGCGATAATGGATGACGGTGGCGATGATCGCCGCGCGGTGCCGGCCGTAGCGGCGATAGACATATTGCATCACCTCCTCGCGTCGCGAATGCTCGAAATCGACGTCGATGTCGGGCGGCTCCAGCCGCTCCTTGGAGATGAAGCGCTCGAACAGCAGATCGATCTTGGTCGGATCGACCGAGGTGATGCCGAGCACGTAGCACACGGCCGAGTTCGCCGCTGAGCCGCGGCCCTGGCACAGGATGCCCTGGCTGCGGGCGTAGCGGACGATGTCGTGAACCGTGAGGAAATAATGCGCGTAGTTGAGCTCGGCGATCAGCGCCAGCTCTTTTTTGAGGACCGCGCACAGTCTGTCGTCGAGGTCGTCGCCGAAATAGGTCTTGGCACCGGCCCAGGTCAGGTCCTCCAGATGCCCCTGCGCGGTCTTGCCGGGCGGCACCGGCTCATCGGGATATTGATATTTGAGCTGGTCGAGCGAGAAGACGATGCGGTCGGTGAAGCGGATGGTCTCGGTCACAGCGTCGGGGTGGTCACGGAACAGCCGCGCCATCTCGTGTCCCGGCTTGAGATGGCGCTCGGCATTGGCCTGCAGTCTTCGGCCGATGGTCTCGATCGTGCTCTTCTCACGGATGCAGGTCAGCACGTCCTGCAGCATCCGTTGCTGGGGATGATGATACAGCACGTCGTTGGTGGCGATCAGCGGCACCTTGACCGATGCGGCGAGACGCGCCAGCCGCGCCAGCCGGCGGCGGTCGTCGCCGCGATAGAGTAGGCTTGCGGCAAGCCACACGCCCTCGGCCGGGCTGTCCTTCAGGCGCGCCAGGGTTTGAGTAAGGACGGCCTCGTCGAAACGATGCGGCGGCATCAAGACCAAGAGCTGGCCTTCGATGAACGCGAACAGATCATCGAAGCTCAGGCGGCAATCGCCCTTGGCGACCTTGTCGGCGTCGCTGCCACGCTTGCCGCGGGTGAGCAACTGGCACAGCCGGCCGTAGGCGGCGCGGTCGCGCGGATAGACCAGGAGGTCCGGCGTGCCGCAGCTGAACACCAGCCGCGCACCATAGAGCAGCTTCGGCTTGTAGCTCAGCCTGTCATTATTCAGCTCGCTATAGGCGCGCACGATGCCGGCCAACGTGTTGTGATCGGCGATGCCGATGGCTTCGAGGCCGTACGCGGCGGCCTGATGCACATAGTCCTGCGGATGCGACCCGCCCTGCAGGAACGAGAAGTTGGTGGTGATGCCGATCTCGGCATAGGCAACCGGTGTCATGGCGCGACCGCGCAGGCTGTTTCCGTGACAGCGCGTTGCCCGCCTCCTGCAGGTGATTTGTCCCAACGCACCGGCTTGCACAGCTGCCCACCCTCCCCTGGAGGGGGAGGGTCGACACGCGCAGAGCGCGCGGCGGGGTGGGGTGAGCCCAGCAACCAGTTGTCATTGCGCCAGCTCTTCTCAGCTGCCGGTAAGTTGGCCTCGAGGACAACGGGCAGCGCAAACGCGGATGGTCTGTCACCCCACCCCGGCTCGCATGCACGCATGCGAGCCGACCCTCCCCCTCCAGGGGAGGGTGAGCAGCGAGGTCGGCGCGGGATGTGTGCCATCTTCCCCACCCTCATGCGAACAGACCGTGCATGTACCAGGCGGGCTGCACGGGCGGGCCCTGCTGCTGATCGAGCTCGCGGTCATACAACCCGTCGCGGTAGAGCCAGAAGCGCAGGCCGTGCTCGTCCTCGACGCGGAAATAGTCGCGCGTGAGGCCCTGCCCGCCCGGCCGCCACCATTCCATGGCGATGCGCTCCGGGCCTTCGGCGCGCACCACCGCATGCGCGGCACGGCGCCAGACGAAGCGCGCGGGCGGGCCGTCCGGCACCCCGGCGATCACCTGGATCACTTCGGGGCGCGCGAACAGCCGCAGAGGGCGCAGCGGCGGCTCGCCGTCGCTGCGCTCGGGCCACTCGGCCGCGCTCGAAGCCGCCAGACTTTGCTGCGCCGGCAACGGCAGCGCTGCGCGCTCCGGGATGTGGGTGTCGACCGGCAGATGCACGACCACACGCTTGCCGCCGATGCGCGCGGCGATGCGGTCGATCAGCGCCGACAGCTCGTCATTGTCGTGGACATGGGCGTCGAGATCGCGCTGCTGCTGCACCACGATCTCGCTGCGGCTCGCCGACAGCCGGATCATGTCGAAGCCGAAGCCGGGATCGAGCGGATCATTCAGGGCGTCGAGCCGCTCGCGGAACAGACGGTCGATGATTGCGGCCTCGGTGACCGGCTGGCCGGTGTCGACCGCGATGACGCGCACCAGGCCGTCGGTGCGGAAGAAGCAGGCCTCGAGCCGCCGCGCGCCCTTGCCCTGCTGTGCCATCGCCGCCACCAGCATCGCGGCGAGACTGGAGAGACTGGTCGCGATCACCGTGTCGGTCGCGACCGGCTCGGCGAAGCGCTTGTCGACGATGTAGTCCGGCGGGACTTTTCGCGGGCTGATCGGCGCATCGGCCTCGCCCAGCGCCTGGGCCAGCACGCGGGTGAAGGCGACACCGAACCGCGCCGTGATCTCGTTGCGGCCGCGCGACGCGACATCGCCGATCGTCTTGAGGCCGGCGCGGCGCAGGCCGAGCGTGATCGCCTCGCTGCCGCCAAGGGCTGCCACCGGCAGCGGCGCGACCGCGGCCGCCTCCTCGCCGTCAGGCACGATGCGGCCATGCACCTGCCGGTTCAGCGTGCGCGCACACACGGCGTTGGAGGCGATCGCCGCCGACACGGTGAGGCCGTGCGCGGTCAGCGCATCGCAGAGCGACCGCATCAGTTTGGCTTCGCCGCCGAACAGATGCACGCAGCCGGTGATGTCGAGCGAAAGCCCATGCGGCGGATCCAGCGCGACCAGCGGCGTGAAGCGGTCGCACCAGTCGGCGATGTCTTCGAGCATCTTGGCGTCAGCCGCGAGGTCGACCTCGTGGACGACGAGGTCGGGACAGACCGCGCGGGCGTTCGCCAGCGGCTGGCCGAGGCTGACGCCATGGCACGCCGCCGCCTCGTCCAGCGCATGGATCAAGAGCGCATTGGCGTCCTTGATGACGACGACCTGCGGCAGGTCGTCACGCCGATCGGCGGAGCAGTTTCGCTTGATCCGATCGATGGGCAGGCGCGGCAGCCACAGGCTGAGGATCCGCCGCCGGTTCGCTGAAACGGCACGCATCGGGGCTCCACTCCATGATCCATCGTCCGGTCTGGCCGTGACGGTTGCGAATGAGCTCGGCGTCGAGACGCGGCGCGCCCCAGGCCATCCAGGGCGCCGAGGGCAGCGACCGCGCGGTGCGGACGATCCAGCGCGTCTCGGCGGTCGAAGGTTCGGGTGTGGCTGCAATGCGCAACACGAGCGCGGTCACGCCGGACTCCTGCGCGGCCAGGGTCAGCTTGCGGCTGGCGACGAGATCGAGCTTTTGCGTCTCGCCCCACACCTCCAGCATCACCCCGCCCAGCGCATCGCAGGCGAGCGCGTCGGCCGCGGTGCGCAAGCCGTGATCGAGATCGGGCGCCCGCACGATCACGATGCGGCGCGGGTCGAGGCCAAGCTCGGCGAGTCCGCTCATCGACAGCGCGCCCATCTCGCGCTCGGCGAAATCCTGCCGGATCCAGATCAGCGGGCGGCGCGCCGCGACGCGCGCGGCGAGCCCGCACAGGAAGCCGGTCGCGGCCGCCGCCTGACGGCCGGTCTCGGCGAACACCTCGTGCAGCGCGCCGGTAGCCAGCCCGCCCTGCAGCACGGCGTCGGCCTCGTCATGACCGAGCGCGACCCGGCGCAGATCATGTGCGCCATCTCCCGCCTCGAGACGGGTAATGCGGCCGCGCAGACGCGCGAGCGTATCCATGCGTGCGCCGGTCATCCGTCGCCGCTCCTCTTCCATCCATCGTGCGGGCGCTGCCGTTGTTGCAGTTGAACCCACGACGGCCCTCTTTGTTCATGATACGTTCTAATATAAAGCTAACGCCTTCGAGAGAGTCAATCGGGATTGCCCCGGATGTGATTCAGCGAATGGAATCAAAGGGATTCAAAGGTATGGAGCTGCTCCGCAAGCTGGAGATCCTGGCCGATGCCGCCAAGTACGACGCGTCCTGCGCCTCCAGCGGTACCGAGATGCGGGATTCCCGCGACGGCAAGGGTCTCGGCTCGACCGCGCCCGGCATGGGCATCTGCCACTCCTATGCGCCGGACGGCCGCTGCATCTCGCTGCTCAAGGTTCTGCTGACCAACGCCTGCAACTACGACTGCCTGTATTGCGTCAACCGCGCCTCCTCCAACGTGCCGCGCGCGCGCTTCACGGTCGACGAGGTGGTGAAGCTCACCATCGATTTCTATCGCCGCAACTACATCGAGGGTCTGTTCCTGTCGTCCGGCATCATCCGCAGCCCGGACTACACGATGGAGCAGGTCGTGAGCGTCGCGCGCAAATTGCGCGAGGAGCATCGCTTCCGCGGCTACATTCATCTGAAGACGATTCCGGAGGCTGACGAGGCGCTGATCGCCGCGGCCGGCAAATATGCCGACCGGCTCAGCATCAACATCGAGATGCCGCTGGAAGCGAGCCTGACACAGCTCGCCCCGGAGAAGGACCAGCGCGCGATCCGCCGCACCATGGGCCGGCTTCGGCTCAAGCTCGACGAAACCGCGGAAGCCAAGAAGACGGTGTGGAAGGCGCGGCCGCCGCGCTTCGCGCCGGCCGGCCAGAGCACGCAGATGATCGTCGGCGCCGACGAGGCCAACGACCGCACCATCCTGTCGACCTCGGCCAATCTCTACGGCGCCTACAAGCTCAAGCGCGTCTATTATTCCGCCTTCAGCCCGATCCCCGATGCCAGCCGTGCCTTGCCGCTGCAGGCGCCACCGCTGGTGCGCGAGCACCGGCTGTACCAGGCCGACTGGCTGATGCGGTTCTACGGCTTCGACGCCGATGAAATCGTCGAGGAAGGCGAAGGCATGCTGCCGCTCGACATCGACCCCAAGCTCGCCTGGGCGCTGCGCCACCGCGACCGCTTCCCGCTCGACATCAACACGGCCAGCCGCGAGGAGCTGTTGCGCGTGCCCGGCTTCGGCACCCGCACCGTGCAGCGCATCCTCGCGACCCGCCGCACCACCACGATCCGCTTTGCGGATCTCGCCCAGCTCAACGTCATCAGGAACAAGGCGCTGCCGTTCATCGTTCTTTCCGACCACCGGCCACAGCCGTCCCTGCTCGACGGCGCCAGCCTCAGAGCCCGGCTGCGGCCCAAACCGCAGCAGCTGGGATTTGGATTCTAATTGAACGTCGTGGCGAAGAACGAAGCCAGGAAGCAGCCGTCATTCCGGGGCGATGCGAAGCATCGAACCCGGAATCTCGAGATTCCGGGTTCGCCCCTGCGAGGCGCCCCGGAATGACGGCGGCGGCTTTGCTCGCAATGACGAGAGAGGTGAAATGCACGTCGTAACCCTCGACAGCGACACTGATTTCGACGGCTGGCGTCAGGCGGCGCGGGCGTTGGCGATGAACGACGTCAAGCCGGCCGATGTCAGCTGGCGCGTCAAGGGCGCAGCGCCCGACCTGTTCGACGATCAGGCCGACACGCAGCTTCCCGAGGTGCCAAAGGGCGCGTTCTCAGTGCCGGCGAGCTTCATGGAGCTCGCCGAGAGCGCGATTCTGCACAATGATCCCAACCGCTTCGCCCTGCTCTACCGGCTGCTGTGGCGTCTGCGGACCAACCACGATCTCATGGAGATCGCGACCGATCCTGATGTCGCGCAGGCCAACGCGCTGGCGCGAGCGGTGCGGCGCGACGTCCACAAGATGCATGCCTTCGTCCGCTTCCGCGAGGTCGGCCGCGAGCGCGAGGCGCGCTACGTCGCCTGGTTCGAGCCGGAGCACCACATCGTCGAGCGCGCTGCGCCGTTCTTCGCCCGCCGCTTCGCCGACATGCCGTGGTCGATCCTGACACCCGAACTCTGTGCGCATTGGGACGGCAGCCGCGTCAGCTTCACGCCCGGCGTGAGCAAGGCTGACGCGCCGTCGGAGGACCGGCTCGAAGAGCTGTGGCTGCGCTATTACGCCAGCATTTTCAATCCGGCACGGCTGAAAGTGAAGGCGATGGAAAAGGAGATGCCGAAGAAATATTGGCAGAACCTGCCCGAGGCGAAGCTGATCCAGCCGCTGATCACGGCCGCCTCCCAGCGCACCACGGAGATGATCGCCGAGCCCGGCACCTCACCGCACAAGCCGCAGAAACGCGTCGAGTAGAGCGAGATGACCCGCAAGCTAATCACACACGCGCATGCTGCTGAGACCTCACGTGATGTCGAGTCCACCGATCTCGAGACCTTGCGTGAAGAAGCCGCCGGCTGCCGCGCCTGCCCGCTGTGGAAGGACGCCACGCAAACCGTGTTCGGCGAAGGCCCCGCGCATGCGCCGCTGATGCTGGTCGGCGAGCAGCCCGGCGACAAGGAGGACCTCACCGGCCATCCCTTCGTCGGTCCCGCCGGCCAGATACTCGACCGCGCGCTGGCCGAGGCCGGCATCGACCGCAGCAAGGTCTACGTCACGAATGCAGTGAAGCACTTCAAGTTCGTGCCCCGCGGCAAGATCCGGCTGCACCAGAAGCCGAACACGCCGGAGATCAAGGCCTGCCGGCAATGGTACGAGCGCGAGCTGGCCGCCGTCCGTCCGGCCTTGGTGGTCGCGCTCGGTGCCACCGCGGCGCAAAGCGTGTTCGGCAGGATCACACCGGTCAACAAGAGCCGCGGCCATGTCGTCGACCTGCCCGACGGCCCCAAGGCGATGGTGACGGTGCACCCGTCCTACCTGCTGCGGCTGCCGGATGCCGACGCCAAGGCCCGCGAATATCAGCGCTTCGTCGAAGACCTGAAGATCGCCGCCGCCGCGATCAAGCGCGCCGCGCACGCGGCGTGAGGCTGCCCCAACCGGCCCTTACTTGATCGCCAGGAAGCCCTCGAAGCAGACGTGCTTGTAGATCGTCATCGTGTCCACGAATCCGGCCCGCCGCAGCATGTCGAGATTGCCCTGGGTCGAGAACGGTTCCAGCACGCCCTTGAGGCTGCTGGCCTTGCCCAGCACCTCGTCCGGCGAGTAGCCGTTGTCCAGCTTGTAGTCGATATAGACCGACGTCATGATGTCCTGGAACCTCGCGTCCGGCGCCCTGACCTTCTCGAAGAACAGGAACGCGCCTCCCCAATTGAGCGACCGATAGATCGCATCGATCAGGGTCTGGCGATAGCGCGGCGGTACGAACTGCACGGTGTAGTACGACACGATGAAGTCGCTCGCCTCGTAGCCGACCTCGCAGGCATCGGCCGCCAGGTATTCCACGTTCGCCACATCCCTGCTGTGCGCCCGCGCGTAATCGATCATGGCCCGCTCGGTATCGATGCCGATCCAGCGCGTGCCGTGCGGATGGCGCTTGGCGAGTTGCCGCAGCAGCGTCCCCGTCGACGTTCCGATTTCATAGGCGACGGAATCCCGCTTCACGAAGAAATCGCTGACCTGCTCGACCAGCTTGTGGCCGGCTTCGTAGTTCGGAACCGACCTCGCGACGTGGAGATCGAAGTGCTGAGGCGTGTCGCCGCCGAAGCTCCAGCCGGCACGCGCGGCGCGGATGCCGTCACCGGTCGCGTTGTCCCGCTCGAGGGTTGCTTGCCCGGACACAACCATGACGTTTCCTCCCTGGTCGACGACGTGTTGAAACTCCCGATCTAACCGTATTGAAGCGCGCGCTCCGTCACTTTCGGCGACAACGCGTCCTTGACGGCCGGACTGAAGAACAGCGACAGCATCTCATCCTCGAACAGCCGGCCGAGCTCCGAAAGCCGCAGCCCCGCATGGCCGTCGCCGTCGCGATACGCTTCCAGGGCGCCGACGCTGCTCAGCCTGGCAACGAGCTTGTCATAATGGGCGGACAGCTCCCGGTTGTCGGCGCGCATGGCGCGGCGATCGGCATCCTCGACCCGGCCGGTCCGGAGCCCTGTGGCATAGGACGTCGCCAGCAATTCCTGCCGGTCGACGGCGCGCCCTGCCGTGATCGGACTGTTGCCAGCCAGGACGGTTTCGACATAGGCGTGCACGTCGGGAACATTGCGGAGGACGTAGCCGCTCTTCGCAGCCCCGGCACTGACATGCGAATACGCGCCCGCACCGATCCCGAGAAGATCCCGTGACGGCGAGGTCCGGATCGTCTTGAACGGGTCGGCATAGCGGCGCGCGCGCACGAAGCGGTTGCCGTCGGTCAGGTCATATCCGAGCGCCGCCATCTCCTGCCAGATCAGCATGCGTCCGAACAAGGTCGCGAACTCGCTCTCGAAGCTCGCCTGCTTCAGGTCGGATTTGAGCCAGTGTCCCTGGGGGCGATCGGCAAACCGAGCGTGATACCAGGTGAGGTGCGGAGGCCGGATCTCGGCGACCATCGCCAAATTGTTCCAGGTCTCGGACGGCGACCCCTTGTACAACCCCTGGATCAGGTCGAGATTCCAGTTCTCGAAAATGTCGGCGACGATCGAGCACGCGAGAAGTGGAACGTCCCGCTTGTAGCCGCGCGCGGCATATTTGAGCACGGTATCGTCGAACGATTGCACGCCGAAACTAAGGCGCGTGACGCCCTGCTGCTTCAGAGAGCGCAGCTTCTGCTCTCCCTCGGGCGCGGTGATCGTGAGCGGGCTGCCCTCGATGCAGATCTCGGCGCCGGGCCGCACGTCGAACGTATCGCGGATCGTCGCGATCAGATCCGTCAATGCGTCCTCATCGAGAACGAGCGGTGTGCCGCCCCCGATATAGATCGACGACACCACCGTTCCGGATCGGCACAGCTGCGGCTCCCAGGCCGCCAGCTCGCGCTTGAGCGCATCGAGGTAGCGAACGACCTTGTCGTCGTCCGTGGCGGACTTGCTGTTCCGTCCGGCGTAGTGCTCGACCGTATAGTGACAGAACGTGCAGCGCGTCTCGCAGAACGCGATGTGCACGTAGAGGCTGATCTCGCGGCCCCAGTCGATCCCCCGCTCCAGGCAGGACGGATCGAGCGGCGTCAGCGAGTTGATCGGCGGATAGATGGCCACCGAATGCGAGCCGCCCAGGACCGTCCGGCTGATCCCCACGCCGGCTGCGTGGAGCGCGGGAAGGACGAGCGGAATTCCAAGCCGATGCAACGACGCGCGGGCTCGTTCGAAGGCGGTTTCTTGCGATCGCATATGAGCACCTCGAGCAATCACCTCAATGAAAACGAACGTCAATTTCGTTGCGC
This sequence comes from Bradyrhizobium sp. SZCCHNS3016, assembly GCF_032484535.1. NCBI lineage: Bacteria > Pseudomonadati > Pseudomonadota > Alphaproteobacteria > Hyphomicrobiales > Nitrobacteraceae > Bradyrhizobium > Bradyrhizobium sp. SZCCHNS3016. Next base: position 172,347 of record NZ_JAUETE010000005.1, read on the forward strand.
AATGATCGTCAGGTAAACGTCGGCACGCGTATCCGGATTCTCGTCCTGTCTGTACGTCACGTCGAAGGGATTGATCAGCCGCGGCATGTATTGCTTGCGCCACAGCGTGGCGTTCTCGCCCACCAGCGACGGCACGATCTGCCCCCATATGCGCTCGGTCACGATCGTCAGCTCCGGCTGCGCGAAGGCTTCGCGCATCCAGGCATAGATCCTGGCGTACTGCACCCAGGGCTGCGCCAGGGCCGACAGCTGCAGCTGGACCAGCCGATGCGTCGCCGCGATGCGGCCTCCGGGACGGACGACCCTGGCCATTTCCCTGACCATGACGGGTCCCATCCCGAGCTCCCATATGCCGCCGGTCCACTCGTTGACGGCAGCGTCGGCGGTGGCGTCGGGCAGCGGAATACGCTGCGCGAGGCCGGGACGAAATTGCAGATTGGTGATGTCCCGTTCGCATGCGAAGCGACGAGCCCGATCACTCAGACAGCGGAACATCTCGATGGAGATGACCAGTCCGTCCCTGCCGACGGCGGGCGAAAGCCGCCTCGCAACGCGACCGAGGCCGCCGCACACGTCGACCACGATGCTGCCGGACTGGAGCTTCAGCAGCTCCGGATGATTGGGCAGCAGGTCATCCCCGGCGCGGACCAGCTTGTCTTCGACTTCGGGCGTCTGGCTCCAGCTATTGTCGTTCTCGCAAGACTTGAGTAGAGGCAGGCGCCAGCGCAGATATGACCGCCGAAAACGATCGGCGAGTTCGAGACCAGGACCGGACGGCAGACTCGTCGCCGTGTTTCCGAGCAGCACCTCATCGCTCGGCAGGTTCTCGATCAGAACATCTCCGAACTCGTTCTCGATGATGCTCAACGCGTCGAAGACGCGGGCAAAGTCGTCGTCGCCGGCATCGCCATCCGGCCATAGCGTCCGCACGTCCAGAACGAGCCTGAGGCCGGAGATGAACCTGGATGCTGCCCAGCCGAGCATCCGGCTTCGCGCAGCCTCGTCGCAGATCGATTGATCCGGCGCCATCAGCACATGCACGGGAATGCAGGCCCGGACGATCTCGTCGAGCCCTGCGATCGGACGATCGGGGACGGGCCAGGCCACGTCCTCGACAGTCACTGACGCGCCGAGATGCAGCAGCGACTGGCGCAATTGGTGATCGGCGACCAGATCGCACGTCTGTACCACCGTCTGGTGCATCCGCAATGCACCGCCCTGCCGCAACCTTGCCAGTCGATCGAAGCATTTGCGATGGTCCGACAACCTCGAGCAACGCAGCAGAACTTCCGGGGGAAGCGGCTCGGCGCTCAGGCGCTCGGTCAGCTGCTCGATCGATTCCAGAGTATCCAGATCGACGACAATGGATCGGCGCAGCATCGGCTCGCGCATCTGCCATGCCTTGCGCCGAAGAAGCGCGAGCTGTTGCGCCGATGGCGTTTCAGCCGAGGTGACATGCATGAAGCCCTGGCCGTGCAGGGACGCCAGCATCTTGTCGATCATCCCTTGATCGTCATATTGCGCCCGCAGCGCGGCGAGCCTGATCGGCCGCGGCATCAGCGTCGTCACGAAATCGAGCAGACCATCGCCGGGCGGCACGACCATCCCCGCATCGAAATGGCCGTGGCTCAACAAATGATGGCCCGAAACTGTAGCGTCCACCACCTCGACGGCCGGATCCAGCATGACGAAGGTATCGTCTGACAGACGGCCGGGAAGGCTGTCGGGAGCAGAACGCAAGGGCTTTTCAAGCGGTCTCATGGGATTGGCGCCCATTCGATGCGCGACTGAACTGAACGGTCGGTGCAGCCCTCCATCGTCAGGATGTTTCCCGATGCTAGCCCGTCCGCCACGCTCGTCAGGACGCCCAATTCCATCAGCGATCCGACCACGGCCTGCACGTCGTCACGCGAGAGATCGCGCATTTCCAGAGCCAACTCGTCAACGGTCCGCGGCGTGCCGAGCAGGTCGAACGTCCGGGCCCCCCGCTCCGACAGTTCGGCATATTCATGCGCCAGCTCGGGCCCCGGGAAATACACCAGCCAATGGCGCGACGAGGCCTCGAGATCGTCGGACGGATCGAACTCGAATGGGTCCTCGATCCAGGGCGTGAGATCGCAGGATGACGAAACCACGACCGCAGCCGGATTGCGACGGACGCGAGCCGCCTCACCCTCGCTGCGCGCCGCCACGCCCGCGTGGCGGGCCGCGTCGACGGGCCACGCCGGCGGCGCCGACCGGCCGAGCCTGCGCGCCAAGGCGATCGTCGCGTCATCAATCGCCATGACATCCTGATGGGCGCGGGACGCAAATTCCGGAAGCCTGGTCAGATAGGCGACGAAGCCAGCCGCACAGCGCCAGAAATTCGGTCCGTCGTCCGGATAGCCGGTCGATCTGACGAAATCCTCAGCCACAATATCGACGTCGCGACCGCTCATGTTCAGAAGGCGGCGTGTCAGCGGCACCAGATCGAGCGCCCCCAACGCATTCCTGACGAGTCCGCGCCGGTACATGCCGATATTGGCGTTCGTGGCCTCCGGCGTGCCCGCGTAGTCGGTGACGATCGCTCTCTCCTCCACAGAGAGGCCATCCGGATCTGCGGTTCGGGCGTCGGATCGGGTGATCCATGTGACGAGACCATCGTCTCTCAACACGCGACGCCAAGTGCTCCATACCAGTTCGGCATTCATCACGCGGCCTCGCTGCGGGTGGTACGGCGGCTCGCCGGTCCATAGGCGCGATCCCAGGCATTCCGCGCCCGCTCCAGGTCGGAGAGGATCAAGTCAGTGGTGCGGTCCGTATCGACCCGCTCCCCCGCGCAATAGAGGGATTGCGTCTCGTATTCGAGAATGACGGCCCCGGGGCGCGCCCGCGCCAGGACGTCATCGAGAAGGTCCCACACCTCTTCGGCGACCTGCGTGTCGTGAAGATCGTGATACTGGCCGCCGATCCAGCGCCCGCCTGCGAGGTGGATGGAGATGATGCGCTCGGACGGGATCGTCGCCAGGAAGCGTTGAATGGAGTAGCCGCGTGAGCCGTGGTTCTGCGCATTCGCATACAGATTGTGAAGATCGAGATGCAGATAGGTCCCCGATAATTCCAGGATTGCCGCGAGGAACTCTTCCTCGGGCATCTCGCTGCCGGGACAGGTCCGATAATAGGCTGCGTTTTCGTGCGCGAGCGGGACGCCGTAGAGCGCCTGCAGCGTGCGCGCCCGCTCGGCGAGCCGCACGACCTCCGCGCGAGAAAACTGCAGCGGACTGCTCCACACATCCGCCCAGGACGCATCGCTGTAGAAGCAGTGATTGGCAACCCAGGCCACGCCGAACTTCCTGGCCAGCGGCACGTGTCGGCGCACCGCGGCTGTCGCCGTCAGATCCTCGAAGCCGAAATCTCCGCCATAGTTCGAATGTCCGAGCAGCGGAAACTTGCCTGAGACATCACGGACGAGTTCGATGGCACGGGGAGACAGCACCCCCGGGCCATCGAGGGGGCTCATGATCGAGTCGAACAGGATTTCGAGCGCATCAAGCGGCTGGTCGAGGAAGGGAAACCAGCCGACCAGTTCCGGGTTGAATTGGAGTCCCACTCCAAGACGCGGAAAGCTCATAGGTCTCATCTCCGACCAGCCCGTCCACGCCGGCTCAGCCAGCGCGCCGGGATTTCTTGCAGGAGATCTGCTTCAGGAGGCAGCACACTTTGCGGCTGTGGCCGCACAGCGCGCCGCAGTTGCTGCGCATCGCGCAGCGGTGGCCGCACACCGTGCCGAGGCCGCCTTAGCCTGGGCATGCGCTGCCGTCGCAGCGCACTTGGCCGAGTTTGCCGCGCATTGCGCCGCAGTTGCCGCACACTTGGCCGCGGCCGCAGCCGCTTCCTTCACGGAGAGCTTCTTGACGTCCATGGGGGTTCTCCATCTGTGGAATCGAACTGGTGAACAAGGAAATTTCAGACAGGCAATGAACGCTCGATCACGAGCAGTGAGCAGAAACACGAATGACTATAACTTACTCGCTTTCGTTGTAAATACCTTAGGTTGTGTCTTTGAAAACACTTGCCTGTTACGACAGTGACGCTGGCGGAAATTTATTTCAGCTCCGCAGACGGGCGCGCGTCGTCAGCTGCGCATCGCGTGACGCGCGCCGATACAGATCATCATTGCAGCGATGCCCGTCGTTGGGACGTGAGGAGAATTCGTAACAAACAAGCCGCACGATCGATGCAGGCGGATCGAATCAATACGCGCTGCGCCCGTCAGCACCAGAGGCGGCAAAATAGCAAACACGCGCCCCATCCATATGACAGGGGCGCCGACTCCGGTCGGCGCCCCTGTCTGGCGGATCAGTTCATCTGAGATGGCTAGGCCGCGGCTCACGCCGCCAGCGTGTTCTCCACCACCTTGATGAAGAACGAGGTGCCGTAGACGATCGCCTCGTCGTTGAAGTTGTAGGCGGGATGATGCAGGCCGGCGGAGTCGCCGTTGCCGACGAAGATGAAGGCGCCGGGACGAGCTTCGAGCATGTAGGCGAAGTCCTCGCCGCCCATCATCGGCGGCATCTCGTGCACGTTGGCGTCGCCCGCGACCTCCTTGGCGGCGCGGATCGCGATCTCGGTCTGCTCGGCGTGATTGATGACGACGGGATAGCCGCGCGCATAGTTCAGGTCGATCTTGGCGCCGGTCATCTGGGCGACGCCGGTCACGACCTCGCGCACCCGCTTCTCCATCAGCTCGCGCACCTTCGGCGTCAGCGTCCGCACCGTGCCGCGCAGCACCGCGCTCTGCGGAATCACGTTGCGGGCGTTGCCGGCGTGGAACTCGCAGATCGACAGCACCGCGGCCTCCAGCGGATCGACGCTGCGCGACACGATCTGCTGCAGCGCCGTGACGAGCTGGGCGCCGACGAGAAGAGAGTCGATGCAATTATGCGGCTTGGCGGCATGACCGCCATGGCCCTCGATGGTGATGTCGACCGCGTCGGTCGATGCCATCAGCGCCCCCTGGCGAATGGCGAACGCGCCGACCGGCAGGCCGGGGCCGTTGTGCATGCCGTAGACCTGATCGATCTTGAAGCGGTCGATCAGCCCGTCCTTGATCATCGCGTCCGCACCGCCACCGCCCTCCTCGGCCGGCTGGAAGATCACGGCGACCTCGCCGGCGAAATTGCGCGTCTCCGCGAGATAGCGCGCCGCGCCGAGCAGCATCGCGGTGTGGCCGTCATGGCCGCAGGCATGCATCATGCCCGGGGTCTTCGAGGCATAGGGCAGCCCGGTCGCCTCCTCGATCGGCAGCGCGTCCATGTCGGCGCGTAGTCCGAGCACCCTCACCTCGCCATGGCCGGGCTTCCGGCCCTTGATGACGCCGACCACGCCAGTCTTGCCGAGGCCCGTCACGACCTCGTCACAGCCGAACTCGCGCAGCCGCTCGGCGACGAAGGCCGCCGTCCGATGCACATCGTAGAGCAGCTCCGGATGCGAATGGATATCCCGCCTCCAGGCCTGGATATCGGGCTGCAGATCGGCGACGCGGTTGACGATGGGCATGGGGAATCTCGTAACTCCTGTGGGACTTTGCGCCTGTTTAGCATGCAAAAGCCGCACCGCCCAAGATAAGGGCTGCGCCCGTCTCATGGCTCGGTCAACCAGCCATGAACGTGGCGCTTGTCCGGGCCCGTCCGGGCTGACTAAAAGCCTGGCAATGATGGGAAGGGAATGCCGATGCCGAGACAGCTCGAGGGGGATTTCGACTATATCGTGGTGGGCGCCGGCACTGCCGGCTGCATCCTCGCCAACCGGCTGTCGGCCGATCCGAACAGCCGCGTCCTGATTCTCGAGGCCGGCGGCAACGACAATTGGATCTGGTTCCATATTCCGGTCGGCTACCTCTTCGCGATCGGCAATCCACGCTCCGACTGGATGTTTCGCACCGAGGCCGAGCCGGGCCTGAACGGCCGCTCGCTGGCCTACCCCCGCGGCAAGGTGATCGGCGGCTGCTCGGCGATCAACGCCATGATCTCGATGCGCGGCCAGGCCGCGGACTACGACCATTGGCGCCAGCTCGGCCTCTCCGGCTGGTCCTATTCCGACGTGCTGCCGGTGTTCAAACGGCTGGAGGATCACTTCCTCGGAGAGAGCGAGCATCACGGCACCGGCGGCGGCTGGCGCATCGAGGCGCCCCGGCTGTCCTGGGCGGTGCTGGACGCGGTCGGCGACGCCGCCGAGCAGATGGGCATCCGCCGCATCCCCGACTTCAATACCGGCGACAATGAAGGCATCAGCTATTTTCACGTCAACCAGAAGCGCGGCCGGCGCTGGTCCTCCGCGCGGGGCTTTCTCAAGCCGGCGCTGAAGCGACCTAACCTGCGGCTCGAAACCAACGTCCTCGTCGACCGTCTGATCGTGGAGAACGGCCGCGCCACAGGCGTGCGCTTCCAGCAGAATGGCGAGACCATCGAGGCCCGCACCAAGGGCGAGGTGATCCTGAGCGCCGGCTCGATCGGCTCGGTGCAGGTGCTGCAGCGCTCCGGCATCGGCCCGGCCGAGTGGCTCAGCGAGCTCGGCATCGATGTCGTCATCGACAGACCGGGTGTGGGGCGCAATCTGCAGGACCATCTGCAGCAGCGCGCGATCTACAAAGTGTCGGGCGTGAAGACGCTGAATGAGACCTACTACTCGCTGGTCCGCCGCGGCCTGATGGGGCTCGACTATGCGTTCCGGCGCCGCGGGCCGCTGACCATGGCGCCGTCGCAGCTCGGCATCTTCACGCGCTCGGACCCGAGGCGCGACCGCGCCAACATCCAGTTTCACGTGCAGCCGCTGTCGCTCGACAAGTTCGGCGATCCCCTGCATCGTTTTCCCGCGATCACCGTCAGCGCCTGCAACCTCCGCCCGACCTCGCGCGGCACCGTTCGCATCCGCTCCGCCAGGATCGACGAAGCGCCGTCGATCACGCCGAACTATCTGGCGACCGAGGACGACCGCCAGGTCGCGGCCGATGCCATCCGCGTCACGCGCCGGCTGATGAAGCAGAATGCGCTTGCGGCCTACAGGCCGCAGGAATATCTGCCCGGCCCGACGGTCGGCGATGACGACGCCGCGCTGGCCAAGGCCGCCGGCGACATCGGCACCACGATCTTCCATCCCGTCGGCACCGCCAGGATGGGCACCGCAGACGATCCGATGGCGGTCGTCGACGAGCGGCTGCGCTTCCGCGGCATCGAACGGCTGCGCGTCGCCGATGCCTCGATCATGCCGACCATCACGTCAGGCAACACCAACACGCCGACGGCGATGATCGCGGAGAAGGCGGCGTCGATGATCTTGGAGGATGGACGCTAGGCGCTCACGTCCGACTCCTCATTCCCGTCATTGCGAACGCAGCGAAGCGATCCAGGGTCCCGACCCCACTCTGGATTGCTTCTTCGCCTTGGGCTCCTCGCAATGATGCGGGAATCGTACGGTGGGCAAAGCGGCGCCGAAGGCGGCGCGTGCCCACCGCCGTGCGGCAGACTCGGCGGCACGGCGGCGGGCACGGCGCCACTAGTATCTCGGATGTGAGAGAGCACGGCATCGCCTTTGCCCACCCTACGCATCGCCGCATGCTGACCTAGATGATCCGCGCCACTAGCGGAACCCGGCGCAACAGTGCTGCTGCGAGCCAGCTCACCGACAGCGTGCCGATCAGCACGATCGCGAACTTCACGGCGGCCGGCCACGCCGGGTCGTAGACCAGATATTGCAGCCATAGCAGCGGCAGGAAGTGCAGGAGATAGATGCCGTAGGCCGCTGGCTGGACGCGATCCATCAGCGCCAGCGGCGCCTTTGCCCAGCGCTGAAAGAAGGTCGGCACGGCGAACGCCATCGCAGCACAGAAGCTCGCGACCGCCATGCCATAGGCCGCGCGCCACCATAGCGGCGGTGAATCGAAATCGGCGATCCAGTTGTGATGCGCGTAGGCCAGCAACAGGATCGCGCCGTAGCAGCCGTAGGAAAGACCGAACCAGATGCACCAGCGCCGGACCAGTACGCCATCGGCTGCGAACGGCCCCGCCCGCAGCCCGGCGGCACCGATCGCGATGCCGGCGACGAAGAAGGTCGGGTAGAGCAGCACCCGGCTCGCCTGCAGCGGCAGCGGAAAATGTCCGGGCATGAACCAGAATCCGTCACCGAAGCCGAGATGCGGCGGCAGATAGGCCAGGTTGGCGATGACGGCGAAGATCAGGAAGCCAGTGACCGGATAGTGCAGCAACGTTCCGGCCCAGCGCCCGAGTGCGCCGATCGCCTGCGGTGCCAGGACCCAGACGAGCGCAGCCAGTATATCAAACCCCAGCAGCACGCCGAGAAACCAGGCCGAGCCGGACGGCCACGGCCCCTCGCTGATCATCCGCCACCACACCGCGCTGAACTGATCCTCGGCCACATAGTAACGGTAGTAGGCGATCGGCATGATCGCGAAGATCGAAACGATATAGGGCACGCCGAGCCGCAGCGCGCGGCGCCCGACATAGTCCGACGCTCCTCTGCCCGCCAGACTCGCCGGCACGAACAGGCCGGAGATGAAGAACATGCACGACATGAAGTAGCTGTCGTTGAATAGCGCGACCAGATCAAAGCCGAGCCAGTGCATGCGGTCGCCGCCCTGACCGAAATCGGTGTAGTTGATCGCGGAGTGATAGAGCACGACCGAGAGCGTGATGAAGGTCCTGGCGCGGTCGAGCGCCACGATCCGATCGCGCGACGTCTCGGTTCGTTGCAGGGTCGGGGTCACGCGCTCATGCATCGACGTCGCATCCAGTCCATCAGCCGCTGATATATTTCGCGCGGCCCTGCGCCACATCCTGCGTGAACAGGTGAGCCGTCGGCCATTGCCGGCATGATCACGAACACGTCATCGCTTTTTGATCGCGAGAAGCCGGGAATAAACCCAGGCCACCACCGCTCTTCTCACCCGCAAGCCCGATGACGGGCAACGGGAGATGACGATGAGCCTTGGTGATCATGACGAGAGCGGCGTCAGCCGCCGCAAGGTGCTGGAATGCATGACGTGGGCCGGCACGGGCGTGCTCTGGACCTTGTCGGGCGGCGTACCACGCTCGCTCGGCCTGGTCGACGCGGCGCAGGCGGCCGAGCAGCCCGCCTCCGGTCTGACCTTCCTGCAGATCAGCGACAGCCATGTCGGCTTCGACAAGCCGGCCAATCCCAACGCGATCGGGACGTTGGAAGAGGCCGTGAACCGCATCAAGGCGATGCCGGTGAAGCCGGCCTTCATGATCCATACCGGCGACATCTCGCATCTGTCGAAGGCGGCCGAGTTCGACGATGCCGACCGCATCATCTCGCAATCCCGGCTCGACGTGCACTACGTGCCGGGCGAGCACGACTTCCTCGACGAGGACGTCAAGCTCTACAAGGAGCGCTACGGCAAGGGCAGCCGCGGCGCCGGCTGGTATTCGTTCGACGCCAATGGCGTGCACTTCATCGGCCTCGTCAACGTGGTCGATCTCAAGGCCGGCGGGCTCGGCAATCTCGGCGCCGAGCAGCTTGCCTGGCTGGAGCAGGATCTCAAGGGCCGCTCCAGATCCACGCCGATCGTGGTGTTCGCGCACATCCCGCTGTGGACGGTGTATCCGCAATGGGGCTGGGGCACCGAGGACGGCGGCCGGGCCCTCGACACCCTGAAGGGGTTCGGCTCGGTGACGGTGCTGAACGGCCATATCCACCAGGTGATGCAGAAGGTCGAAGGCAACGTCACCTTCCACACCGCGCGCTCGACCGCGTTCCCGCAACCGGCGCCGGGCACGGCGCCCTCGCCCGGCCCGATGAAGGTCGAGGACGCAAGGCTGCGCAGCCTGCTCGGCATCGCCAGCATCGATTTCAAGGTCGGTGACGAGCGCCTCGCCATCATCGATACGCCGCTTGCGGGCTGAGGGACGAAAACGCGATGATCCAGCTTGTTCTTCGCGGTGCCGGCTTGGCCGCCGTACTGCTTGTTTGCGCCACGCCGGCGCACGCCGAGACCATCAAGGTCACGATCGACAATTTCACCTTCACCCCGGCTGCGCTGACGGTGAAGGTCGGCGACACCGTGACCTGGACCAACCATGACGACATCCCGCACACGGTGGTGTCGGCCGGGAAATACAGGTCGAAGACGCTCGATACCGACGACAGCTTCTCCTTCACCTTCGCAGCCGCCGGCGACTACAAATATTTCTGCTCGCTGCATCCGCACATGACGGGACTGGTCAAGGTTGAGTAGCATCGCGAACCAGGGCATGAGCATCGTCACATGGACCGGTCGGCGGCGCAGCGCCGGCCGCGCCGTGCGACCGCGAACCGAGCCGGAGACCACGCCGGTGACAACAGCCAGTGACGATCCCGAGAGGGCGCGACGCTTCCGCGAGGCGGCGCTGCCCTATCTCGACGACGTCTACACCCTGGCGCGCTATCTCCTGCGCAACCCTGCCGACGCCGAGGATGCCGTGCAGGAATGCTACCTGCGTGCGCTGAAGCATTTCGACACTTACCGTGGCCCGGCGATGAAGCCGTGGCTGTTCGCGATCCTGCGCAACGTCTGCCACGCCGAGTTCGCACGCCGCGCCGGCGCGCCGGTCAAGGCGCTCGACGATGCGCCGGAAGCGGCCGAGCAGCCTCCAATCTGGCAGGAGAACGCCGAGACGCCGGAAGGCGCCGTATTGCGGGAACGTGATGCCTCGGCGATCCGCCGGCTGATCGACACGCTGTCCGAGCCGTTTCGCGAGACCTTCGTCATGCGCGAGGTCAACGATCTGTCCTATCGCGAGATCGCGGCGGCGGCCGGCGTGCCGGTCGGCACCGTGATGTCGCGCCTCGCCCGCGCCCGCGCGATGCTGCGCACCGCCTGGCTCGCGCGGGAGGAGCCACAACGATGACCTGCGATGAAACCGAGATCCTGATCCACGCGCTGGCCGATGGCGAGCTCGACGCCGGCCACGCGCGCGAGGTCGAAGCCCATGTTGCGAGCTGCCCGCGCTGCGCCGCGGAGCTTGCTGCAATCCGGCAGATGAAGCAGATGCTCGCCGGCACCGACCTTGGCTACAAGGCGTCCCCCGCCTTGCGCCAGCGGATCGAAGCCGCCCTGCCGCCGGCCGATGCGGCCTCCATCACCCCGCCCGCTGCAGTGCCGAGCCGACGCACGCTGCTGCGAGGCTTCGCCCTGGGCTCGGCGGTGTCGGCGCTGGCCGCCACCGGCCTCGTCGCCATCGTGCTGCGCAATGACGACCAGCAGCGGATCGAGGCCGAGATCGTCTCGGCGCATCTGCGCTCGTTGCAGGCCGGCCACCTCACCGACGTCATCTCGACCGATCAGCACACCGTCAAGCCCTGGTTCAACGGCAAGCTCGACGTCGCGCCTCCGGTGATCGACCTCACCGCACAAGGCTTCACGTTGATCGGCGGGCGGCTCGACTACGTCGACGCACGCGCGATCGGCGCCGTGGTCTATCGCCGCCGCCAGCACGTCATCAACCTGTTCGTGGCGCAGACCGCGTCTACCGAGCGCCGCGCCGCACGGATGGACACCGTCCAGGGCTTCAACATTCGCTCTTGGCGCGACCGCGGCCTGAGCTATTGGGCGGTCAGCGATATCGGCGCCGACGAACTCAACGAGTTCGGCGAGCGGTTCGAGCGCGCGATGGGTGCGAACAAGGAGGGATGACGCGCTCTCGCGCTTCAGTCATTGCGAGCGAAGCGTGCCCACGGTCTGTCCGGAGACGAACTGAAACGGTGGGCACGGCGCTACGCGCCTTTGCCCACCCGACGCGAACATCACGCCGATTTGCGGATCGCGTTGTCGACCAGGGTCTTGCCGAGCGACCAGATCGCGCCGGGGACCTTGTGGCTCTGCGCGATGACGTCGTCGAAGGCGCGCTCGATCCAGGCGCAGTCCTCTTCGGTGATGGTCAGCGGCGGCAACAGCTTGATCGTATGCAAGCCGTGGCCGGCGACCTGGGTCAGGATCTTGTGATCCTTGAACAGCGGCACCGTGATGAGCTGGCAGAACAGGCCCTTGTTGGCGCTCTCCAGCATGGTCCACGACGCCTTGAGGCGCAGCGATTTCGGCGGACCGAACTCGACGCCGATCATCAGTCCCTTGCCGCGCACTTCCTTGAGCAGCTCGTAGCCCGGCACCATCCGCGTCAGCGCCAGCCGCAGCTCGGCGCCGCGCTTGGCGGCGGCCTCGACCAGCTTCTCGGCCTTCATCACCTCGAGCGTGGCAATGCCGGCGGCCATCGCGAGGTCATTCTTGGCGAAGGTCGAGCCGTGCACCACGGCGCGGTCCATGCGGTTGAAGATCTTGTCGAAGATCTGCTTGCGCGTCAGCAGCGCGCCGACCGGGACATGGCCGCCGGACAGCGCCTTCGACAGCAGCACCATGTCGGGCTCGACATTCCAATGTTCCACCGCCAGGAACCGGCCGGTGCGTCCCATGCCGGTCTGGATCTCGTCGGCGATGAAGATGGTGCCGTATTTCTTGCAGAGCGCGGCGGCGCCGGGCAGGAACTCGTCGGAGGGCATGTTGACGCCCTTGCCCTGGATCGGCTCGACGATGAAGGCTGCGATCTCGCGCGACGACAGCGCCTGCTCGAGCGCGGCAAGATCGTTGAAGGGGATGGCCGTGCAGCCCGGCAGCAGCGGCTCGAAGCCGTTGCGGAAGTTCGAATCATCGGTCAGCGACAGCGCGCCGTAGGTGAGGCCGTGATAGGCGTGCCCGCAATAGACGATACCAGGCCGGCCGGTCGCGCCACGCGCGAATTTGATCGCGGCTTCCACGGTCTCGGCGCCGGAATTGGCAAAGAACACCTTGTCCAGATACGGGACATATTCCAGCAGCCGCTCGGCAAGAACACCCGCCAAGGTCGAGACGTCGAGCTGAACGAGATTCGGCAGATCGCTATCGAGGACGCTTTTCAGCGCAGCGCGCAGCGTCGGATGATTGCGGCCGATTGCAAAGACGCCAAAACCGCTGAGCAGGTCAAGATAACGGGCCCCATCACGATCGTAGAGATATTGCCCTTGTCCCTTCTGGAACCCAACATCATATCCAATCGTCTTGAGAACGCGGACAAGCTGCTCGTTCAGATGCCGAGAATGCATCGTGCTGCGCTGCGCTTGGCGCTCCACAAACATCTCGGAAACGTCTAGATTGGGTTTTAGCATCGGCTACATACTTCGGTTGATGGACGTGACGTCAACTGAAAACGCGCAATGCGGCGTTTTGCCCTCATTCGCACCATCAAAGCAAGCACGGGTTTCTGCCAATGTTGCATCGCCTTAGATATCTCATGTCGACGACACTAGCATACTCCGCAGTCGTGTTCGCAGCAGGAAATTCTTCCGCGCTCGCGGCCGACGCCACCGGCGACTGGCGGGTGGCCGACGGCGTCGCGAACATCCGAGTCGCACAATGCAATGGCAGCATGTGGGGCGTCGTGGCCTGGGAGAAGACCCCGGGCGGACGCGACAGCAACAACCCCGATCCGGCCCGCCAGAGCCGGCCGACGCTCGGCATGCCGATCCTGATCGACATGAAGAAGAAGCCCGGCGCAGACGCGTGGGAAGGCCAAGTCTACAACGCCAAGGATGGGCAGCTCTACAGCTCGACCATCACGCCGATCGATCCCGATCACCTGGAGATCAAGGGCTGCGTGCTCGGCTTCCTGTGCGGCGGCGAGACCTGGACGCGGGTCGCTCCGCCGATCCCATCGAGCCCCGTGAACAGCATGGCTAAAGGTACACAGAAACCAATCGCGCCAGCCCCTGCCCCGGCGGCCAAAACGACGACCGGCGTCGGCAGTGGCGCAACCGCATCGGCCAAGCCGGGACAAAAGCCCGCGGACCAGGTCGGCGATATCTGCCTGCTGCCCGATATCGCGCGCGCCCGTTAATTGGCGTCCGTCACCCGAACAAAAAAGCGGCCGAGAGATCGGCCGCTTTTTCTATTCCGGGATCACGAGCCCTCTTGCTCCTTGATCTCGCGAGGCTTGCCCATCAGCGCCGGCTGGAACAGCAGCACGGCGGCGAGCGTGGTGACCAGCGACAGCGCCAGCAGCTTGCCCATGCTGGACGTGCCGGGATGGCTCGACAGCCACAGGCTGCCGAAGGCGGTCGCCGTCGTCAGCGCGCTGAAGAAGATCGCCCGGGTCAGGCTGGTCTGCAGCAGGTTGGTGCGGCCGCCGCGCCACGCCACCACGTAGTAGATCTTGAACGCGACGCCAATGCCAAGCAGGAGCGGCAGGGCGACGATGTTGGCGAAGTTCAGCGGCAGCTTGATCAGCACGCAGATCTCCAACGTCACGGCTCCTGCAACCAGCAGCGGCACGATCGTCATCAGCACGTCGGTGAAGCGCTTCAAGGTCACCCACAACAGGAGGCTGATCACGACCAGCGAGTAGATGCCGGCGTGGATGAATGCCTTCACGATCGTGTCACCTGACTTCAGGATCGACACCGGCCCGCCGATCGCATTGGGCTCGGCCGCCAGCACCGCGTTGGCGAATCGCCGGAGATTGTCGTTGTCATTCGGATCCCCCTTGGGCTGCGCCTCGACCCGAATCAATCCGTCCTTGCTCTTCCACTGCGACACCAGCTCCGGTGGCAGGTTCGCGAGGCTGACGGGCTGCGCCTGCAACGTGGCGCCAAGCTGCGCCAGCGTGATCTTCCACGGCTCGACGAACACCGCCTGCGCCTTGTTGCGCACCGCTTCGCTGGCGCCCGCGAGTCTGGCAAGCGCGTCGGCGAGCCGCCGCGACGCGACCGCGCCCGGCCCACTGCTCTCGCCCGCGGTGCGCCGGAGATTGTCGACGGTCGAGTTCAGGGCGTCCACGTTCTCCTTGTCGCTTGGCGCCGCATCGATCTGGTCCGGACTGAGCGCAGGCCCCAGCACCTTCGCGCCCTGCGCGATCAGCTTCAGCTTGGCCGGCTGGTCCTGGGGGACGAAGCTGTCGAGCGACATCACGCGCGCCACTTCGGGGAGCTTCTCGAGCTTGGCCTCGATCGCCTTGGCCTCGGTCTCGGAGCGCGTCAGCACGTCGATCGCGTTGGCGCCCGTGTTCGGATCCTTTCGCAGGTCGAGATAGGTCGCGATCGACTCGGCGCGCGGATTGCGCAGGTTCATCGGGTTGAAGTCGAACTTCATGTAGTAGAGCAGCGGCAGGCCGGCGACGACCAGGCCGAGCGTGCCGACGATGATCGGCACCCGGTGCTTCTCCAGGAAATGATCGACCGGCGCCAGGAAGGCGTAGCCGACCGGCTCCTTCTCGCCGGGCGGATTGAGAATCCTCAGCAAGGCCGGCAGCACCGTGATCGACGACAGGAACGCGATGATCATGCCCGCGCCGGCGATGGCGCCGAGCTCGGAGATGCCCTTGTAGTCGGTCGGCAGGAAGCACAGGAAGCCGGCAGCCGTCGCCATCGCCGCGAGCGACAGCGGCACCGCGGAGCGGCGCGCAGCTTCCGCCAGCGCCTCCGGCAGATTGTCGTTCTTGAAGCGCTCGGAACGGTAGCGCACGCTGAACTGGATGCCGAAATCGACGCCCAGGCCGATGAACAGCACGGCGAACGCGACCGACAACAGATTCAGGGAGCCGACCATCATCAGGCCAACGGCCGTGGTGAGGGCGAGGCCGATGAACAGGTTGATGAACACGGCCGAGATGATCTTGGCCGAATGCAGCGCCAGCCACAGGATGATCAGCACGACGATCACGGTGCCGATGCCGTTGACGACGGCGCCCTCCTGCACGGTGGCGTATTCCTCGTTGGCGATCGGCACCGGCCCGGTCAGCCGCACGCGCGCATGAAAACGGTTCGGGAAATCAAGCTCGACCGCGGCCTGCCGGATAGCATCGGTGGCGGCCTTGCCCGGCTCGAGCGCCTGGTAGTCGAGGATCGGCTTGAATTGGATGAAGGCGCGCTTGTCACTGTCTTCGAGCGGCTTGTCGGCAATCAACTGGCGCCAGGAGAAGGTCGCATCGCCCTTGTCGAGCACGGTCTCGACGGTCTGGGAGATGTAGTCGAACGGCCGCGCAACGTTGTCGAGCTTGACTTGCCCGCGCTTGACGCCGGCAAGGCCGGTCTCCAGCGCACCGGTCAGGCCGCGGATCGAGGGGTCCCCGGCCATGATCTCGACCAGCGGTGCCGCCGCCGCGAACTGGTCCGTCAGCTGCTTGACCTCCTCGGTCGGCAGGAACAGCAGGCCGTTCCTGGCGAAGAACTCGCCGCCGCCGAGCAGCTCGACCGATGAGAAGTTCGCGGTGTCGCCCTTGAGCTTCTTGGCGAGCGCATCGGCCGCGACACCTGTCATCTCGGGCGTCGCCGCTTCGACCACCGCCAGGATCATCCGATCGCGATCGAAGGCCTGCTCGTACTGCTGGTCGCGCTTGCGCCAGTCGAGCTCGGGCGAAATCAGCTTGTTGATGTCGGTATTGATGGAGAAATGACGCGCCGTATAGAAGCCCGCGCCTACGGAGAGCAGCAGGGCCGCAATCAATGTCGGCCAGGCAAACCGGGTGCAGGCCTTGACGATCGAGACGACAAACGTGGTCAGCACTTCGTGACTTTCTAATGTTTAGAGAGCTGGGCGGAAACGTCCGCTTCATGGCGGAGTTCCCCGATCAGGGCGAGCCCCGGACGCACACATCCTGAGCGGCGCCCCGACCCGGCCTGGCCCAACCTTGAAGACGAGGATGGTCCCTCGACGGCGGATCAGGTCGAACGATGCACGGAACCGTCGGGGCGGCTGATATAGCGGCTGTTCTCGGCGGTAAAGTGACGAACGAGTGAGAGCATAACCAACTCAATTAATTGATCTAATTTATAATTACTAAATTACCTGCGGCCTGTCGCGGGCTGTGTGCGACGGGTCACATGCGAGCGACTTGCAGACTGGCTTTCCTCTTCGCTCGATTTTTGACACAAAGCCCTGCGCTTCCATCGGTGTGGCGGGCAATTGGGGCATTCGCTGGTGCGAATATTGCAGCCCCGTCGCACGCACGGAGGTGCCGGGTCGAAAGTGAGGCAACGTGGCTGGACGTCCCATGCAGGTGTATCTCGCGCAGCCGCGCGGTTTTTGTGCTGGAGTCGTGCGTGCGATCGAGATCGTCGAGCGCGCGCTGGAGAAGTATGGCCCGCCGGTCTATGTGCGTCATGAGATCGTCCACAACAAGCACGTGGTGGAGAGCCTGAAGGCCAAGGGCGCCATCTTCGTCGAGGACCTCTCCGAGGTGCCGCCGCGCGCCGTCACCGTGTTCAGCGCCCACGGCGTTGCCCGGACGGTCGAGGAGGAAGCGGCCGCCCGCGGGCTGCCGGTGCTCAATGCCACCTGCCCGCTGGTGACCAAGGTCCACAACCAGGGCAAGCGCTACATGTCCAAGGGCCGTACCCTGGTACTGATCGGCCATGCCGGTCATCCGGAGGTCGAGGGAACCATGGGTCAGGTTCCCGGCCCGGTCCACCTCGTGCAGAACGTGGCCGATGTGGCCACCCTGCCCCTGCCGGTCGATAGCCCGCTGGCCTATATTACCCAGACCACGCTCAGCGTGGACGACACCAGGGACATCATTTTAGCCCTTCAAGCCCGCTTTACAGACCTTCAAGGTCCCGATATCCGGGATATCTGCTATGCGACACAGAACCGGCAATCTGCGGTAAGGGACTTAAGCAAGCTGGTGGACGTCATCCTGGTGGTGGGCGCCGCCAACAGCTCCAACTCGAACAGACTGCGCGAGATCGGCACCGAGGCCGGGGTCGCAAGCTATCTGATCGCTGATGGCAGCGAGCTCGATCCGGTTTGGCTGAAGGATGCCAAGGCCGTCGGCATCACCGCCGGCGCCTCGGCCCCCGAAGTCCTCGTCGACGACGTCATCGAAGCCCTACGGCGCATCGGACCGGTTGAGGTCGCGGTGGTCCCGGGGCGGGAAGAAAACATCGAATTCCGCCTGCCGGCCGAATTGGTCGCGGGCTGATCGGTCCTCGTTTGGTCCAGAAAGAAGAGACGTAATGGCAATCCCCTTCCATAAGGAACTGCGTATCGGGGCCTATCTGATGAAGCAGAAGCTTCTCGGCCGGAAACGCTATCCGCTCGTGCTGATGCTGGAGCCGCTGTTTCGCTGCAACCTGGCGTGCGCCGGCTGCGGCAAGATCGACTATCCCGACGCGATCCTCAACCGCCGCATGAGCGCGCAGGAGTGCTGGGACGCGGCCGACGAATGCGGTGCGCCGATGGTGGCGATCCCCGGCGGCGAGCCGCTGATCCACAAGGAAATCGGCGAGATCGTGCGCGGCCTGGTCGCCCGCAAGAAGTTCGTCTCGCTCTGCACCAACGCGCTGCTGCTGGAGAAGAAGCTCGACCTGTTCGAGCCGTCGCCGTATTTGTTCTTCTCGGTGCACCTCGACGGCCTGCGCGAGCATCACGACAAGGCGGTCTCGCAGAAGGGCGTGTTCGACCGCGCCGTCTCCGCGATCAAGGCCGCCAAGGCGCGCGGCTTCACCGTCAACGTCAACGCCACGGTGTTCGACGGCCATCCCGCCGAGGAGATCGCCAAGTTCCTGGACTTCACGACCGAGCTCGGCGTCGGCGTCACCATGTCGCCCGGCTATGCCTATGAGCGCGCGCCGGACCAGGAGCACTTCCTCAACCGCACCAAGACCAAGCAGCTGTTCCGCGACGTCTTCAAGCTCGGCAAGGGCAAGAAGTGGAATTTCATGCATTCCGGTCTGTTCCTCGACTTCCTGGCCGGCAACCAGGAGTTCGAGTGCACCCCCTGGGGCATGCCTGCGCGCAACATCTTCGGCTGGCAGAAGCCCTGCTATCTGCTCGGCGAGGGCTACACCAAGACCTTCAAGGAGCTGATGGAGACCACCGACTGGGACTCCTACGGCACCGGCAAGTACGAGAAGTGCGCCGACTGCATGGCGCATTGCGGCTACGAGGCCACCGCCGCCAATGCGGCGCTGACCAACCCGATCAAGGCGATGTTCGTGTCGCTGCGCGGCATCAAGACCGAGGGTCCGATGGCGCCGGAGATCGATCTCTCCAAGCAGCGCCCGGCGCAGTACGTGTTCTCGTCGGAGGTGCAAAAGCGCCTCTCCGAGATCCGTCACGACGAGGCAATCGAGGCGCAGCAGAAGGCCTCGACGGCCGCCTGATCTTCACGGCTCTGATCAATCAAAAGGCCGCCGAGTGATCGGCGGCCTTTTTCATTCAACTGATCTCTGGATCGGGATGAACGCTACGCTCCGCAAACGGCTCACGCCTCGGCAGCAGCGAGCGTTTCGGTCTCGAGGAAGTGCTCGGCGGCGAGCATGCCGCTCAGCAGCAGGTCGCGGGCGCCGCGCAGCGAGCGCAGGGCGCGATTGAACTCGATGCCCGTCGACACCAGGCCACGCAGCACGGCCGGATTGCGGGCGACACCGCGCAGGATCATCGGCAGGTCGATGTCGCCGTTCGGCTTGATGGCGTCCTTGGCGAGCGACGGGAGGGTGCGATGGGCGGGATCGGAGATCACCCGCAGCGCCGCGAACGGCAACCCGTATTCGGCAGCATAGGCGGCGGCGATGTGGCTCTCCATGTCGACCGCGGCCGCCCCGGTCTTCATGCGCAGCGCCGCCTTGCGGGCCTGAGCCACGACAACCTCTTCGGCCCCGGCCAGCACGCCGCGCACGACGCGGCGCTTCTTCAGGGCGGCGCGGGCGATGTGCTCCTCACGCAGGGAGAGCCCAGACAGCCAACGGGCATCGCCCGCAGTCACCTCGGTGGCGACGACGATGTCGCCGGCCTTGAGGCTGGGATCGAGGCCACCGGCCACGCCAAAACTGACGACGCCGCGGATCGAGGTCGGATCGAACACGGTGAGCAGCGAGCGCAACTGCCTGGGGTCGCTCGAGCTGCAGATCACCATCATGCCGGGCCCGGCAGCAATCCGGGCCTCCTGCACCAAGCCCGTCACGACCAAGACCGGCCGCGGATCAATCGGGCGATCCGCGGACGTATCGTCCCCCATCCCCAACTTCACAATCCGACCCCTGACACCTTCTCGGACGTCGCGTGAGCCGACGTCTCCGTCTCTTGTTCCAAAGCCTCAGCCACGGCGGCGCCAGAGCGGAAAGGCCTTAACAAACCGAGGATTACGCAGAAAAAATCCGCGAGGAAACCCCGTTTGCGCCGCACTGCACCCGTACCCGATGCGTTTTTTGCCTGGTGTTGCCATTTGGCCCCGCCGATCCCTGTTCCGCCCTGGAACAAATTGCGCCGGCGCCACCAAGCGTGGAACTTTAAGCAAGAACTACGCCACGAAAATGTGAGACTCGCGGCGCCGGCGGCATGACGGCGCGGCCAGATTCGCGCCGCCCTGCACCGGTCAGCCGTGCCCGAGCAGGAGATTCGCAGCGCGGTCGCCGGAGCGCACCGAGCCTTCGATGGTTGCCGGCAGGCCGGTATCGGTCCAGTCCCCCGCCAGAGCGAGATTGCCGAACGCCGTCTTCGCTCCCGGTCGGAGCGCGTTCTGCTCGGGCGTCGCCTCGAAGGTGGCGCGACGCTCGCGCACGATCTGCCACGGCGGCAGCTCCGCCTTGATCCCGGCGGCCTTGCAGACGTCGGCCCAGATCGCGGCGGCGAGCTCCTCGCGCTGCATGTCGACCAGCCGATCGCCATTGCTGATGGTGACCGAGAGCCGCTGCGGGAAGGCGAACAGCCATTCGACCAGGCCGCCGACCACCCCGAGCAGAGCTGGTGCATCGCGCGGCGGCGTGATGCGGAAATGGGCATTGACGATGGCGCGATATTTCGTCGGCCCCGTGAGCCCCGGCAGCAGGGCCATCGCCGGCCGCGGCGGCACGGCGAGCACCACGACGTCGGACGGACCGAGCGCGACGGTTTCATCGCCGCCGAACCTGAGCCCGGTGACACGACCACCCGCATCGTCGAGGCCGCGCAGCTCGCGGCCGATCCGCACGCTGCCGCCCTTGCCTTCCAGGAATTTCACGGCCGGATCGATCAGCACGCCCGACAGGCCATCGCGCGCGATCAGCGGCCGGCAGGCCTGGCCGCCGGCGAGCAAGGTCTCGCGGACGATGGCGCCGGCGAGCCCCGCCGATCCTTCCGGCGGATCGCAGTTCAGTGCCGCGAGCAGCAGCGGCTGCACCAGGCGGTCGTACAGCGTACCCTTGCAGGGAATCGTGCTGCCGATCGTCTTGGACGTACCTGCCCAGATCAGCGGCGACAGCGCGAGGTAGTCGCCGAGCTTGGTATCCGGCACGCGGCGGCCCTCGTCGAACACCCACAGCGGCAGGCGGCCGTTGCCGAGATCGAGCAGCCAGCGCTGGCCGCTCCGGATGTCGACGAAGGCGAACTGCGCCTTCTCCGGCCCGACCAGCCCCGCTTCCGAGCCGATCGCGCGGGCATAGGACAGCACGTGATGATTGGCCGACAGCAGCAAATGGTTGCCGTTGTCGATCACCAGGTCGGTCGCGGCGTCGTAATAAGACCGGCAGCGGCCGCCGAGCTGCTGCGTGGCCTCGTGGACGTGCACGATGTAGCCCGCATTGGCGAGCCGCACGCCGGCGGAAAGGCCGGACACGCCGGCGCCGATGATGTGAGCGGTCTTTTGCATCAGATGATTGCGTAACGGAGGATGATGCCGATCTTCGTGAGCTTGCTCACGCGGACGGGCTCGCGCGGCAGCGCGAAGCCACGTTCGAGCAGGAGGTCGAACACGGCGCGGTAGTATTTCGACATGATGCGCGGCGCACGCACGGCACGCCGGCGGTTGCGCCGCATGATCTCGTCGGCCTTCTCGAAATGCGTCTTCGCCCTGACGGCAACCGAGTTGCAGACCTTGGGAAGCGCGCGCTCCTGCGTCACCTTGGCCGGATCATCGCCGGTGATTCCGGCGAACAGCAGCGCCTCGCGCGGCAGATAGAGCCGGCCGATGGCCGCGTCCTCGTCGATGTCGCGCAGGATGTTGGTGAGCTGCAGCGCGCGGCCGAGATGGTGGGCCAGCAGGATGCCGTCCTCCTCAGGCATGCCGAAGATGCGCACCGAGAGGCGGCCGACCGCGCTCGCGACCCGGTCGCAATAAAGGTCCAGCGTGGCGAGATCTGGCGCGCGGATCTCCTGCGGCACGTCCATCTCCATGCCGTCGATGATGGCGAGGAAATCCTCCCGCTTCAGGCCGAACGTCTTCACCGCGGCGACGTAGTCGCGCAGCCGCGGCGGCGGGTTGCCCTGGTAGAGCGCGTCGATGTCGTCGCGCCATTTCTGCAGCGCCGCCAGCCGCTCGGGCCGCGGCCCGTCGGAATCGGCGATGTCGTCGACCTCGCGGCAGAAGCTGTAAACCTGGAACATCGCATCGCGCTGGGCGCGCGGCAGGATGCGCATGGCGGCATAGAACGAGCTGCCGGACGCCGCCGTGCCGTGATCGATATTGTCTGCGGTCGCCTCGAGGGTCATGCGCCGGCTGCCGATTTGGTGACGGGATGACGCCCGGCCACGCGGCGACCGATCTCGCCCATCACCGACGTGAAGGTGAGACCGAGCATGCCGATGGGCGACAGGTGCACGCGCTCGCTGAGTGGATCGCGCACCTTCAGCAGCGCCACGATACGGTCGGCGAAAGCCTGGATCACGGCGATCTCCAGTCCGAAACGGAAATCCTTGACGCCGCTGTTGAGGTCCCTGCCTTCATCGAGCAGCGCCGCGTTACGCACCGCGAGCTTCTGCAGGCAGGCCAGCAGTTGCGGCGGCGATCTGGACTCGCCGAGCATCTCGACGGTGGCGCCGGCTTCCGCCAGCGCATCGCGCGGCAGGTACACGCGGTTGAGCGCCTTGTAGTCCTTGCCGCAGTCCTGCAGGTGGTTGTTGATCTGCAGCCCGGCGCAGATCGCGTCCGAGGCCGGCCAGGTCGCGGTGGACTCGCCGTGCACATCGAGCATGAAGCGGCCGACCGGCATCGCCGAGTAGCGGCAGTAGTGGATGACCTCGTCCCAGTTCTCGTAGCGCAGCTTGGTCACGTCCATCCGGAAGGCAACCAGCAAATCGAGCGCATGCCGGGGCGGCATGCCGCGCTCGGCGAGCGCCCGGCGCAGGCTGACGGCGACATCCTGGGTCTCGCCGGTCCCGGTCAGCTCGGCTTCGAGCAGATCGAGCAGCCGCAGCTTCTCCTCACCCGGCAGGCTCGGATGATCGGCAATGTCGTCGGCTGTACGCACGAAATTGTAGAAGGCGAGGATCAGCGCCCGGTGCTCTGGACGGATGATCCAGGAGGCCACCGGAAAGTTCTCGTCCCGGTGTGTCTTGCCGGATCGCAAATCGCTCGCGGTGGTCATGGACGAAAACAGCTATCAGGTTGAAAGGGCGCTACCGAAAACAATGCCCGCCGCTTCGCTCATGCGAACGGATTGCTCGCCCCCATATAGGCGAAGATCCAGCCAAAACCAATGCAATCGATGTCGGGCAGCCCATAGGATCGAACCGCCGCCCTGCCCTGAGGGGCGGGCCGGCGGTCGTTAACCAAAAGAGTTCGGAAACAACCGTTCCGAACGGCAACCGCTTACTGGTTGTGGGTCTTCAGCACCTGATCGCAGGCCGGGCTGATCTTGGGGCGGTTCTCCTTCAGGCACGCAAGGATCGTGAAGTCACCCTGATCGATGACGGCACGGCAGAACTTCTGAACGTCACGCGTGCAGGCCGCCTGCTCTTCGGGCGTGCCGCCGCGGCCTTGCGCGAACGCGCCGGTGGAAACGGACACCGACGACAGCAGGGAAAGTGCCAGGAAAATCTTACGCATCGTGTTCCTTCATTTTGACAGCAGAGGAGACCTCCCGGATCGCCGATGCTGCCCGGGAAACACCTGTTTGGTTTGGCAAGGACCGCAAGCCCCCCAGCGCCGGAGGTACGCTGCCAAATGCGGCCAAATTTGCGCCCTATGATCCCGAGCGGATCAAGCTCGGAGATCACAGCTTTGGCACAAACAAGGCGTTGATACTAGGGCGTTATTCTCGGAACACGTTTTTCGCATTTGGCTGTTGCAAGCTTGCCGCGCGGACCGTTAGATGCAGCGCCGTCGAGGCGGCTTGCGTGCAGCCGTCTTGCGAGGACGACCATTCGGCGCCGACCCGTCGCACGGTGTCGGCGGGCATCATGGCATCCGGTCGCAGCGCCCGACCGGCCGTCATTTGAACCTAACCTTCGGCGAGAACACCAAGTGTTCGAAGCGGCGGCGTACGCCGACACAGCGGTGTCATTTTGGATGGGAAACTCGATATGAAACTGTTCGGCTCACCTTTCTCTGGGCGCGTCGTCAAGGCCGCCGGTCTCGGAGCGGCATTGTTCGTGGCGGCGACCGCGGTTCAGGCTCAGTCGGGCCCGTTCGCAGGCTTCGACGGGTCGTGGTCGGGCAACGGTACGGTCGCGCTGTCCGACGGCACCACCGAGCGCATCCGCTGCAAGGCCAGCTACAAGGTGGCCGGCGCCAATCTGAAGCAGAGTCTGCAATGCGCCAGCGACAGCTACAAGTTCCTCCTGACCAGTGACGTCACCAGCCAGGGCGATCGCATCTCCGGCAACTGGAGCGAATCCAGCCGCAACGTGAACGGCGAGCTGCAGGGCACCGCCGGCAACGGCCAGATCGACGTGTTCGTGCAGGCCGCCGGCTTCGCCGCCAGCATCACCCTGAGGACCAGCGGCAACAAGCAGGTCGTGCAGATCTCCTCCAAGGGCGAGATCCGCGGCGTCAACATCACGATGTCGAAGACCTGAACGGTCGCGACACCGTCAGCAACGGAATGCGCGAACGGCCCTGACGACGTCAGGGCCGTTTTGTTTTTTTGAGACATCAGAGACCATGAGCATTGGGCCCCCCGCTGTCGTCGCCCGGCTTGCCGCCTTCGCTAAAGCTCCGGCGCGCCCCTTGAACTCATGGCCGCGTCGAAGCCGAATGCGCAGACGGGACCGGGCGACCCAGCATCAAGAGGCAGTCGTGACTAAGCCGATAAGCCGCGGCGTACTGGATCGCCCGCGTCGTATGCGGGCGATGACAGTGTTGGATTGGGCCTAGATCACGCCCCTCACACCGGCTTGCGCTTCAGCTTCTGCGACAGGTTGATCAGGAACATCGCGGTCGGGCGGAGGATGAAGAGGTCGGCGAACAGCGCCGCCACCATCGAGAACGCGCTGAGCCAGCCGAACAGCCGCAGCGACGGCAGATCCGAGAACACGGTGACGACGAGGCCGCAGGCCAGCACCACCGTGGTGAGGATCAGCGCCGGTCCGACCAGCACGGTGGCACGCTCCACCGCGACCGCGGCGCTGACGCCGGGCGCACTCTCCATCCGCAGCCGGTTCAGGAAGTGGATGGTGGCCGACAGGCCGAGGCCGAAGGAGACCGTGAGCGCCACCACGCTGGCGAATTGCAGCCCCTCCCCCATCGCCCACAACAACGTCCCGGACATCACCACCGGGAAGATGCCGGGCAGGATGCAGGCGAGCATCACCACCCAGGAGCGGAAGGCGAGCCCGATGAACATCGCCACCAGCGCGAACTCGATGGTGAGCCCGTGATTGAGCTTCTGGATCATGCTGGCGGAGTTGCGCGCGGCGATGGCGGCAAGGCCGGTGACCGCGATCTCAAAGCCGGGGTGCTTCTTCCTGACCGTGTCGAGCTCATGATCAAGCTTGTCGACCACCGGCAGCAGCTGGCTGGAATCCAGATCGGGAACGCGGCCGGCGACCACCACCGCATCCTGCTCCTTGTCGATGAAGCGGCGCACCAGATGCTCGGGGATCAGATTGACGTATTCCTGCAGCGTCGCCGTATCGGACGAGCCGGCCTTCTCGGCCAGCCAGCGCCTGAGCGTCTCGACCGACCAGACGTTGCCGACACCGGCAGTCTTCTCGACCGTGGCATGGACGTCGGCGATGGTCTGCAACGTCTCCGGCGCATAGAGCGAGGCGCCCTTGGGAAACTGGATCAGCACATTGACCGGATTGGCGCCGGTGAGCTTGGCATCGAGCCGGTTGCTCGCCGCCACCGCCTGGCGCTTGTCCGGCACCTGGTCGGCGAGCCGGTAGCGCGGCTCCAGGCTCGCATAGACCACCGCGAGCGAGCCGACGAACACCACCGCGATCAGGCTGAACAGGCCGGGACGACCGACCATGCGCACCGCGATCCAGTAGCAGAAATTGCGCAGCGCCTGCACGCCGGCATCGGCCCCCTGGAATTTGACCGCGAACGTCTTCTCGTTGCGCACCAGCAGCACGCCGAACACCGGCACCAGCGACAGCACCGCGACCAGCGCGATGATGGTGGCGGCAAGCCCCGCCTCGCCGAACTTGCGGATCAGGTCGCTGTCGGAGAACTGCAGGGCGATGAAGGAAATGCCGGCGGTGGCGTGGGTCAGCACGCAAGCCGGGCCGACGACCAGCACGGCGTTCTTGAACGCCGTCACCTTGTCCTGCCCTGCGATCAGGCGGTCGCGGGCGGCGAAGGTGAGCTGCATCGAATCGGAGAAGCTGATGACCATGATGAGCGGCGTCATCACGTTCAGGAACATGTTGAGATTGAAATTGGCCCAGCCGAGCGCGCCGAGCGCAAGCATGATCGCGATCAGCGGCGGAAACGCCGCCGCGATCATGAAGGAGACCTTGCGGAAGAAGATGATGGCGATGATGCAGCCGGCAAGAATGCCGAGAATGTTGTAGGTCAGCCCGTCACGTTCCACCGCGTTGCGGATCTCGAGCTGCATGACCGGCACGCCGGAAAGCTGGACATTCAGGCCGGTGTCGGCGAGGTCCTCCGCCATCAGCTTCCGAATGTCGCCCACCACCTTTCCGAGATCGTTCGAGGCCACCACCTTGGGCTCGAGCGACAGCACGATCAGGGCGAGCGTGCCGTCCTCCGACAACAGCTTGCCGCGGATGATCTCGTTGGACTTCACCGTTTCGATGAACTTGTCGTAGGCCTCGCCCTCCGGCAGATCCGACGGAAACAGCGCCGCCGGAAGCTTGCCGGGCGCCGGCGCCTGACGGGCCGAGAACAGCGATACCAAGCCACGGGTGCCCTCGACCAGTTGCAGGTCGGTCACGAAGTCACGCAGCTTCTCGAGGTTCTGGCGGGCCAGCAAGGTCTTGCCCTCGACCACGACGAGGACGTCGAATTCCTCGGCCGGGAACTTCTTCGTCACCTCCTCGTACTGGTGGAATTCCTTGCTGTCGGAGCGAAACAGCTGGCTGAGCGAATCGTCGATCTGGATCCGCTTAATGCCGAACACCGCCGCCACGATCAGGACGAGCAGGACGACGCAGGAAAAGATCGGCGCCTTGACCGCGAGGAGGCCGAGCCGCTCGATGCCGAAAGCGATGCTGTCGGCCGGCCGGTGCTCGACCTTTTCGACATGGACTTCGTTGTCGTGCCTGACTTCCAGCATGCGGTGTCCAGTGGTTGGGGGCGGCCTAATTCGGAAGGCCTGAGCGCATAGGGCAGAAATAAGGCCGCTCAGCGAAGCAGAGATGACCGCATTGTGGCCCGCAGCCGAAGCTAATCCTTGAAAACACGTGATAATTCGTCGAGGCCGGGTCTAGCAGGGTTCACTCCCCGGCCGCAACCATGCCCGGCCACACAAGACGGCGAGCCGGCATGGCTTCCGATCACGCCACGATTCTGCCGTGCTTGAAAAGAGCGTGGACGACCCGGACGGGCGCGGGGCTCAAAAACCTGAACGACTCAAGGACCGGTATCCGACCGAGCCGTCCCTTCTTGCCCGGGGCAGGCCGCGGACCGGTGCCGGCGAGCGCCACTCGCCGCCCCTGCCCCAGAGAGGACCATCACCCTGCGGGAAGGGCGGCCTCGCGCAGCCGGATCGAGTAGTTCGACGCGTTCTGATTCCCGCGCGAGGCGGCGCGCGCAAACATGATGAGGTGATGCGCGATCAGCGCCACGGCGATGAAATTCTCGATCTCGCCGCGCTTGAGCTGGCTCCAGGCAAAGCGCCAGAACGGCCGCTTGTAGTCGCCGAGCACGCCCACCTTCCAGAAGATCTTGCCCATCATGACCATGCCGCGCCTGATGTTCGGCCAGCTCTTCATCTCGTCGCTGACCGGCACCTTGATGCGTTTGGCGTAGGTGGTGTCGCATTGGTGCTTGTAGCGTGCGAGCAGCCGCTCCGGCTCATAGGCCACCTCCATGCAGCGCCGCCACGCCGTGACCACCTCGTCATAGGGCATCAGGAATTTCACGTTGGAGTCGCGGCCGTCATCGTGGACCAGCCTGCCCTCGCGCTCGAGGCGATCCCACAGCGGCGTCTTCGGCAGCGCCTGCAGCAGATTGATCGTGAGCAGCGGGATCCGGCTCTCCGCGACGAACTGCAGCAGCGCGTCCGCGGTCTGCGGCGTATCGGTGTCCAGCCCCATGATGATACCGGAGACGACCTCCATGCCGTAGCCGTTGATGGTCCTGATCCCCTCCAGGATCGGCACCATCATGTTGTGGTCCTTGTGCATCGCGGTCAGCGCATCCGGGTCGGGCGTCTCGATGCCGCAGAAGATGGTGATGAAATAGGCCTCACGCATCTTCTCCAGGATCTCGGGCCGCTTGGCGATGTTGAGCGTGGCCTCGCAGGCGAGCCGCATCACGTAGCCGGTGCGCTTCTGCCATTCGATCAGATGCGGCAGCAGGTCCATCGCCGCCTTGCGGTTGCCGATGAAATTGTCGTCGACGAAATAGACCGAGCCGGTGACGCCGCATTCCCTGAGCTTGTCAAGCTCGGCGATGATCTGCTGCGGCGACTTGATGCGCGGGTTGCGTCCATAGAGGCCGGGGATGTCGCAGAACTCGCACTGATAGGGGCAGCCGCTGGAATACTGGATACTGCCGAGAAAGTACTTCTTCACCTCGGCGAGCTCATAGGCCGGCACCGGGAAATCGGTCATCGCCACCCGCTCGTCGGTCCGCAGCACGACCTGCTGCGCAGGCCGCGACGGATCCCGCGCCAGCCGCGCGATCAGCTCGTCGGTGGCATCGCCGAGCTCGCCGACATGCAGATAGTCGAAGCTCGGATAGTAGTCCGGACAGGCGCTGACGGAGGGGCCGCCCAGCGCGACCGGCAGGTCGAACGCATGCGCCCTCTGGCAGATGTCGTTCATCTGCTGACGCTGGATGTGCATTCCGCTGACGAACACCGCTTCGGCCCAGGAGAAATCCTCGTCCTGCGCCGGGCGGATGTTCTCATCGATGAAGCGCACCTGCCAGGAACTTGGAAGATAGGCCGCGATCAGCAGCAGCCCCTGCGGCGGCATGAAGGCCTGGACGCCGTCGGTGAGCGGATAGGCATGCTCGAAGGTTCCGAACGACGAGGTGTAGCGCGGAAACACACAGAGAATGCGACGTACCGTTTCGATGCCCTCGAATCTCATCGACTGCCCCTCGCGACAACCCGCTAACTGGTTACCTTACGGCCGAAGATAAGGCTTCGCCACCCCTTCCGGAAAAGTTGAGTGCGATCGAGCCTTCCGCTCCTGTCGCAGGGCGCAAGGTCCCGCCGCGTGCCAGATGCTCACGCTGCCTGGCATGATCCGACGCGACCTGATGAGGCGACCGGATCCGATGCATCGCAATACGGATCGTGGAATGCGACGGGCGATCCAAAGTTCCAATCGGAGGGATAATTGATCGGTCGAGCGCGACGACTGCTCCCGCCTGTCTCCGATCGGCGGACCAATTGCGGAGCGCGTGTGCGCGCGGCCACTGGCTTGCAATGCATTTGCAGGGGAACGAGGGGCCTCGAAATGGCGCATGCCCTCCGTAGTCAACCGGATGCCCCGGCGCCCGCCCCTGCTGCGAAGCACCAACTAATCGATTGAAACGCCAAGTAAAGTGCGCTGCGGTTGCATAATACTGACGGTGTCAACTTAACGCTTTCTCCATGAAGGTTTTGCATAACTATTAACAATCAAGCGCCTCCTCCGTCGTAGCAAAAACTTGCGGTATCTCACCTCATGACCTCACGCCCGACGTCAACGAAGACGGCCACGCGCCAGTCCATCGCAGTCAAGCTCTATGCAATCTTTGCGTTGTTTGCGCTATTGACCGCCGCAATCACCTGGCTGTCCGACTACAACTCGCGGCGGGCCACGGAGCTCATCAAGGCCATCGAGACGGCCAATCTCGCCGCTCACAACGTTCAGCTGGTCAACGGCCTCGTCTATGCCGTCGTCATGGAGTCGCGCGGCGTCTATATGTCGACCGACCCCGCCGTCGTAAAACAATACGGCAACGGCTTGCTCAAGTTCAATGCCGACATCCTGAAGGTCGTCGACAAGTGGCAGGCGATCGTACAGGCCGACGACGCCCAGCAATTCGCAACGTTCAAGAAGCGGATCGAGCAATTCGTCGAATTCCGCGCCGAACTGGTCCGGCGCGCCAATGAAATCAGCCCGGCTGCGGGACGCGAGTGGGGCGACAACGATGCCAATCGCTCCGTGCGCAAGGCGCTCAACAAGGATCTCGAGGCGCTGTCCAAAGTCTATGTCGAGCGCGCGGGAAAGATCGCCGAGGAAACGGCGCTGAACAACAAGCTCTCGCTCGTGCTGACCGGTCTAGGCGGCTTGATGTTGGCTCTGGTCGCAGCCGGCGTGGTGATCATCGCCCGCTCGATCGCTCGGCCGCTGTCTCAGATCACCGATACGATCCGCCGGGTCGCGACCGGCGCCGAGAACGTCGAAGTGCCGCATGCCGGACGGGCCGACGAGATCGGCGAGCTCGCCCGCGCCATCGGCGTATTCCAGCAGGCGATGGCCCACAACCGCGACCTCAATGTCCAGGTCTCGCAGGACTCGGAAATCCGCGAAGCCCGCGCCCGCCACATCGAGACCGCGGTCGAACAATTCCGCACCGCGATCGGCAGCGTGATGCGGACCGTCACCGAGAACGCCGCCGCGATGCGCCAAACCGCCGAGATGATCACGCGGCTGACGGCCGATGCCAACGAGCGCGCGGTCACCGCGGCCGGCGCCACATCGCAGGCATCGAGCAACGTCTCCGCCGTCGCGAGCGCCGCTGAGGAGTTGTCGACGTCGGTCGAGGAGATCGGCCGGCAGATCCGGCAGTCGGCCGGCGCCGTCGAGCAGACCGGCCAACGCACCGAGAAGTCGGTCACTGAGATCGAAGGCCTTGCCGCCGCCACCCAGCGCATCGACGGCGTACTGACCCTGATCCAGACCATCGCCGAGCAAACCAACCTCCTCGCTCTGAATGCGACCATCGAGGCCGCCCGCGCCGGCGAGGCCGGCCGTGGCTTTGCCGTGGTCGCTCACGAGGTCAAGGCGCTGGCCGGGCAGACGGCCAAGGCGACCGAGGAGATCAGCCAGAACGTCGGCCTGATCCAGGCCTCGACCAAGACCGCGGTCGACGCGGTCCGCGAGATTGGCCAGGCGGTCCGCGGCATCAACGAGATCACCTCGAACATCTCCAATGCGATCCAGCAGCAGGACCAGGCGACGCGGGAGATCTCGGCCAACGCGCAGTCGACCGCACAGGGCAACCAGACGCTGGTCATGAACATCGGCTCGCTCCGCGACGCCATCAGCGAGACCTCGACGGCCGCCGCCTCCGTCCTGTCGGCGTCCGGCGACCTCAACGCGACCGCGCAGACGCTCGCCAACGAGGTCGAGAAGTTCTTCCAGAACCTGCGCTCGGGTCCGTCCGCGGAGATGCGGCTGCGCAAGGCGAGCTGACGGCGGCGAGCCATCGGTCGCGGAAATCGCCCCGCAAGACGTGATCCGTTCCGATACCGGAACCGTTTCTTGGTTTTTGGAGAGCCCTCGTGCGCCAGACAGCCAAGAAACTTCCGTTCGCCTGCGACCCCGTTGCGGTCACCCAGGATGACGTCGAGGACGCCATCCGCACCATCCTGACCTGGATCGGCGAGGACCCGTCGCGCGAGGGTCTCTCCGAGACCCCGACCCGGGTCGCGCGGGCCTACAAGAGCTATTTTGCCGGCTATGAGCAGAACCCCGAGGAGTATCTGCGCAAGACGTTCGAGGAGACCGCCGGCTACGACGAGATGGTGCTGTTGCGGAACATCCCGTTCCAGAGCCATTGCGAGCACCACATGGCGCCCATCATCGGCCGCGCCTGGGTCGGCTACGTGCCGCACAGCCGCGTGGTCGGCATTTCCAAGCTCGCCCGGGTCGTCGAGGCCTATGCCAGCCGGCTGCAGATCCAGGAGCGCATGACCGCCGAGATCGCCAACATCATCGACGAGGTGCTGCAGCCGCAGGGCGTGGCGGTCGTGATCAAGGCCGCCCATCACTGCATCAGCTCGCGCGGCGTCAAGAAGCACGGCGTCGATCTCACCACCAGCCGTATGCTCGGCTGCTTCCGCACCGACCCGATGAGCCGCCAGGAGTTCCTGGCGATGGTCAATTCCGACCTGAAGGATTGAGGGTCCGGAAAATCCTCGGCCCGCTGTGATCCAGCCGTCCATGGTCCACGTTATCCAGGATCAAGCAGCGTGCCGGGGACCATGACCACGCGACTGAGAGCGACTGGAATAGCGCAATGGAACGTGGCATCGTCCCGGCATCGATTTGCACGGGCCTTCAGTGCCCGTACCGGGATGAATGTGAGCAGAGGGCCGAAGGCGACTGTGGACTGGGCTGAATTGATCGGACGCGTCGCCGCGCGCGGCGACCGCGAGGCGTTCAAGGCCCTGTTCGCGCATTTTGCGCCCCGCATCAAAGGCTTCCTCATCAAGACCGGCTGCAACGCCGACGACGCTGAGGAAATCGCCCAATCCACCATGGTGGCGGTGTGGACGAAGGCGGGGCAATTCGATCCGTCGACGGCCGGCGCGGCCGCCTGGATCTTCACGATCGCGCGAAACCAGCGGATCGACGCCGCGCGCAAGGCCGCCCGCGACAGCCGGCTGAGCAGAGAAGTGGGGCGTGACGAGGAAGCCGATCCGACGCCCGCAGCCGACCAGATCGTCTCGCGTGTCGAAGATGCCACACGGGTGGCGGCCGCGATCGAAAGATTATCGGTGGAGCAATCCACCGTGATCCGCCTGTCGTTCGTCGAGGAACGACCGCATTCGGAAATCGCGGCGGTGCTCGGCCTGCCGCTGGGTACGGTAAAGTCACGAATCAGACTGGCGATGAATCGCCTGAGAGACCTGTTGGACGACGCGACATGACGATCAGCCACCACCCGCCGGAAGACCTGCTGGCCGACTTCGCCACTGGTGCGCTCGACGAGGCCGAGCGGCTGGTCGTCGGTGTCCATGTCGCCGATTGCGGCCGATGCCAGCGCTTCGTCCGCGCCATCGAGCAGCTCGCCGGCGCCTCGCTGGACGCGGCCGAGCCGGTCGCGACGGGCGCGGATGCCTTCGATGCCGTGATGGCCCGCATCGATCGACGCCCGCAGGCGGCGCCGCAGGTGAGCGAGGTCGCCGAGCACGATCCCGAGCTCGCGGATCTGCCCGAGATGGTCAAGCGCTGCAAGATCGGCAAACGCCGGCGCGTGGCGCCCGGCATCAGCATGCGCCCGATCCTGCTGCCGGGCACCGGCAAATCGCGCGCCTTCCTGCTGCGCTCGGAGCCCGGGGCGCGGATGCTGGAGCATACGCATTCCGGCAATGAGCTGACCTGCGTGCTGAAGGGCAGCTTCAGCCATCTCGGCGGCTATTACGGACCCGGCGACTTCGACTATGGCGACGACGAGGTCGACCATCGTCCGGTGGTCGGTGACGAGGGCCCCTGCCTCTGCCTCGTCGCCATGACCGGCGACCTGCGCATGCACGGCCTGCTCGGCCGCCTCATCAGCCCGTTCGTCCGGCTCTGAATTCCTCCGCGGTCATTGCGAGCGCAGCGAAGCAAGCATTCGGGTGATCCGCATCTGACTCTGACCCGTTTCCGCTCAGAGAGAGCGCATGCAGGAGAAGGATGCGATCAGCAAGCGCGGATCAGCGGATCAGAAGGGTTACGTCGCGCATCTCTGCAGCCAGCGGCCCGTGCCGGACGCAACGATGAGCAAGCCTTTGCCGAGCTCCATGCTGCAACGATCTTGAAGATGCAGAAGACCGTGCGCGCCGCAGCGCGGCCGAGATCCGCGCCATCCGCAGCCACGCCGACGCGATCGCGTCGGCCGTGGTGTAGGACCCGACGCGGTTTCGGTCCCCTGCTTGCTGGTGGACCGCCGATCGGTCATATCTGGGGCGGTTCCACGCTGCCCATGCCGAGATTCATGACCGGAAATCCCCCGCGATGACCGCCGCCATCGTCGCCGTCTTCACGCTCGCCTATGCCGTGGTGGCGCTGGAGCACCCGTTCCGGATCAACAAGGCGGCCACCGCCCTGGTCGGCGCCGGCCTGATGTGGACCGTCTACGCCGTGATGGGCGGGACGGCTCCGGCGGTCGCGGCCGAGCTCAACGAGTCCGTGGCCTCGACCGCCCAGATCATCTTCTTCCTGATCGGCGCGATGACGATCGTCGAGGTCATCGACGCCCATAACGGCTTCGAGGTCGTGACCTCGCTGATCGGCACCCGCAACCAGGTCACCCTGGTCTGGCTGGTCGGCTTCGTCACCTTCTTCCTCAGCGCCATGCTCGACAACCTCACCACCGCGATCGTGATGGTGTCGCTGATGAAGAAGCTGTCCGGCCGCGACGAGGACCGCCTGGTCTTCGCATCGATCATCGTCATCGCCGCCAATGCCGGCGGCGCCTGGTCGGCGATCGGCGACGTCACCACCACCATGCTGTGGATCGGCGGCCAGATCACGCCGCTCGCGATCATGAAGTCGGTCTTCATCCCCTCGCTCTTGAACCTGCTGGTCCCGCTCGCCGTCGTCAGCTTCACCCTGCGCGGCAAGCAGCTGGTGCCGCCGGCGAGCGCCGGCCTCGCCTCGATCAGCCCGATCCTGCCGTTCGAGCGCAATTTGATGTTCTTCATGGGCCTTGGCATCCTGGTCGCCGTGCCGGTGTTCAAGGCGGTGACGCACCTGCCGCCGTTCATGGGCATCCTGTTCGGGCTCGGCCTACTCTGGATGGTCGGCGAGATCATCCATCGCGAGAAGGCCTCGGAGCAGAAGCAGCGCCTGACGCTGGTGCATGCGCTGACCCGCATCGACATGCCCTCGATCGTGTTCTTCATCGGCATCCTGCTGGCAGTCGCCGCGCTCGAGCACACCCACATCCTCGAGGCGCTGGCGCAATGGCTCGATCGCACCGTCGGCCGGCTCGACCTGATCGTGATCGTGCTCGGCCTCGCCAGCGCGGTCATCGACAACGTGCCGCTGGTCGCGGCATCCATGGGCATGTACAGCCTGAGCCAGTTTCCGCCGGACAGTTTCCTGTGGGAGTTCGTCGCCTACTGCGCCGGCACCGGCGGCTCGATCCTGATCATCGGCTCGGCGGCCGGCGTCGCCGCGATGGGGCTCGAGAACATCCACTTCTTCTGGTACGTCCGCCGCATCAGCGGCATCGCCCTGCTCGGCTATTTTGCCGGCGCTGCCGCCTACATCATCCAATACAATCTGCTTCACTGAGCGGGACCGACGCATGGGATGGTCGTGGCACAGTCTTGCAGCCGTCGCGACCGCCATGCTCATCGGCATCGGAGCTGGCCGCGCCGACGACGCGACGATCCGCAGCGGCTACGCGCTCGGCCCGGCCAGTTGCGGCGACGGCGCCCTCGCCTTTCCGCGCCTCCAGATCGACATGAAGCCCGGCTTCTGCGCCGGCCTCGTCGCCGGCCGCGACGACGGCCTGAGATTTCCCCGCAGCATCGTGCAGATCCCCGGCCATCGGCTGTTCGTGATCGCGGACATGGGCGGCTGGGGCCATGACGACGGCCGGCTGCTGATCCTCGATCCCGCGGCGCCGGCCGGCCAGCGCCTCCGCGAGGTGATCACGCGGCTGTCCTATCCGTTCGGGCTTGCGGCCGGTCCCGACGGCAAGATCTACGCCGCCACCGATACGTCGATCTTCCGCTTCGATCCGCTTGCGAGCAACCCGAAAGCAACGATCGAGACCATCATCCGCGACCTGCCGGGACGCCGCCTCACGCTGCCCGACGGCACGCGCCTATCGGAAAGTGCGCATCCGCTGAAGGCATTCGCCTTCGACCGCACCGGACGGCTGTTCGTCAACATCGGCTCGCCTAGCGACAACTGCCTGTCGCAGGCGCCGATCACGCAGCCCTGCGCCGCCGGTGAAGGCACCTCGGCGCTCGCCGCGATCTGGCTGTTCACGCCACCGGCCGGCGGCGTCTTTGCGGCGCTGAAATCCGGCGATCCGTCGCCGCCGCACGAGGTCTACGCGCGCGGCCTGCGCAACTCAATGGCGTTGGCCCTGCATCCGCGCTTTCCCGATCCCGGCACCGCCTTGCTGCAGGGCGAGAACGCGCGCGATCTGCAGGACGTGTTCGCACCCAACGAGGAGATCAACGCCATCGAGCAAGGCCGCCACTATGGCTGGCCCTATTGCTACGACCTGACGACGCCGAGCCCGGAATTCAAGCGCGTGCTGCAATCCGGCGCGCTCAAGAACCTCTGCAACACCACCACGCTCTACAAGCAGCCCTGGTCGCTGCTGCCACCGCATGGCGCGCCGCTCGGCATGCTCTACTACACGGGCGATCGCTTCGACGAGCTGAAAGGCAGGCTGCTGGTCGGCCTGCATGGCTACCGGCCGACCGGCAGCCGGCTGCTCGCCTATGAGGTCGACGAGCGTGGCTTCCCGAAAGTGAGCCCGGCGCCGGTGCGCTATCATGTGAGCTGCGCCGCCGAGCCGACCCGCGCTTTCCAGACCGCAGCCGGTCCCGCGCCGGCTGCGGCGTTCGACGAGATCATCACCGGCTGGCATCGCGTCAACGGCATCCGGCCGCAAGGCGCGCCGGTCGGCATGACCGTGGCCGACGACGGCGCGATCTGGCTGGTGGAGGACAAGAACCAGACCGTGATCCGGATCGACCACACGGACGAGGCTGCACCCGAGCCGTTGCCTTGCGACACGAGAAGCGATCAACTGATCGACCGGCTGGCCGCCTTGGTGCTGGACGATGCTGCCGGGCGCGCGCGGTTGGCGATGGTGCGCAAGAACCTCATCGAGAAACACTGTCGCGGTTGCCATTCGGATTTCGGCCTCGAGGCCGGACAATCCGATCGAGACAAGGACCTCGCGGTGCTGCGCTTCATGCTGGCCCAGGACGGCTGGATCTATCCCGGTGATCCCGAAGCCGGCCGGCTGCGTCAGCGATTGCGCGGGTTGGGTGCCGAGCGGCAGATGCCGCCCGGGGCTGACCTGATCAAGACGGAACCAGGCTATGCGAAACTGCTTGATGTTGCCGACGACCTCGTCGCACGCCTGGTTCCAGGCACGCGGATGCGGGTCAAAGCGGGCGGCCCGCCGCACCGCAAGTTCTTCGCCGCGGACGGCCGCGAATGCGGCGACATTCCGTTCGGCAAGATCGTCGTGGTGACCGAGAGGTCTGCCGTCAATAAGCCCGGCTTCAGCCGTCTCTTCCGGCCAGCCGACACCTATCTCAACGGCACCTGCACGGACGACGATGGCTATTATATCCAACAGCAGTTTCTGGTGCCGCTCTGACGGACGCGACGAGATCATCCCTGGGATGAGCAAAGCGACTGCCACAGGCGCAGTGTGCTCCCCTCCCCCTTGCGGGGAGGGGTCGGGGGTGGGGGTAGTCGCGAGCACCGCTGCCCGCGATGGTGGGCACGGCGCGCCGCACACGGTGTTGGCTCGGAAGCAGCGTCGCATCGCGCCCTTGCCCACCCTACGCATCCCGCGTTTGGCGGAACTCGCAATGCTCGTCCTTGCGACCGTCCCTGCTCTGGCCGCCCCAAAACTGTTCGAGAGCACGCAGCTCACACCGTCAGGCGAATACACCTTCGGCATCGAAGGCCCCGCCGTCGACCGCGACGGCAATCTGTTCGTGGTCAATATCAGCAAACCCGGCACGATCGGCAGGCTGGCGCCGGAAGCGACGGCCTCGGAGAAATTCACCGAGCTGCCCGACGGCAGCATCGGCAATGCGATCCGCATCGACGCTGCCGGCGTCATGTTCGTCGCCGACTACAAGAAGCACAACATCTTCGCCATCGCGCCCGGCACCACCGAGCCCCGCCTCGTCTTCCAT
Organism: Bradyrhizobium sp. SZCCHNS3016; assembly: GCF_032484535.1. Taxonomy (NCBI): domain Bacteria; kingdom Pseudomonadati; phylum Pseudomonadota; class Alphaproteobacteria; order Hyphomicrobiales; family Nitrobacteraceae; genus Bradyrhizobium; species Bradyrhizobium sp. SZCCHNS3016. The sequence goes on from NZ_JAUETE010000005.1 coordinate 210,528, forward strand.
GCCGACGACATGAGCCAGCCCAACGACGTCACGCTGTCACGCGACGGCACCATCTATGCGAGCGATCCCAACTGGAAGGCGCGCAGCGGCCGCGTCTGGCGCATTGCGAAGGGCGCTGATGGCGTGATGCAGGGCGCGGCGATGATCGCGCCACGCGCCATGGGCACCGCCAACGGCATCGATCTCAGCCCCGACGGCCGCACGCTCTATGTCGGCGAATCCAACAGCGGCGAGATCTGGTCCTATGCGATCGACGGCGACGCGCTGACCCGGCCGAAGCTGATCAAGACCTTCGAGCCGAACACGATCGACGGACTGCGCACCGACGCCAGCGGCCGGCTGCTGGTCGCGCGCATCCTCAAGGGCAGCATCGCCATGCTGGCGCCGGATGGGCGCATGATCAGGGAGATCGCGCTGAAAGCCAAGGAGCCGACCAACCTCGCCTTCGGCGGCAGCGACGGCAAGACCGTGTATGTGACCCAGCGCCAGGGCGGCTTCATCGAGTCGTTTCGGACTGATGTCGAGGGGCGAGAACATTGTTTGCAGATGCGGAAGTGCTGAGCTTCTCTGCTGGTGCCGGATTCAGCATGCCGCTCGCTGTCTGAACGACAACTAATAGATCGCGCATATCCGCCATGCCCGAATTGCCCGTCGTGCCAGTTTGTCGCACGCTTGCCCACTTGCATCGTCGGGCAAATCAGACCGATGTTTCCGGCCATCCCGGGCTCGTGAGAGGGGCGGATCGCGATCGTCACGAACGTGGAGCCTGGGGAGCGGTGGGCGTGTGGTGCTGCAGCGTGATCAGTCGCGCGGACGAACGGCATGATGCGCACGGTGAAGTCGTGATGTCCCGACACCCCGATGCTGGTGTCAACCTGGCGCAATGCGATCGCGCTGGGGATGGTGGCCAGAAAGCTCGGCGCACCAGGGAGACCACGTATAAGCCGTAAAGCCATCGCGCAGGGAATGCCGGGTTGACCCGGCTGCACCTGTGGTACCTGCCGCCTGCATTCTTTTCGCAGGCGGGCCATGGGTGAGGCCATCACCCGGCATTCCCTGCGCCCTCTTGTTCTCGGAGGGTTCGAGCTATCCTTCATGACTCGGACAGATCATGTCGCGAGAACGCTGCCTCGTACTCCGTGTTATGCCCGCGCAGGCGGGCATCCAGCACGCCGCGGCGTCTCGATTCATCACCCCTCCCGGCGAGTACTGGATCGTCCGCTTTCGCGGACGATGACAGCAGAAAGTATCCCGCCGCAGCGCGAATGGTGGAGAGACCGTGCAACAAACTCGCCGTTGTCCCAGGCAAGCCCGGAACTCATACTCCGCAGCAGGAGTGAGGTGCGAGATGCTGCTAACAGTGTGCCGCCCAACACTCAGCTGGGGTTATGGGTCCCGACGTTCGCCGGGACGACAGTGATCGTGAGGCCGGCACCTTTCATCTCACCCGCAAATCAAGGCCCCCGCGTGCGCGAGGGCCTTAGTAGCAATGGCGATCGCTTATCGCCCGTACACGACCGGCGCGCGGCGCACGATCAGCGGCGGCGGCAGGTCGCGCTCCCAGACGCGGCCGTCGTCGAACTGAATGCGCATGCCGTCGGGCGAATACACCGCGCTTTCGTCGCGCGCATCGATCCACAGCCGGCTATTGGGAGCATTCCAGTCCGGCCAAGCCTGGAGGGACTCGCCGGTCTCGGTGGTCAGGTTCACGGCATCGCCGTTCTGCGTCACGAAGGCCGGCGCGCCGATCATGCCGTCGCGGCACATCTGGATGCAGCGGTAGGTGCCGGTGAGGTTCGCACTCGGCTGGGCCGAGGCGCTGCCGGCGACGCAGGCGCCGACGAGGCCAATGACGACTGCAACGCGTTTCATGTCGATCACTCCATCGCTCGAAAGGGTCAGCCAGCCCCCATTTCGGGCCCCTCGGGCGGATCAAGTGCGATGCGGGAAAAATGTTCCGGCCGTTCCCGGTGAGGGAACCCTACTCGACCATCACCACATCGACGGCGACGCCGAGCTTCTGCTTGCGCGAACCGACGATGATGCCATCGACCGGCGAAACGTCGGAGAAGTCGCGGCCCATGCCGAGGATGATGTGATCATTGCCGACCAGGAGATCATTGGTCGGATCGAAGCCGATCCAGCCCAGCTCCTCGCCACCCCACAGCGACACCCAGGCATGGGTGGCGTCGGCGCCCTGCAGCGGCGGCTGGCCCTCGGGCGGGATGGTGCGCAGATAGCCGCTGACATAGGCCGCGGGGAGACCGAGACCGCGCAGGCCGGCGATCATGATATGAGCAAAATCCTGGCAGACGCCGTGGCGATTGTCGAACACCTCGCGCAACGGGGTCGAGATCACGGTCGCCTTCGGATCGTATCTGAACTCCTTGCGGATGCGCCGCATGAGGTCGGCCGCGCCGGCAACGATGCCGGTGCCGGCGCGAAAGCTTGCCGCGGCATAGTCCGTCACCGGCTCCAGCACCGGCACCAGCGCGCTGGCGAAGACGTAGCCGATCGGCGACGACGGGCCGAGGCTCGTCGCCTCGAAGGCGGCATCACGCACGTCCTCCCAGGCCGCGCTCGGCGCATCGCGCTCCGGCGGTGTGCGCGACAGCTTTACCCGCGAGCGCGAGTCGATGCGCAGATGGCGGTGCTGGGTGTCGATCACGATGCTCTCGGTCAGCGTGCCGAAGAAGTCGCGCCGCGCCGTCCGCTCCGAGGGACGCGGGCGGATGTCGACGCTGTGCGAGATCAACTCCTGCCCGTCGCCGCTGAGCGGCTCCAGGCGCAGCGAGCAGCGCGCAAAGCTGACGGCGCTCTCATACTCATAGGTCGTGACATGCCGGATGTCGTAGATCACGCGAGGCCCGTCAGCTTTTCCGGCCGCGTCGCGTTCGGACCGTGCGGGAAATAGTGCTGACCAATCGCCTCCGCCAGATTGAGCAGGTCCTGCTCCAGTGCAAACAGCGTGCGGCCATCGAGATGGGCCGCCTCCGCTGCGGTCAGCCGCGCGCCCAGCGAGATCGCGAGGCGTTGCGGCCGCTCGATCAGCCCGTTCTCCTTCAGCACCGGCAGGCTCGCGATGTGCTCGTTCAGCAGCTCGACCTGGAACGCGACCGAGCGCGGGTTATAGAGGTCGAGCACGACGAGATCGCGGATCGGCGCCAGCGCCGGGCCGATCAGATAGCGCGAGCGATAGGTGATCTGACAATCGACCAGGGTGAGCAGGACGTCGAGATCCTCGGGCGTCGCCTCGTCATAGCCGAACTGCCGCGCGAATCGCGCGGTGTTGATGGCGCGCTCGGCGCGGCGACCCATGTCGAGGAAGCGCCAGCCGGCGGCGCGATTCATGTTCTCCTGGGCGAGGCCGGCGAAGCTCGCGAGCCTGTCGAGCGTGAGCTCGGCGATGCTGACGACGGCGTCCTCATCCTCGGCCTCCTGCGCCAGCCGATTCGGCATCTCGGTGATGACCTGCCAGGCGTCGGGCGAGAGGCGCTCGCGCAGCGAGGTCGCGGTGCGCTGCGCCGATTTGAGCAGCGACAGCGCCGAGCCGAACTGCGCCTCGGCCTGCAGGGCTTCGGCAGCCACCTGGAATCCCTTGCTGCGCGAGGTCTGCTCAACCGCGCCCCACGCCAGCAACAGCCGCTGGATGCGCTCGGAGGTGTTGAGCTGCGCCGGCGACCCCTTGCCGGGATCGCGATGCTGGGCTGCGAGCGCCCGGATCAGCCGCACGGTGGCCTCGGCGCGCTCCAGATAGCGTCCGAGCCAGAACAGATTGTCGGCGGCGCGGCTCGGCAGCACGCCGGCGATGCGGCGTATCCGCACGTTGTCGGAGCCCGGCAGCAAGGTGCGCGCCGCCACCGCCTTGTCGGCGACCACCCAGACGTCGGCGGCGCGCGCGCCGTCGCCCATCGACACCGCGCGCGCATCGAGCTTGTCGGCGATGCGGCAGAAGCCGCCGGGCATCACGGTCCAGCCGTCGGGCGTGGCGGCCGCGAACACCCGCAGCACGAACGGCCGCGGCGCGATCCGGCCGTCCTGCCACACCGGCGTGGTCGACAGCCGCACTACCTCCTGGCCGACATAATCGATGCCGCGCTGGCTGATGGCAGCGCGCAGCCGCTCGCGCTCGGCGGCCGAGAGCTCGCCGGCCAGCACCGGACCGCTGCTTGCGAAGCCCGGTACGGCGCGGCCATAGGCACCTTCGATCGAGAACTCCTCGAGCCGCGACAGCACCTCGTCGCGCGCGGACTTCTGGCCGCACCACCACGTCGCGATGTGCGGGATCTTGAGATCCTCCCCGAGCACGCGCCGGGCAAGGCTCGGCAGGAAGCCGAGCAGCGCGCGCGCCTCGAGCACGCCGGAGCCCGGCATGTTGGCGACCACGACGCCGCCCTTGCGCACGACGTCCATGAGTCCGGCAACGCCGAGCCGCGAGGCCGCGTCGAGCTCGAGCGGATCGAGCGAGTTGGAATCGAGCCGCCGCAGCAGCACGTCGACGCGCTTCAGGCCGGCGACGGTGCGGATGTGCACGCGGTCGCCGCTGACGGCGAGATCGTCGCCCTCGACCAGCAGGAAGCCGAGATAGCGCGCCAGCGTCGCGTGCTCGAAATAGGTCTCGCTGAACATGCCCGGCGTGAGCACGCCGATCCGCGGCTCGTCACGATCGGCGCTGGCGCGCAGCGCATCGCGGAACGCTTCGAAGAACGGCGCGAGACGCTCGACGTTCATGGACTTGTAGATCGAGGAGAAGGCGCGCGACAGCACCAGCCGATTTTCCAGCGCATAGCCCATGCCGGACGGCGCCTGGGTGCGGTCGTTGAGCACCCACCAGCCGCCGTCAGGCCCACGGCCGATATCGGCGGCGTAGATGCTGAGGAAGCGGCCGCCGGGCGGTTTGACGCCGCAGACCGGGCGCAGATATTCGCTGGACCCGGCGACGGCGGCCGCAGGAAGCGCGCCGCTCGCGAGCAGCCGTCCCTCGCCATAGATGTCCTGCAGCACCCGCTCGAACAGCTCGGCGCGCTGGACGATGCCCTGGGACAATTGCGCCCATTCGGACTCGTCGATCAGCAGCGGCAGATGGCTCAGAGGCCACAACCGCTCGGCGTTATCGCCCGGCGAGCGATAGGTGACGCCGGCTTCGCGCAGATGGCGATCGGCGGAGGCGAAGCGGCGCTCGATGTCGCTCGGCGCGAGTGCGGCGAAGGTCTCGGCAAAGCGGGTCCAGACCGGCCGCGGACGGCCGTCGGCCCCGATGAACTCATCGGGGATGCCGGGGAGCCGGGCATAATCGCGCGCCCAATGCTCGGCGCGGCGCAGCGGAGAACGTGCCGCCGGCCGACCGGCGGCGGGGCTCGCTCCCTGGTCCTGGCCGCTCGAGCCGTCCATACCCTGGTCCTCCGCGCAAACTCCGTTTCATCAATGCAGGAGCGGCCTGCGCAAGTCGAGGGTCATCGGGAATTCATTTGTGCGTTCTTCCGGCGGCAGCGGGATTCGTCCGGGAGTGTGGCCGTGATCCTGGAAGCGGGCGAGCCGCCGCGCCTCCGCCTCGTAGGAGTTGATCGGCTTGGTGTCGTAGTTGCGGCCGCCGGGATGGGCGACGTGATAGACGCAGCCGCCGAGCGAACGGCCATTCCAAGTGTCGATCAGGTCGAAGGTCAGCGGCGCATGCACCGGAATCGTCGGGTGCAGACCGGAGGCCGGCTGCCACGCCTTGAAACGAACCGCCGCCACCGCCTCCGCCGAACGCCCCGTCAAGGTCATCGGCATTCTCCTACCATTGCAGGTCACGAGGTGGCGGCCTTCGATGAAGCCTTCGGCTTTCACTTGAAGTCGCTCGACCGAGGAATCGACATAGCGCACCGTGCCGCCGGCCGCGCCTTCCTCGCCCAGCACATGCCAGGGCTCCAGCGCCTGCCGCAGCTCCAAGGTCACGCCGCCATGCTGCACGCGGCCGAAGGTCGGAAAACGGAACTCGAGCTGCGCCTGGTACCATTCCGGCGAGAAATCGTAGCCGGACGACCTCAGCTCATCCAGGACATCAAGAAAGTCTTCCCATATGAAGTGAGGCAGCATGAAGCGGTCGTGCAGCGCCGTGCCCCAGCGCACGAACTTGCCGTCCTGCGGCTCGCGCCACGATTTGGCGATCAGCGCACGGATGAGAAGCTGCTGCGCCAGCGACATGCGCGGATCGGGCGGCATTTCCAGCGCACGGAACTCCACGAGTCCGAGGCGGCCCGTCGGTCCCTCCGGCGAGTAGAGCTTGTCGATGCAGATCTCCGAGCGATGAGTATTGCCGGTGATGTCCACCAGCAGATGCCTGAACAGCCGGTCGACCAGCCACAGCGGCACGCTCTGCCCGATCCGTGGCACATTGGCGAGCGCGATCTCCAGCTCATAGAGACTGTCGTGGCGCGCCTCGTCGATGCGCGGAGCCTGGCTGGTCGGCCCGATGAACATGCCGGAGAACAAATAAGACAGCGACGGATGCCGTTGCCAATACAGGACGAGGCTCTTCAGCAGATCCGGGCGGCGCAGGAACGGCGAATCCGGCGGCGAGCTGCCACCGACCACGACGTGATTGCCGCCGCCGGTGCCGGTGTGGCGGCCGTCGATCAGGAAGCGATTGGCGCCGAGCCGCACCTTCGCGGCATCCTCATAAAGTCCGAAGGTGATGTCGACCGATTGCCGCCAGCTCGCGGCCGGCTGGATGTTGACCTCAATGACGCCCGGATCTGGCGTCACCTTGATCACCTCGATGCGCGGATCGAACGGCGGCGCATAGCCCTCCACGTGAACCTTGATCTGCATCGCCTCCGCCGTCGCTTCGACCGTTGCGACGAGCTCCAGGTAGTCCTCGATGGTTTCGACCGGCGGCATGAACACGCAGAGAATGCCATCGCGGATCTCGACCGACATCGCCGTGCGGACGCCGAGCCCGCCCCAGTACTGATACTGAACGTCCTGCTGCGGCTTCGGCGCGCGGTCGAGCTTCGGCAGCGGCGGCACCTGTGGCACGATCACCGGCCGCCCCTGCGTGAACATCGGCAGCGGCCCCCGCTCCTCCATCGGGTCCTGCTCGTGAATATACGGGAAATCCTCCGGCGGAATGTAGACCAGCGAGCCGATCGGCAGCCGCAGGCCGAGCGGCGAGTCGCCGGGAATCAGGAACAGGCGCTTGCGCCGCAGGCCCCAGCGCTCGCTGCGCCAGCGCCTGGACTGTGCATTCCAGCGCTGGATCGGCAGCACGAAGCCGCGCGGGATGTGCAGGCCTTCGTCGAACACCCGCGCCATGCGCGCGCGCTCTTCGGGATCGGCGAGCTTGGAGTCGAGTGCGTCGACGTTCTCGGGCAGCGCGGCTTCCTTCTGCAGCCAATGCGCGGGATCCTCGAACGCGGGCAGCACGTAGTCGGATTCGAGCCCGAGCGTCTCGGCGGCCATGTCCAGGAAACGCTCCGCATCCTGGATCGTCGCCTTGCGCGGACCATCGACGCTGGCGATCAGGTCCGGATTGCGCCAGATCGGCTCACCATCCTTGCGCCAATACAGTCCGAACGCCCAGCGCGGCAGGCTTTCGCCGGGATACCACTTGCCCTGTCCGTAGTGCAGCAGGCCACCGGGCGCGAAACGCGCGCGCAGACGCCGGATCAGGCTGTCCGCGAGCCCGCGCTTGGCCGGGCCGACGGCAGCCGTATTCCACTCCGCCGATTCCATGTCGTCGATCGACACGAAGGTCGGCTCGCCGCCCATCGTGAGCCGCACGTCGTTTTCGGCGAGATCGGCATCGACGGCTTCGCCGAGGCGGTCGAGCCGGTCCCACGCCTCATCCGAAAATGGCCGGGTAATCCGCGGCGCTTCGCGGATGCGCCTCACATTCATCTCGAAGTTGAAGTTGACCTCGGCAACTCCGGCGCTGCCGCTGATCGGCGCAGCCGAGTGATAATGGGGAGTCGCAGCAACGGGGATGTGCCCCTCGCCCGCCAGCATGCCCGAGGTGACGTCGAAGCCTATCCATCCAGCACCGGGCAGATAGACCTCGGCCCAGGCATGCAGATCGGTGAAATCATTCTCGACCTCGACCGGCCCCTCGACCGGATCGATGTCGGGACGAAGCTGAATCAAATAGCCGGAGACGAAGCGGGCGGCGAGGCCGAGATGCCGCAGCGTCTGGATCAGCAGCCACGCCGAGTCGCGGCAGGAGCCGGCGGCCGACGACAGCGTCTCCTCCGGCGTCTGAACGCCAGGCTCCATCCGGATGATATAACGAATCTTTTTCTGCAACTGCGCATTGAGTTCGACGAGATAGTTGACCGTGTTGTCCGCATCGCGGGGAATCGACTTCAAATATTCCGCGAACAACGGCCCCGGCTCGATCGCTTCGAGATAGGGCGCGAGTTCCACCTTGAGGCCCTCGGGATAGGCAAAGGGAAAACTGTCCGCATAAGGCTCGACGAAGAAGTCGAACGGATTGATCACGGTCATCTGCGCCGTGAAGTCGACCTCGATTTTGAGTTCGTTCACCTTCTCAGGGAAAACGTAGCGGGCCAGCCAATTGCCTTGCGGATCCTGCTGCCAGTTCACGAAATGGTTGGGCGGCGTGACCTTGAGCGAATAGCTCAGCACGGGGGTCCTGGTATGTGGTGCAGGACGCAGGCGGATGGTCTGCGGGCCCAGTTCGACCGGACGATCATATTTGTAATGGGTAACGTGATGTAATGCGACGTAGATTGACACGAGGTTTCGGCGCTCCAGCAACTTTTTTAAGCAGAACATTGCTGTGCTTAGGGATCAAGCACTAACAAAGGGCAGAGCTGCCTATTGAACTATCCTAAGCCCGAAAGGCGGCATTTGGGTCCGCGTAGGTCGAGTTGCGCCTCCCCTGTCAGGTGCTTCCGCTGCACGCACCGGTCGCTTTTCCGGCCGCTGCGCGCCCCAATCCGACCCGTCACGAAGAACGAGAGAAGAACAAACAACCTCTCCAGCCGCACGCGGAGAGTTGTCCACAGGAAGGCGCGCAGGCGCTCACGGAAGATTGACCAGTCCCTCAAAGCAGGGATTAACCCCGAATGATGAACTAACAAGAACTAATAGCGTTGCATTTGCCGCAATCGCTTGATAGCTCGACTACACATGCTATTTAGGACCACCATTGCCAAAAGGAGAATCAAGTGGCGAAGACAGCTAAGAAGGCAGCTACCAAGAAGTTGGCGCGGAAACCCTACACGCCCGCCGACATCAAGCTGCTGAAGCAGCACTCGAAGTCCAAGACCCCGGTTGCCAAGATCGCCAAGGCCATGAAGCGGACCGAAGGCTCGCTCCGTCAGAAGGCCCTGGCGCTCGGCATCGGCCTGGGCCACCAGCGGTAAATTGCTCGGCGCCGCTGTCGCGCGAGCGTCGGCACGGCCAGCCCATGACGGACTGCCCACGACGGCCAGCAAATGGCGGCGCGCTCACCTGTCATCTGATCTCAGTTGCGATCCAGTCTCAGCTATTGGCGATCTCAGCTGCGATCAGATGCCGGGACATGTCAGACGGCAGCCCCGATATGGGGCAGCCGAATAGCTGAGTGATCCAGCTACATCGTCGCGCCGAGCACCCAGGGTGCGAACTCGGCCCCGCCGAAATCGAAGCTCTCGCTCTTGGTCGGCTGCCCCGAGGCGGTCTTCAGCATCAATTCGAAGATGCGCTGGCCGCACTCCTGCACCGTCTCCTCGCCGTCGAGGATGGTGCCGCAATTCACGTCCATGTCGTCTTCCATCCGCTTGTACATCGGCGTGTTGGTCGCGAGCTTGATGGACGGCGCCGGCTTGCAGCCGAACACGCTGCCCCGTCCGGTCGTGAAGCAGACGAGATTGGCGCCGCCGGCCACCTGCCCCGTCGCCGCGACGGGGTCGTAGCCGGGCGTGTCCATGAACACGAAGCCCTTCTTGGTGACGGCCTCGGCATAATGCAGCACATCGACCAGATTGGTGCTGCCGGCCTTGGCCATCGCGCCGAGCGACTTCTCGAGAATCGTCGTCAGGCCGCCCGCCTTGTTGCCCGGGCTGGGGTTGGCGTTCATCTCCGCACCCTCGCGCGCCGTATACTCCTCCCACCAGCGCATCAGGGAGACGAGCTTCTCGCCGACGTCGCGGCTGACTGCGCGGCGCGTCAGCAGATGCTCGGCGCCATAGGTCTCGGGCGTCTCCGACAGGATCACCGTGCCACCATGTCGCACCAGCAGATCGCTTGCTGCACCGAGCGCCGGATTGGCCGAGATGCCGGAATAGCCGTCGGAGCCGCCACACTGCAGCGCGACCGTCAGCTCGCTGGCCGGAACCGTCTCGCGCTTGACCCTGTTGGCGTCGGCGAGCGCTTCCTTGACGAAAGCAATGCCGGCCTCGACGGTCTTGCGGGTGCCACCGACCTCCTGGATGTCCATCGCACGAAGGCGGCCGGCGAGCTTCTGCTCCTCCATCAGTCCGCCGATCTGATTGGCCTCGCAACCGAGGCCGAGGACGATCACCGCAGAGAAGTTCGCGTGACGCGCGTAGCCGCCGAGGGTTCGCCGCAGCAGCTTCAGCGGCTCGTCGAGCGTCATGCCGCAGCCGGTCTTGTGCGTCAGCGCCACGACGCCATCGACGTTCGGGTAGTCGGCGAGCGGATCATCACCGGTGAAGGGATTCCGCTTGAACACGTCGGCGACCAGGCCCGCGACATGCGCGCTGCAGTTCACCGACGTCAGAATGCCGATGTAGTTGCGGGTCGCAACCCGGCCATCGGGACGGCGAATGCCCTCGAACGTCGCCGGAAGATCGAAGTTCGGCGTCGGCTTCACGTCGACGCCATAGGCATAATCCTTGGCGAAATCGCCCATCCCGCAGTTCTGCGTATGAACGTGCTGCCCCGGCGCGATCGGCGCGGTCGCGAAGCCGATGATCTGGCCGTAGCGGCGGATGGACTCGCCCTGCGCGATCGGACGCACCGCGACCTTATGCCCCGCCGGAATGCGGTCCACCGTGGCCACGCCATCGGCAACCGCGAGGCCGGGCGGCAGACTCGCACGCGCGATCAGGACGCTGTCCTCGGGATGAAGACGGATGACGGGGGCGGGAGCCATGGCAGTCTCTCTTCGTTTGTATCGGTAGGTCGCAAACAGGCATGCGAATAGCGAGTTGCGAATAGCGAATGAATGAATCCCCTATTCGCTACTCCCTATTCGCAATTCGCCTCAGGCCTTGCCGCCGGAGTCCTTGCGGGTCTGCGCGACTTGCTGGCGGGCATAGACCTGCATCAGGCCGACCTCGTTCGACAAGGTCACGAGCTTGAAGCCCATGTTGATGGCGCGGACCGCACCCTCGGCGCCGCTGCAGTGAATGCCGGGATTGAGCCCGCGCTTGCCGCACTCCTTCACGATCTTCTCATAGATCTTGAGGATCTCCGGCTCGTCGCGATCGAGCTTCGGCACGAGACCATAGGAGAAGCCGAGATCGGAAGGACCGATATAGACGCCGTCGATGCCTTCGACATCGAGAATGGCTTCCATGTTCTCGACCGCGGTCCTGGTCTCCATCATCGGCAGCAGCACGATCTCGTCGTTGGCCGTCTTCTGATACTCGCCCGCGCCGCCATACATGCCCGAACGGATCGGACCGTTGGAGCGCACACCCTTGGGCGGATATTTGGAATAGGAAACAAGGTTGCGCGCTTCCTGCGCTGTGTTGACCATCGGGCAGATGACGCCATAGGCACCGCCATCGAGCACCTTGCCGATGATGCCGGGCTCATTCCACGGCACGCGCACCATCGGCGTGACCGGATGGCCATGCATCGCCTGAAAGCACTGCACCATCGACAGATAGTCCTGTACCCCGTGCTGCATGTCCACGGTGACGCTGTCGAAGCCGCACTGAGCCACGACCTCCGCGGAAAAGCCCGAGGGGATCGCGAGCCAGGCATTCACCACCGTCTTGCCTTCGGCCCAGAGCTGCTTGACCTTATTGTTCGCCACGACTGCGTTTCCTTCCCTTGTTGTTCAACCGATCCGTCTCATTAGAATTCGTTTTCGCCCATGGCTCAACGCAATGCAATCCCGCTCAATTTGAGCATGAATGCTTCGCGCCACCCGCAAATCACACTGATATCACGATGTCGCCCGCTGAATGCTCGCTTCGCTGACACCCACTTCGCGTGCCGTGTTCACTATTGCCGCCCAGGTGTCATCGGGCAAGGGCACGCCATTGGCCGTACGCTCGGCCCGCATATTGCGCTCGGGATCGCCCGGCACCAGCACCTGATCGACGCCGGAGACCGGCTTGGTCGCCCGGATGAAATCCGTGTAGCGGGTGATTTCAGCATCGAAGAAGCTCGCCGGATCGACCACCTTCGGATCGATGTAGATCGCGAGCATGCCGTTGGCAAAGCGCCGGTTTGCCGACGTCGCCCCGGTGCCGGTCAAGGCGCCGCCAAGCAGCTCACAGATGAAGGCGAGACCGGAGCCCTTGTGCTCGCCGAAGGCGCGGATCGCTCCCGTCCCCTTGGTGTGGTCGCGCGTCCCCTCGGCCTCATAGGGTCCATAGAGCACCGCCGGATCCTCGCTGAGCGTACCATCGGCATCGATCAAGGCGCCCTTGGGCAGCTTCTTGCCGCCGCGGCTCGCCACCAGGACCTTGCCCTCAGCCACGATCGAGGTCGCGAAATCGAGCACGATGGGATCCTGTCCCTGGCGTGGGATGCCGACACAATATGGCGCGGTCGAGAACCGCTTCTCGACTCCGCCATAGGGCGCCACCAACAGCGAGCCTGCGGCCGTGACGAAATGAATGGAGACGAGTCCCTCAGCGGCGGCCATCTCCGCCCAGTCGCCGACCCGGCCGAGATGGCCGGAATTGCGCAGCGCCAACGCAGCCAAGCCGCTCTTCTTGCAACGCTCGATGCCGATCTTCACGGCCTGTGGTGTCACGGTCTGGCCGTAGCCGAACTTGCCGTCGACGACCACCAGCGACGGGGTGTCGACCACGACCTCTGCGGTCTGGTTGGGCACGATCGAACCCATCTTCTGCCAACGGATATAGACGGGCACGCGGATCACACCGTGGCTGTCATGCCCTGTCAGGTTGGCCGTCGTCAGATAGGTCGCGATCCGGCGGGCCTCCTCCGGCGAGGAATTGGCGTGTTCGAAGACATCGGCAACGAAATCGATGAGATGCGCTACCTTGATAGTGACCATGACAACTCGCGGGTTCGATCAGCATGCGAAAACAGAGTTAGCATGGTTTGCCATGCCTGCGACGCACGCCATCTCCGCTCGACTGCATCGCTTCTTATCAAAACGCCGAACGGCCTGCCAAGCACGAGACCCCACCCATTGCGTCTCGTCCGCGGCATATCAGCCGTCGCCGCTGTCGTCGGGGTCGAGATCGCCGCCAATGCTCCGCTCGAGCTCGCCCAGCATCTTGTGCAATGCGGCAAGCTTGCGTGCACCATACCGGCTGGCAATTGATGCGTAGATCGCCTCTGAGCTCGGCGCGACCTGCGCGATCAGCTTCATGCCCTTGGTCGAAATCGACAACACGCCCCTGCGCATGTCGCGGCTATCGACTTCGCGTTGAATCAAGCCGCGCGCCTCGAGATCGCGCAGGATGCGGGACAGGCTGGGCCCAAGCAGGAACGCGACCCGCGCCAGCTCCGTCACCTCGATCACGTCGACCGCCGCCAGCGCGCGTAGGATCCGCCATTGCTGCTCGGTCAGGCCGTGCTGCCGCAGATTGGGACGAAACTGCCGCATCACGGCCTCACGCGCCCGCAACAATGCCATCGGCAGCGACTGCGAGAAGTCACGCATTGGCACCTTGCGGGCTTCCTTCGCCGCCTGCCTGGCGACCTTGGCCCTGGTCTCGCTCACATCGGTCCCCCCTGGGCCGCCCCGAACATTTGCACTGCAGCAATTGCCCTTTCGATTTGCCCGCATAAACTTAACATGTTAACCATCTCTCGCCACCTCTTTTCCGAGCGATCACTCATGCCTCTTTCGAGCGACCAGATTCATCGCTGCGCCTCACGCCTGGATCAGGCCGAAAAGAGCCGCCGCCAGATCAGGCAGCTGTCGCAGGAGTTTCCCGATATCACCATCGCGGAGGCCTATGCCATCCAGGAGGCCTGGATCGGCATCAAGGTGGCCGGGGGGCGCATCATCAAGGGGCATAAGATCGGACTGACATCGAAAGCGATGCAGAGCGCGCTGAACATCGATGAGCCCGATTCGGGCGTGCTGCTCGACGACATGTTCTTTGCCGATGGCGGGCTGGTGCCGTCCGACCGCTTCATCGCGACGCGGATCGAGGCGGAGCTTGCCTTCGTCATGAAGCATCGTCTTTCGGGACCGGACTGCACTCTGTTCGACGTGCTCAACGCGACCGATTTCGTGGTGCCGGCATTGGAGATTCTCGACACCCGGATCGAGCGGGTCGATCAGGAAACGAAGGCGACGCGCAAGATCTTCGACACGATCGCCGACAATGCTGCAAACGCCGGCATCGTGCTCGGCGGCCGGCCGCTGCGGCCGCTCGACGCCGACCTGCGCTGGATCGGCGCGCTCTGTTATAAGAATGGACAACTGGAAGAGACCGGGCTGGCGGCCGGCGTGCTCAACAATCCGGCTACCGCGGTGGCGTGGCTCGCCAACAAGATCGCAGCCCACGGGCTCGCGCTGGAACCGGGACAGGTCGTGCTCGCTGGCTCCTTCATCCGGCCGATCGAGGCCCGCAAGGGCGACACGATCCAGGCCGACTATGGTCCCTATGGGACGGTGAGCTGCTACTTCGCCTGACGCCTGCACCGGAGCGACCGCACCATGCCGCATTTCAGCATCGAATACTCCGCCAATCTCGACGCCTTTGTCGTCATGGCCAATGTCTGCGAAGTGGTCCGCAAGGCTGCCAGCGAGACCGGGATCTTCCCGATCGGCGGCATCCGCGTCCGCGCGATCCGTTGCGAGCACTACGCGATCGCCGACGGCAAGCCCGACTCCGCCTTCCTCGCGATGCTGCTGCGGCTCGGCGAAGGCCGCGACCTCGCGGCACGGCAGAAGGCCGGCGAGCACGTTTTCAAGGCGCTCTCGGCGTATCTCGATCCGGTCTTCGCGAGCAGCAAGTTCGCATTGTCCTTCGACATGCAGATCAACGACGCCGCGACCAGCTGGAAGCGCAACAACATCCACGACGCCCTGAAAGCGGAGGCATCCCATGGATAAGGCCAGTCCCAAAGCCGACATCTACAAGGCCAATCTCGACCGTGCCGCTCCCCTGCTCGCGAAGCTGAAGGACGAGGGCATCGGCCACTTCATCGACGGCAAGGTGGTGCCGGCGATCTCAGGCGCGACGTTCGAGACCAAGTCCCCGATCGATGGCACGGTGTTGGCCAAGGTCGCGCGCGGCAATGCCGAGGACATCGATCGCGCGGCGACCTCGGCCGCCCTCGCCTTCAAGTCGTGGCGCGACATGGCGCCCGCGATGCGGCGCAAGCTGCTGCATCGCGTGGCCGACGCGATCGAGGATCATGCCGACGACATCGCCGTGCTCGAATGCATCGACACCGGTCAGGCCTATCGCTTCATGGCCAAGGCCGCGATCCGCGCCGCCGAGAATTTCCGCTTCTTCGCCGACAAATGCACCGAGGCCCGCGACGGCCTGAGCACGCCGAGCGACGAGCATTGGAACATCTCGACGCGGGTGCCGATCGGCCCGGTCGGCGTGATCACGCCGTGGAACACGCCGTTCATGCTCTCGACCTGGAAGATCGCGCCGGCACTCGCGGCCGGTTGCACTGTCGTGCACAAGCCGGCGGAGTGGTCGCCGATCACGGCGCAATGGCTGGCGAAACTCGCCAAGGAGGCCGGCATTCCCGACGGCGTGCTCAACACCGTACACGGCTTCGGCGAGGAAGCCGGCAAGGCGCTGACCGAGCATGCCGCGATCAAGGCAATCGGCTTCGTCGGCGAGAGCTCGACGGGATCTGCGATCATGGCGCAGGGCGCACCGACCCTGAAGCGGGTGCATTTCGAGCTTGGCGGCAAGAACCCGGTGATCGTGTTCGACGATGCCGATCTGGACCGCGCGCTCGATGCCGTCGTGTTCATGATCTACTCGCTCAATGGCGAGCGCTGCACGTCATCGAGCCGTCTGCTGGTGCAGCAGAGCATCGCCGAGACCTTCACGGCCAAGCTTGCGGCGCGCGTGCGTGCGCTGAAAGTGGGTCATCCGCTCGATCCGGCCACCGAGATCGGGCCGCTGATCCACGAGCGGCATCTGGCCAAGGTCTGCTCCTATGTCGATGTCGCAAGGCAGGACGGCGCGATCATCGCCGTGGGCGGCAAGCCGTTCGATGGACCGGGCGGCGGCCACTATGTCGAGCCCACGCTGGTGACCGGCGCGAGCCAGACCATGCGCGTGGCGCAGGAAGAAGTGTTCGGGCCGTTCCTGACCGTAATCCCGTTCCGCGACGAGGCGGATGCGATCGAGATCGCCAATGACGTGCAATATGGCCTCACCGGCTATGTCTGGACCAATGACATGGGCCGGGCTCTGCGCGTGGCCGATGCGCTCGAGGCCGGCATGATCTGGCTGAACTCGGAGAATGTCCGCCATCTGCCGACCCCGTTCGGCGGCATGAAGGCATCCGGCATCGGCCGCGACGGCGGCGACTACTCGTTCGACTTCTACATGGAGACCAAGCACGTCTCGCTCGCGCGCGGCACGCACAAGATCCAGCGGCTCGGCGTGTAAGGACTGATGCCCATGACCTCCCCTCGCCTCGCCACCTATGCCGCCGATGGCTCGGTCCGCTACGGACTTGCGACCGACAAGGGCCTCATCGATCTCTCCACGCGTTTCGCCCAGGATTATCCGACCTTGCGCGAGGTGATCGCCGCGGGAGCCCTGCCCCGGCTGATCGATGCCGCAGCCGGGCTGTCGCCCGATCACGGCCTCGATGCCATCAGCTGGCAGCCGCCGATCCCCGCGCCCGAGAAGATCATCTGCATCGGCGTCAACTATCCCGATCGCAACGCCGAGTACAAGGACGGCCAGGACGCGCCGAAATATCCGTCGATGTTCATGCGCACGCCGCGCTCCTTCGTTGGCCACGAGACGCCGCTGGTGCGTCCCCGCGCTTCACCGCAGCTCGACTATGAAGGCGAGCTCGTGCTGATCATCGGCAAGGCAGGCCGTCACATCCCGGAGGCCCAGGCGCTGGATCACGTCGCCGCGCTCACGCTTTGCAACGAGGGCACCATCCGCGACTGGGTACGGCACGCCAAGTTCAACGTCACCCAAGGCAAGAACTTCGATTCGACCGGCAGCCTCGGGCCCTGGATCGTGCCCTACACCAATGAGAGCCAGCTCGCCGACGTCAGGCTGACGACGCGCGTCAATGGCGAATTGCGCCAGGACGACCGCACATCGCGGCTGATCTTCGGCTTCCGCTACCTCATCAACTACATCTCGACCTTCACGACGCTCGTCCCCGGTGACGTGATCGTGACGGGCACGCCCACCGGCGCCGGTGCACGGTTCGATCCGCCGCGCTATCTGAAGCCTGGCGACGTCATCGAGATCGAAGCCGAGGGCGTCGGCACCTTGCGCAACGGCGTCGTCGACGAAGCCCTGTAGAAGTTCAGAAACGGAATGTCAGCATGACCACCATGACCGGCGGCGAAGCCATCGTCAGCGGGCTCGTCGCCCACGGCGTCGACACCGTGTTCGGCCTGCCCGGCGCGCAGGTCTACGGCCTGTTCGACGCCTTCCACCAGGCGCAGTTGAAAGTCATCGGCGCCCGCCATGAGCAGGCCTGCGGCTACATGGCGTTCGGCTATGCGCGCGCCAGCGGCAAGCCCGGCGTGTTCAGCGTCGTACCGGGTCCCGGCGTGCTGAATGCTGGTGCTGCGCTGCTCACCGCCTTCGGCTGCAATGAGCCGGTGCTGTGCCTGACCGGCCAGGTGCCGACCGACTATCTCGGGCGTGGCCGCGGCCATCTGCACGAGATGCCGGACCAGCTCGCGACCCTGCGGACCTTCGTCAAATGGGCCGAGCGCATCGAATATCCCGACAGCGCGCCGACGCTCGTGTCGCGCGCCTTTCAAGAGATGATGTCCGGGAGGCGCGGCCCCGCGGCGCTGGAAATGCCCTGGGACGTGTTCACGCAGAAGGCCGAGACGGCCGCCGCAAAGCCGCTGGCTCCGTTCGCGCCGCCGCAGCCCGATCCCGACCGCATCGCCAAGGCCGCCGCGCTGATCACGGCTGCGAAGACACCGATGATTTTCGTCGGTGCGGGCGCGATCGATGCGCGCGAGGAGATCCGCGAGCTCGCCGAGATGATCGACGCGCCGGTGGTCGCCTTCCGCTCCGGGCGCGGCATCGTCTCCAATGCGCATGAACTCGGGCTCACCATGGCCGCGGCCTACAAGCTCTGGCCGACCACCGACCTGATGATCGGCATCGGCACCCGCATGGAGCTGCCGACCACGTTCCGCTGGCCGTTCAAGCCGGATGGCCTGAAGTCGATCCGCATCGACATCGATCCCGCCGAGATGCGGCGCTTGATCGTCGATGCCGGCATCGTCGCCGACGCCAAGGCGGGCACGGCCGCGCTCGCGGCCGCCGTCAGTAAAGCGGGCTATCGCAAGACAACAGGCCGTCGCGCGTCCATCCGCGACGCCAGCGCTACGACCTTGCAGGAGATCCAGCAGGTGCAGCCGCAGATGGCCTATCTGAACGTACTGCGCGAGGTGCTGCCGAAAGACGCCATCGTCACCGACGAGCTGTCACAAGTCGGCTTCGCCTCCTGGTACGGCTTTCCGGTCTACGAGCCGCGCACCTTCATCACCTCGGGCTACCAGGGCACGCTCGGCGCCGGCTTTCCGACCGCGCTCGGCGCCAAGGTGGCGCATCCCGACAAGCCTGTCGTCGCGATCACCGGCGACGGCGGCTTCATGTTCGCCGTGCAGGAACTGGCGACTGCCGTGCAATACAACATCGGCGTCGTCACTTTGGTCTTCAACAACAATGCCTATGGCAATGTGCGGCGCGACCAGCGCGAGCGCTTCGACGGCCGCGTCGTCGCCTCCGATCTCGTCAATCCGGATTTCGTCAGGCTCGCCGAATCCTTCGGCATCGCCGCCAGCAAGGTCACGTCGCCCGACCAGTTCAAGTCGGCGCTGGAGACCGCGCTCGCCCATGGCGGGCCGTATCTGATCGACATCGAGGTGCCTCGCGACAGCGAGGTCTCGCCCTGGGGTTTCATCCATCCGCCGAAGCCCTGAGGGCGCTGATCGAGCTCACGGCGGGGACGCGCGGCGTCCCTGCAATCCGGCCGCGGCCATCGCCAGCAGGCCGGCGCCGGCCACGAGCCAGCACGCGACCGGTGCCCATTGCACCAGCGGTGCGTAGTCGGGCAGCTGCTGCAGACCGCCGGCGACGGCGGCGATCCGCGCGAAAGTGGCCAGCGCCAGCGCCGAGAATACCAGCCCGGTCACCTTGCCCTCGGCACCCGTCGTCCCGATGGCGAGCGCTGCCGAGATCGCGCTCATCATCATGCAGCCCCAGGCCGCACCGGCGATGAACTGCGCCACGATCAGCACGGTCAGCGCACCCGCGAGCTCGGCACTGACGATGGCGAGTGCACCGAGCAGCCCGGCAATTCCCATCACCATGAGCCCGCCGCGATGCTTCACCACGACGCTGGCCGGGAACAGCACGAGGTTGAAGCCGATCCAGAACACCGGCATCAGCCAGGGCAGATCCTCCGGCTTGGCAAAGCGCAGATAGAACGCCGAGCTGTTGATGCTGAAATGCAGCTGGTAGCCGAGCGCGAGGATCACCATCGCGCCAATGAACAGCAGCGGCAATCCCCGCAGCGGCTTGGGCTCTGGCTTGGATTCGGGCTTGGCCGGCGCTTGCGCGGCCGGACCGGCATCCTGCGGGATGCGCGCGAGACCGAGCGCGGTCAGCAGCAGCACCGCCGATGAGATGACGAACGGCAATCGCGGATCGTAGTCGCGCAGGATCACGCCGAGATATGGCGACACGGCGCCAGCCACGCCATAGCCGAGCATGACCAGCGCTGCCAGGAACGGAATGGCCGGCCGGGCCGCATGGCGCCCGAGCAGGGTCAAGGGCGGCGCGCGCAACACCGAGGAGGTCAGCGCCCAGATCGCGATCAGTCCGATGAAGACCGCTGGACCCGCCGACGCCGCCACGAAAGGCAGCGCGACAAAGGCGGCGCAGGATACCGCAGCCAGCAGGCCGACGAAGAGACCGAACCACGCGGCGACGCGCCCGATGCGATCGGCCGCGACCCCCATGGCCGTATCCGAGAGCGTGAAGATCGCCTGGTCCAGCATCAGGATCAGAACGACGGCCGAGGGCGCGATGCCGGCCTGGGCCGCGAGCTTAGGCAGATAGATCACATAGGTCGTCCACAGCAGCGTGAACACCAGCTGCAGCAGCGCAAGGTGAAGTCCTATTCGCGTCGCCGCCGGCGCTCGCTCCTCCGCAAGTTCGACAGTGCTCATGGCCCCTCTCCCGGGGGCAGCATAGAGCCAAGGATGCCCGTTGCAAAACGAGGAAGGTCACAGACCGGCCAGGACTACCGCGCTCGGCGGAAGGTCAGGTTGATGCGCCGGCGGCCGAGCCGAGCATGCTCACCGTCGGCGAGCGGCGCAACGCCGTGAAATGCGAGCCGCGCCGGCCCGCCCCAGACGACGACGTCGCCATGAACGAGCCGATAACGCTGCGTCTTGTCGGTGCGTTTGAGCCCGCCGAACAGGAACGTCGCCGGCAGCCCGAGTGAGACCGAGACGATCGGCGCGCCGACGTCGCGCTCGTCGCGGTCCTGATGCAGCGACATCCTGGCGCCAGGCTCATAGCGGTTGATCAGGCAGGCATCGGGCGCAAAGCCTGCGAAGCCGGCCTCGCTTGCGGCGCGCTCGGCAAGTTGATGAAACAGCGGCGGCATCGCCGGCCATGGCTGGCCGCTGTCCGGATCGCGCGCATCATAGCGGTAGCCGCTGCGATCCGTGACCCAGCCACACGCGCCGCAACTCGTCATCGCGACCGACATCTGATGGCCGCCCGGGGTCACCATGCGGCGAAACGGCGCCTGCGCCGCGATCGCCTCGATCGCGGTGATCAGCTCGGCCTCCTGCGGCCGCGCGAAGCCGCGCAGCAGCACCGCGCCGGGCGCGAGCTGCTCGCGGGCCGGTCCTGCCGCCTCGAGTCCATCAAACAGATCCGCCGTCATGCGCCTCACTTCGCATCGTGAAAGATCACGCCCAGCGTATGGCGCCGGCCGGAGCGCAGCCGGCTGACACCATGGCGCATGTTGACGCGGTAGCTGCCGCGCGTGCCCTGCACCGGACGATTGTGGACCGCGAACACCACGGCATCGCCCTGCCGCAGCGGCACCACCTCGGCGCGCGACTGCATGCGCGGCCGCTGCTCGGTCAGCACGAACTCACCGCCCTCGAAATCACGCCCCGGCTCGGACAGCAGAATCGCGACCTGCAGCGGAAACACATGCTCGCCATAGAGATCCTGATGCAGGCAGTTGTAGTCGCCCTCGACATATTGCAGCAACAGCGGCGTCGGCCTGGTCTGGCCGGCCTGGTGGCAGCGCGCGAGAAATTGCGCGTGCTCGGCCGGATAGTGCACATCGATCCCCATCGTCGCATTCCAGCGATTGGCGATTGCGACCAGATGCGCATAGAGCTGCGGCCGCAGCCGAGCGATCGGATCCGGCAGCGGATAGCTGAAATATCTGTACTCGCCGCGCCCGAAGCCATGCCGCGCCATCACCACGCGGCTGCGAAAGCGACTGTCGTCCGGATAGAGCGCCGCCAACGCGCGGCAGTCGTCGGGCGAGAGCAACTGCGTCAACACGGCGCAGCCGCGCGCATCGAGGTCGCGTTCCACCATCGCCCAGTCGACCGCGTTGGGGCCCGGCGTGGGTTCGGGCGACGATGGAGTCATCTTGCGTGCCTTGATCATGCAAGCAATGTGGCCATCAGGCTGGTCCAGCGCCACCCGTTTTCCGGGGTAGAGCAAACTCGATCAGAGACAACGCTGCTCCCCGCCGCCGCCTCAGCCCCGCACCACGCTCTCGACCCCGGCCGCGATCTCCAGCAGCTTGCGGTCGTTGCCGCCGGATTGCGCCAGCATCAGGCCGACCGGGACCTCGCCATGGCGATGCGCCGGCAGCGAGATGGCGCAGCCGTCGATCATGTTGATGAACGTGCAGTTGCGCAGGGCACGGATGTTTTCGCGGGCGAAGACCTGGTCGTCGGCGAGATCGGCAATCCTGGGCGGCGCGTTGGCGGTGGTCGGCATCACCAGCGCGTCGTACGGCGCGATCCGTGCGGCGGCCCGCTTGACCAGCGAGCGGCGGGCGTTGAGCATCTCGATGTAGTCGGGCACCGTGATCGCCTCGCCGCGCATGATGCGGACGGAGACGCGCGGATCGTAGACGTCGCCCTTGGCCGTAAGCAGGAAGCGGTGCCAGGCGTAGCTCTCGGCCGCGGCAAAGCCGCCCTTCATGCCGATGACGCCGACGTCGAGAAACTCCGGAAATTCGATGCGCTCGATCAGCGCGCCCTGCTTCGCCAAGCTCTGCAGCGCCCGCTCGAAGGTCTCGGCAACCTCGGCATCGAGCTCGTCGAGCACGATCGTCGTGGGCACCGCGAGCCGCAGGCCCTTCACCGGTCGCGCGGCCAGCGGCCGGATCGGCTCATCGGCCAGCACCGAGTCGAGGATCGCGCAGCATGCGACGGTGTTGGCGAGCGGCCCAAAACTGTCGAGCGTCGACGACAGCGGCACCCCGCCGTCGAGCGGCACGCGGGCCTGCGTCGGCTTGAAGCCTGTGATGCCGTTGAAGGCGGCGGGGATGCGGCAGGAGCCGCCGGTGTCGGTGCCCAGCGCGCCATAGGCCATGCGGTCGGCGATCGAGACGGCGGCGCCCGACGAGGAGCCGCCGGGCACATAACCGACCTCGCGCTTCCAGGCGCTCTTCGGCGTGCCGTAATGCGGGTTGATGCCGATGCCGGAATAGGCGAACTCGGTCATGTTGGTGCGGCCGATCACGACGAAGCCGGCCCGGCGCAGCCGCGCCACCGCGGGCGCATCGGCGTCGGCCGGCGCGGAGTCGTCGAGCGCGCGCGAGCCGGCGCGGGTCACTTGGCCCTTGATGTCGAACAGGTCCTTGATCGAGACCGGAATGCCGGCGAAGGGCGACGGCGCCGCATTGGCCCTACGCAGCGCGTCCATGCCGTCAGCGGCAGCCAGCGCGGCCTCCTCGTCGACATGGATGAAGGCGCGCTCCCCCTCACCCGCGGGATCGGCAATGCGGGCGAGACACTCCTCCACCAGCTTGCGCGCGGTGGTGCGGCCGGCGGCGAGATCGTCGGCCAGCGCGGCCAGGGTCGGAATTGAAGCGGTCATGGCGTCCTATCGCATGTCTGCGGCATCAGCCGCGATATCCAGATCGAGCAGCGCGGAGCTCAGCGACTTGCCGTGCGCATCCAGCGCCAGCGAACGGGTGACCCCGCCGCCGAGCGCCCGGCTCATCACGAAATTCAGCGCCGCAATGTTGGGCAGCTCATAGCGGACCACCTCGCCCCGGACAATGCCGGCAAAGTGGGCCCTGACCCGCTCGGCCGTCACTTGTGCGAGCAGCAGCGGGTAATCCTTGGGGTCGTAGGCGATGACCGAGATGTTCGAGGTGTCACCCTTGTCGCCGGTCCTGGAATGGGCGATGTCGCGCAGCTTCATCTCGGCTCCGATCATACTCGCGGCATCAAAGACCAATTTTCATCAGGCGGCAATTGCCGTCCAACACCTCTGCGCCTCCCGGAGGGCCGCATGCGTGGCGTGATGGACCGTTGACGCGTCTGCGTCAAATGGCGCATCACGGATGCAAAGGAGCGGGCGACGGAGCCCGCCGCAGGGAGGATCCATCGGATGGCCGAGCCAGCGCGCGCACGTCCCAAGCCGACGCCCGAGACCCAGCATTTCTGGGACGGCACCAGAGCCGCTGAATTGCGACTGCAGCGCTGCGACGCGTGCGCCCACGTCTACTTCCCGCCGCGCCCGTTCTGTCCGGCCTGCGCCAACCGCAAGGTCAGCGTCTTCAAGGCCTCAGGCCGGGGCACGCTCTACAGCTACGTCATCAACCATCGTCCCCCTGCGCCCGGCTTCACGCCGCCCTACGCCATTGCCGTCGTGGCGCTCGAAGAAGGCCCGCGCATGATGAGCAACATCACAGGCTGCCCGCAGACACCGGAAGCACTGGAGCTCGACATGGCCCTCGAAGTTACATTCGAGAAATTGGACGAGCAGATCACCCTGCCCCTGTTCCGTCCGGCGAAGGGCTGAGCCGATGCGCAGAAACCAGGTTGCCGTGGTCGGCGCCGCCGAGACCACTGAGCTCGGAATCATCCCGACGATGTCGCAGATCCAGCTGCATGCGGACGCGGCGCTGAATGCGATCGCCGATGCCGGGCTCAAGCTGTCCGATATCGACGGCTTCGCCACCGCGGTCGAGACGCCGCAGCAGATCTGTCATTACCTCGGCATCACGCCGACCTGGGTCGACGGCACCTCGGTCGGCGGCTGCTCCTTCATGCTGCATGTCCGCCACGCTGCCGCGGCGATCGAGGCCGGCCTGTGCAAGACCGTGCTGATCACCCACGCCGAGAGCGGCAAATCGATGATCGGCAAGCTGCCGCGCTCGATTCCGCCGGACAGTCTGCAGGGCCAGTTCGAGGCGCCGTTCGGCATCTCAGGGCCGCCCAGCATGTTCCCGATCCCCGTGCTGCGCTACATGAAGACGTACGGCATCACGCATGAGCAGCTCGCGATGGTGGCGGTGGTGCAGCGCGAATGGGCGGAGAAGAATCCGCGCGCGATGATGAAGGACCCGATCACCGTCGAGGACGTCCTGAACTCGCGCATGATCGCCTATCCGTTCCGCCTGCTGCAATGCTGCCTCGTCACCGATGGCGGCGGCGCGCTGATCCTGACCTCGGCGGATCGCGCCAAGGATTTTCCGCAGAGGCCAGTCTATATTCTCGGCACCGGCGAAAGCGTGGAGACGCCGATGGTCAGCCAGATGGAGACGTTCAATTCGTCGCGTGCCTTTAAGGTCGCGGGCCCCCTCGCCTTCAAGGAAGCCGGCATCGGCCATGCCGACGTCGACCATCTCATGATCTACGACGCGTTCGCGCATCTGCCGCTGTTCGGGCTCGGCGATCTCGGCTTCATGCCGCATGAGGAGACCGGGCCGTTCATCGCTGCCGGTCACACCCGTCCCGGCGGCAAGCTGCCGCTCAATACCAATGGCGGCGGCCTGTCCTACATGCATTCGGGCATGTACGGCATGTATGCGCTGCAGGAGAGCGTGCGCCAGATGCGTGGCATCGCCCCGGCGCAGGTGCCCGGAGCCAAGATCTCGGTGTGTCACGGCGTCGGCGGCATGTTCGCCGCGTCAGGAACGATTATTTTCACGAACGAGAAGTAGCAGCACTCGTCATTCCGGGATGGTGCGAAGCACCAGACCCGGAATCTCGAGATTCCGGGTTCGATGCTGCGCATCGCCCCGGAATGACAACAAGGAGAACCACTCATGACCAAATCGCTCCAGGACAAAGTCATCATCGTCACCGGCGCCGGCCGCGGCATCGGCCGCGAAATCGCGCTGCTGTGCGCCGCCGAAGGCGCCAAGGTCGTCGTCAACGATCCCGGCGTCGCCTCCGACGGCTCGGGCACCAGCGCGGCGCCGGCGGAGGAAGTGGTCGAGGAAATCAAGAAGCGCGGCGGCACGGCGGTGGCGAATTTCGAGAGCGTGTCCGAAGCGATCCCGGCCAGCAAGATCGTGAAGGCAGCGATCGACCATTTCGGCAAGCTCGACGGCGTGGTCAACAATGCCGGCATCCTGCGCGACATGATCTTCCACAAGATGAGCATCGAGGCGTTCGAAGCCGTCATCAAGGTCCACCTGATGGGCTCGTTCTATGTCGCTCACTCCGCCGCGCGGCTGTTCCGCGAGCAGGAGAGCGGCTCCTTCGTCCATTTCACCTCGACCTCAGGCCTGATCGGCAATTATGGCCAGGCCAACTACGCCGCGGCAAAGCTCGGCATCGTCGGCCTGTCGAAGTCGATCGCGCTCGACATGGGCCGCTTCAACGTGCGCTCCAATTGCGTCTCGCCGTTTGCCTGGAGCCGCATGATCGGCACCATCCCGGCGGAGACCGAGGCCGAGAAGGAGCGCGTCGAACGCATGAAGCGGATGGGGCCCGAGAAGATCGCGCCCGTCGTCGCCTATCTGCTCGGCGATGCCTCGAAAGACGTCACCGGCCAGATCTTCGCCGTTCGCATGAACGAGATCTTCCTGATGAGCCAGTCGCGCCCGCTGCGCTCGGTGCACCGCGGCGAAGGCTGGACGCCGCAGACCATTGCGGAGCATGGCATGCCGGCGCTGAAGCCGTCGTTCTACAAGCTCGATCGTTCCGCCGACGTGTTCGGCTGGGATCCGATCTGAGATTTGCAGCGCGCAAAGTCCATTCGCAGCGCACACACTCTCAAGTTGTTTTTTATCGAGACGACCCGCACGTCGCCACGATTCTGTCGTATGGTCGCCTCCCAACAAAAAAAATGGGAGGACACATATGACGACTCCACGACACGACGTCGCGCAGAACTCGCTGGTCGGAGCAGATGGCTTCGACAGGCGCAGACTGCTGAAAGGAGCCGCGGCATTCGCCGCTGCCACGGCAACCGTGACGTCAGCATCGGCTGCAACCGTCACGCCCTTCGGCCAGACCGGTGCACCGACAATCTCGACAGATCCGCTGCCTCTCGGTCCCTTGCCGGGCAGCCGCTATCCGGACTCTCACCTGGAGTCGTCGAAAAAGCCCAAGCTGTCATTCGGGCCGGCGGAGTTTCCGGCCTTCGCGGGCACGATGGCCGTCGAACGCGTCGCGACCGGAATGCGCTGGGCCGAAGGCCCGGTCTATTTTGCCGCCGGTCGTTATCTGCTGTTCAGCGACATCCCGAACAATCGCATCATGCGGTTCTCCGAGGACGATGGTCACCTCAGCGTCTATCGGCAGCCCTCGATGAATTCCAACGGCAACACCATCGATCGAGAAGGACGGCTGATCACGTGTGAACATAGCGGTCGGCGGGTCACTCGCACCGAGCTCGATGGCTCGATCACGATCATCGCCGACAGCTATAATGGAAAGCGATTGAATTCGCCGAACGATGCAGTGGTCGCGGCCGACGGCGCAATATGGTTCACCGATCCGGTCTACGGCATCGGTGGCTTCTATGAGGGCCTCAAGGCGGCGCCCGAGCAGGACAAGCACAATGTCTATCGGGTCGATCCGAAATCGGGAGAGGTCAAGGTCGTTGCCGACGACTTCGTCGAGCCCAATGGGCTCGCCTTCTCACCCGACGAAACGAAGCTTTACGTCATCGACACTGGCTTCACCGACGGGCCCGACAATCCCGCGCATATCCGCGTGTTCGACGTCGATCACGCCGCCGGCAAGCTGGCGAACAGCAAGGTCTTCGCCGAAATGCCCAAGCCCAGCATCTCCGACGGCGTCCGATGTGATCGCGACGGGCGGGTCTGGTGCTCGGTCGGCTGGGGTGATCCGAACGAGGACGGCGTACGCTGCTATGCCCCGGACGGAACATTGCTGGGCAAGATTCACATTCCGGAAACCGTCGCCAATCTGTGCTTCGGCGGCCAGCAGCGTAATCGGCTCTACATCTGCGGCTCGACGTCGCTCTATGCGGTGTATACGAGTGCGCAGGGTGCGCTGAAGCCCTGAAGATAGCGAATGGCGAATAGGGAGTAGCGAATAGACCCTCTATTCGCTACTCGCCACTCGCCCTCATCCGGTATTTCTCAAGCCCGCCGAGATGCCGTTGATCGTGAGCTGGATTCCGCGCAGCACCTGCTCGTCCGGGTTCTGCGCGCGGTGCTCCTTGAGAAGCTCGACCTGCACGTGGTTGAGCGGATCGAGATAGGGAAAGCGGTTGCGCACCGAGCGCTCCAGCAGCGGATTGCCCTGCAGCAAGCGCTCCTGTCCCATGATATCGAGCAACGTCTCGATCACCAGATTCCATTCGCGCCGGATGCGGCCAAAGATCTTTTCGCGCAGGGCCTCGTCCGGGACCAGCTCGGCATAGCGCGAGGCGATGGCGATCGAGCTCTTGGCGAGCACCATGTCCATGTTCGACAGCAGCATGCGGAAGAACGGCCATTCCTGATAAAGCTCGCGCAGGAACGGCATGCCCTGTTCCGGATTCTCCGCGACCCAGGTCTCGACCGCGCTGCCGAAGCCGTACCAGCCCGGCAGCATCAGCCGGCACTGCGCCCAGGAGAAAACCCAGGGGATCGCACGCAGATCCTCGATGGCGCGAGTTTTCTTGCGCGACGCCGGACGGCTGCCGATGTTGAGGGTGGCGATCTCGTTGATGACCGTCGAGGCCCAGAAATATTCGACGAAGCCGTCGGTCTCGTAGACGAGGCCGCGATAGGCCTTGAAGGCGAGCTCCGAGAGCCGATCCATGGCAGTCAGATACTCGCGCTTCGGCGCCGGCTGCCGCGGATGCAACAGACTCGCTTCGAGCGTCGCGGCGGCGAGAATTTCCAGATTGTTACGTCCGACCTCGGCGTTGGAATATTTGCTGGAGATGATCTCGCCCTGCTCGGTGATCCGGATCTGGCCGTTCACAGCGCCGCCGGGCTGGGCGATGATGGCGTCATAGCTCGGACCGCCGCCGCGGCCGACCGATCCGCCGCGGCCATGGAACAGCCTGAGCCGGATGCCATGGCGTTCGAAGATGTCGACCAGGCCGATCTCGGCCTTGTAGAGCTCCCAGCCCGAGGTGACGAAGCCGCCGTCCTTGTTGCTGTCGGAATAGCCGAGCATGACCTCCTGCACGGCGCCGCGGCTGTCGACCAGGCGGCGGTAATCGTGCAGCGCCAGCATGCGGTCCATGATGCCGCTGGACGCCTGCAGGTCTTCGATCGTCTCGAACAGCGGCACGATGTTGACGGCGCAGCGGCCCGATGGATCGATCAGGCCGACCTCCTTGAGCAGCAACGCCACCTCGAGCATGTCGGACATGCCCTTGCACATCGAGATGATGCACTGGGGGATCACGTCGGCGCCGAACGTCGCGTGCGCCTCGGCAGCGGCGCGGAACAGCGCGAGCTCGCCGACGGTCTCATCGCTGTACTTGACGAATTGCGACACCAGCGGCCTGGCGTTGCGCAGCTCGCTGACCAGCAGGCCGACGCGGGCATCCTCGCTCAACGCCATATAGGACATGCCGGGCATCGCGGTGTCGATCAGCTCGGCGACGGTTCGCTCGTGCACCGCCGAGTTCTGGCGGATGTCGAGCCGGGCCAGATGGAAGCCGAAGCAATCCAGGGCACGCCGCAGCAGCCGCAGCCGCCCGCGTGCGATCACCTCGGCATTGTTGGCGATCAGCGAGTGATGCAGCACGTCGAGATCATCCTGCATCTGCTTGACGCTGTCGTAAGGCGCCACCGCCGCCACGGGAAGGCGGCTGATCTGGATACCGAGCTTCTTCGCCGTCGCCGCCAAGCGCGCATAGATGCCGGACACCGCCAGGCGATAAGGCTCGCCGTGACGATGCGGCGACGTGTCCGGCGAGCGCTCGGCCAGCGCACGCAGCTCCTCCGAGACATCGGCGAGATGCGCGGCGATGGACAGCTCGCTGCCGAGCAGATGCAGCTCCTCGAGATAGTAGTGCAACGCCAGGCTGGATTGCAGCTTGAGCGTTCCGCGCATCACTTCGGCGGTCACGAACGGATTGCCGTCGCGGTCGCCGCCGATCCAGCTCCCCATGCGCAGGAACGAGGCGAGATCGCCCGCGACCTCCGCTCCGTCATTGAGCCGGTCCTCGAGCGAGCACAGCAGACGCGGCACCTCACGCAGAAACGTGTAGTCGTAGAACGACAGCCCGTTGGTGACCTCGTCGAGCACCGTCAGCTTGGTCCGGCGCAGCAGGTTGGTCTGCCACAAGGTCAGCACGGCGCGGCGCAGCGCCTCGTCATTCGCCTCGCGCTCATCCGGCGTCAACTGCATCCGCTCGCGGCGGTCGAGCAGCATCGCGATCTCCATCTCGCGATCCATCGTGCTCTTGCGCCGCACCTCTGTCGGGTGCGCGGTCAGGACCGGGCTGACCAGCGCCGTCGAGAAGAACTTGCGCAGATCGGAAGCCTCGAACCCGGCGGATTTGGCGTGAGCGAGCGTCGCCGCCAGCATGCCGGCCCCGCCATTGGAATCGCTCTTGGCACGCATGCGCCGGATGTTGTTCTGGTCCTCGGCAATGTTGGCGAGGTGCGAGAAATAGCTGAAGGCGCGGACGATGCGGACGGTCTCAGCCGTCGTCATGCCGTCGAGGATCTGCTCCAGCTCGCGCCGCGCCTGGCGGTCTTCGTCGCGGTGGAAGCGCACCGATGTCTGGCGGATGCGCTCGACGAGGTCGAACAATTCGGCGCCTTCCTGGTCGCGGACCGTATCGCCGAGGATGCGGCCGAGCAGCCGGATATCGTCCCGGAGCCGCGCATCCTCCTCCATGGCCTGCGCCTCGGCGGCGCGGTTGGGACGGATTTCCTCTGTCATGGTTTGCGGCGACATGGATGCGCTCTCCAGCAGCTGCCCATTTACGGGTCAGTCTGCCGTATCTATACCGCAGCGCAAGATCAAGAAAGAGGCGTCGCCTGCCCTATTCAATGCTCACGTGACGTCTTCTCATCGCTGAGAGCCGCCAATCGATCAGATCTTTCGCCCTGCCTGCGCCCAATAGGGGTCGCGCAGCCGCCGCTTGAAGATCTTGCCGGAATCCTCACGAGGCAATTTGTCCTGGATTTCGATGTGCTTGGGCACCTTGTAGTCGGCCAGAGAAGCCCTGAGCCGGTGTCTGATCTCGCCGGTGTCCAGCACGACGCCGGGCTGCGGCTCGACCACGGCCATCAGGGCTTCCCCGAACTCGGCATCGGGAATGCCGAATACGGCGCAATCGTGCACGCCGGGCACGGCATGCAATACGGCTTCGATCTCGGCCGGATAAATGTTGACGCCGCCGGAGATCACCATGTCGCGCTTGCGATCGCACAGGAAGACGTAGCCCTCAGCGTCCATGTAGCCGACGTCCCCGGACGTAATGAAGCCGTCGCGGTCGATCTCGGCACGCTTCTCCGGCTTGTTGTGATAGGTAAAATCCGGATTGCCCGCGATGCGCGAATAGATCTCGCCAACCTCGCCCTGCGGCAGGATGCGGCCGTCCTCGCCGAGAAAACGAAGCTCGGCACCAGGCGAGACCTTGCCGACGGTGCCTGGCTTCCTCAGCGCGTCCTCCGAGGTTGCGAAGGTGACGGCGCCGGATTCGGTCGAGCCGTAGAACTCGTAGATGACGGGTCCCCACCAGTCGATCATCGCGCGCTTGACGTCGGCCGGGCACGGCGCCGCAGCGTGGATGACATGGCGCAGCGACGACACGTCGTAGCGGCGGCGAACCTCCTCCGGCAGCTTCATCAGCCGGATGAACATGGTCGGCACCATGAAGATGGTATCGATCCGCTCTGTCTGGATGATGCCGAGAAATTCTTCCGGCTCGAAGCGCGGCATCAGCACCAGCGCGCCGCCGAGACGGCCCGCCCGCAGGCCGAAGGCGTTCGGCGCCGAATGATACAGCGGCCCCGGCAGCAGCGCGCGCGCGTTCGGCTTCAGCCCGTAGATCAACGCGCGCATGCGCTCGGCCGAGGCGGCCTGCTCCACCGTCGGCGCATTGCGGCGGACGCCCTTGGGATGACCGGTCGTGCCGGAGGTGTAGATCATGTTCTGCGGCTGCGGCACCTGCTGCCCTTCGTAAGGGCTCTGCTGGGCAAGCCAGCCCTCGAACTCGATTGCGAACTCCGGGGGTTCGATCAGATCCGCGCCGATCTTGTAGTTGGACAGAATCTCCGGCGGTGTGGGCACGCTGAGCGCCGTGACATCGGCCGGTATCGCCCCGGCGAGCTGATGCAGCAGATCGGCGTGCCCGATCAGCACGCGCGTCGCGGAGTCCTTGAGGATGTAGTCGATCTCCTCCGGCTTGAAGTGCCAGTTCACCGGCACGCCATAGGCGCCCAGCCGCATCGCGCCATAGGCCGCCTCGATGAAGGCGATGTCGTTGCGCATCAGCATGCAGACGCTATCGCCCTGGCCCACGCCGAGCTGCGCGAGGCCGCTGGCAATCCGCGCGGCGCGGTCGGCGATTTCGGCGTGGCTGCGCCGGCGCTCGCCGGAGATGATGCCGCGGAACAGGGAGGACGTTTCCATTTTCTTTGTTATCCGATCTGGCGTCGGTTTGAGTTTCCGCCGTCATTCCGGGGCGATGCGCCGCGACAAAACGGCGGAGCCGTTTTGCGGCGGATCATCGACCCCGGAATCTCGAGATTCCGGGCCTGCTCCGTCGGAGCATCCCGGAATGACGGACTCAGTCCGCAAACTTCGGCGCGCGCTTCTCGATGTTGGCACGCACCGATTCGAGCTGGTTCGGGCTGCCGATCAGCTTCTGCTGCTCGACCGACTCGGCGAGCAGCGCCGGCCCCGGATCGACCGAGAGATTGTTCAGCATCCGCTTGGCGGCGCGGATCGCATCCGGATTCTTGCCCGCGATCTCGCGTGCCGTCTCCAGCGCCGCCGCGCGCGGATCGGCGCAGATGCGCGTGACGAGGCCGTAGGACTGCCCCTCCTCCGGCGAGAACACCCGACCGGTGTAGGTCAGTTCACGCAGGATGTCGTCGCGCATCAAGGTCGCCAGGATCGGCGTGCCCGCCATGTCGGGCACCAGACCCCATTTGATCTCCATGATCGACATCTTGGTGTCGGGCGCGACGTAGCGCATGTCCGCGCCGAGCGCGAGCTGGAAGCCGCCGCCATAGGCGACGCCATGCACTGCAGCAATCACCGGCACCGGCAGCTGCCGCCAGCCCCAGACAGCCTGCTGGGCGAAATTCGCCTTGCCGTGGGTGCGAACGGTGAGGTCGCGCTTCTCGCCGCCGGGTATGCCGTTGCCGCCGGACTCCTTCATCGCGGCGAAGCGGCCCATGTCGAGGCCCGCGCAGAAGGCACGCCCCTCGCCGGACAGCACCACCGCCCGCAGTCCCTTCTCCTTCGACAGCCGGTCGGTCGCCGCGACCAGCGCCTCGAACATCTCCATGTCCAACGCATTCATCTTGTCGGCGCGAACCAGGCGAACGTCGGCGACGCCGTCCTTGATCTCGATCGCGAGGCGGTTGTCCATCGAGCGGTCTCCCTACGGATGTCTTTGTGACTTTACAGAATGCTGTCGGAGCGATTTAGTCAATCGACCAATTAACTCACAACATGTCAGGCGGAAACTCCCATGTTCAAGGACAATCTCCTCGAAGGTCGACGCATTCTGGTGACCGGCGGCGGCACGGGCCTTGGCAAAGCGATGGCTGCCCGCTTCCTGCAACTCGGCGCCGAAGTGCATATTTGCGGCCGGCGGAAAATCGTCTGCGACGAGACCGCGACCGAACTGATGGACCTCTACGGCGGCCGCGTGACCAGCCATGGCGTCGACATCCGCAATGCCATGGCGGTGGAGGAAATGATCGAGGCCATCTTCCAGGAAGGCGGTCTCACCGATCTGATCAACAACGCGGCCGGCAACTTCATCTCCCGCACCGAGGAATTGAGCCCGCGCGGCTTCGATGCCGTCGCCAACATCGTGATGCACGGCACGTTCTACGTGACGCATGCCGTCGGCAAGCGCTGGATCGCTGCGAAGCAGCCGGGCAACGTCGTGTCGATCACGGTGACGTGGGTGCGCAACGGCTCGCCCTATGTGGTGCCATCGGCGATGAGCAAGTCGGCGATCCACGCCATGACGATGTCGCTTGCGACCGAATGGGGCCGCTATGGCATCCGCCTCAACACCATCGCGCCCGGCGAAATCCCGACCGAAGGCATGAGCAAGCGCATCAAGCCCGGCGACGAGGCCGGCGCGCGGACCAAGGCGATGAACCCGATGGGCCGCGTCGGCACCATGGAGGAGCTGCAGAACCTCGCGGTGTTCCTGATCTCCGGCGGCTGCAACTGGATCAACGGCGAGACCATCGCGATGGACGGCGCCCAGGCGCTGGCGATGGGCGGCAACTTCTATCAGTTGCGCGACTGGAGCGACGACGATTGGACCAAGGCCAAGGAGTCGATCAAGGCGCAGAACGAGAAGGACCGCGCGACGCGCACGAGCTGATGGTCCAATCACCTGGTTGATCGGCGACGTGCGCCCTGTAGACTGATCGAGAGATGCTTGCTCCGGCGCGATCCGGGGCGAGGACCACGACAAGACATCAAACAAAGAACAAGACGCAATCGGAGGGGAAACATGTCCGTCTCGACGGCATCGTCGACGCTCGTCGACGTCGTGCGCGACAGAGCGCAAACGCTGGGCTCCGCCACCGCCTATGAGTTCGAGGGGCGCATCACCAGCTTCGCCGCGTTCGACCGCAAGACCAACCAGGTCGCCAACGCGCTGAAGGCGCTCGGCATCAAGCCGCACGAGCGGATCGCCTATTTCGGCAAGAACAGCGACATCTATTTCGAGTTGCTCGTCGGCGCCATGAAGGCCAACGTCGTCATGGCGCCGGTGAACTGGCGCCTCGCCGGTCCCGAGGTCGCCTTCATCGTCGAGGACTGCAAGGCCCCTGCCCTGTTCGTCGGACCGGAATTCATTACGATGATCCGAAACATCCGCGACCAGATTCCAAGCGTGCGGCACATCATCACCACCGAGGGCGGCGCACCGGAATGGCAGGACTACACGGCTTGGCGCGACGCGCAGAGCGCGGATGATCCGGGCGTTCCGATCACGCCGCAGGACATCGCGCTGCAGCTCTACACCTCCGGCACCACCGGCAAGCCGAAAGGCGCGATGCTGTCGCACGCCAACTTCCTCAACCTCGTCAACACCGGCAATCCCGAGGAGAAACCGGACTGGAACAAATGGTCGACCGACGACGTCTCGCTGATCGCGATGCCGATCTTCCACATCGGCGGCTCCGGCTGGGGCCTGATGAGCCTCTATCACGGCGCCCGCGGCGTGATCGCCCGTGAGTTCGATCCGACCAGGATCCTCGACTTCTTCGAGCAGTCTGGCATCACCAAGCTGTTCATGGTGCCGGCGGCGATGCAGTTCGTGGTGCGGCAGCCGCGGGCGCGGCAGGTCGATTTCTCGCGGCTGAAGTACATGCTCTACGGCGCCTCGCCAATCCCGGCCGCGCTGCTCAAGGAATGCATCGACGTGTTCAAATGCGGCTTCGTGCAGATGTATGGCATGACCGAGACCACGGGCACCATCATCGCGCTGCCGCCCGAGGACCATGTCGAGGGACTGGAGCGCATGCGCTCCGCCGGCAAGCCGCTGCCCGGCGTCGAGGTCGCGATCATCGATATCAACGGCAACCCGCTGCCCCCGCGCCAGGTCGGCGAGATCGCCACCCGCTCCGGCTCCAACATGGCCGGCTACTGGAATCTGCCGGAGGCCACCGCGCGCACGCTTGGCAAGGACGGCTGGCTGCGCACCGGAGATGCCGGCTACATGGACGAGGACGGCTACGTCTACATTCACGACCGCATCAAGGACATGATCATCTCCGGCGGCGAGAACATCTATCCGGCCGAGGTCGAGAGCGCGATCTGCGATCATCCCGATGTCGCCGAGGCCGCGGTGATCGGGATTCCCGACGACAAATGGGGCGAGGCCGTCAAGGCGATCGTCGTGATGAAGCCCGGCAAGCGCGCCACCGAGACCGACATCATCAATTTCACCCGAACCCGCATCGCCGGCTTCAAGACGCCGAAGAGCGTCGACTTCCTCGACGCCCTGCCGCGCAATCCTTCCGGCAAGATCCTGCGGCGTAATCTGTGCGACCCGTACTGGGCGGGCAAGGACCGGCAGGTGAACTAAAGTCAAACACCTTTCGCAGCGAGACATTCTGGATCGCTTCGCTTGCGCTCGCGATGACGTGGAGAGAGCCGATACGCTCTCGACACCGTCATTGCGAGGCGCACTTGCGCCGAAGCAATCCAGGGCCACGTCCACGTCTCTGGATTGCTGCGCTGACGATGCTCCGATCAAGCCACCCTCACCTCTTGTTCACCCCCATATAGCCGAACAGGAATCCTGCCACCTTCCGCATCTGGATCTCCTCGCTGCCCTCGGTGATGCGGTAGCGGCGGTGGTGGCGGTAGATGTGCTCGAACGGCTTGTGGCGCGAATAGCCCATGCCGCCATGGACCTGGATGGCGCGGTCGGCCGCCTCACAGCACAGACGGTTAGCCCAGTAGTTGCACATCGAGACCTTGTCCGAGAGTGTGTGCTCGACCTGGGCCTGGGTGAGCTGGTCCATCTCCCAGGCCGTCTTGCGGATCAGCAGCCGCAGCATCTCGGCCTGCGTCGCCAGCTCGACCAGCGGCCACTGAATCGCCTGGTTCTCGGCCAGCGCCTTGCCGAACGGTTTGCGCTCACGCGCGTAATTCACACTCTCATTGATGCAGTAGACGGCCGCGCCGAGCGAGCTCGCTGCCTGGCGGATGCGGTTCTCATGGACGAAGCATTGCGCCAGCGACAGCCCGCGCCCGACCTCGCCGAACTGGGCATCCTCCGGCACGAACACGTCAGTGAAGCTGACGCGCGGATGATCGGTCGGCATGTTGAAGGTCCAGAGATACTCCTCGACCTTCACACCCTCGGTCTTGGCCGGCACCAGAAAGCAGGTGATGCCGCGCGCGTCACCATCATTGCCCGAGGTGCGCGCGAACAGTGCACAGTGGGTGGCAACGTGCATGCCCGTCGTCCACATCTTCTCGCCGTTGATCAGCCAGCCCTTGATGTTGTCGCGGGTGGCCGGAACGGCCTTGGTTTCCATGTGGGTCGCGTCCGAGCCGTGATGCGGCTCGGTGAGACCGAATGTGATGCGGTACTTGCCGGTGATCGAGCCGTCGATCATCGCCTTCTGGTCGTCGCGGCCGTACCGGTCGAGCATGGTGACGATCGGCAGATTGCCGACGATCGAGTGCTCGTTCTGCAGGTCGTTGTGCAGGCCGAGGCCCTTGGAGGCGAAATGCTCGCGGATCACGGCCATCCAGAGGTTGGACCCGTCCTTGCCGCCATAGCGCTTCGGAATTGCAAAGCGCAGATGACCGGCCGCATCGGCACGATCCTTGGCCTTGCGCAGCAGTTGCTCCCATTCATGCCGCGGCAGGCCGCCATTCTCGAAATCGGTGCGCGCCCATTCGCGGCGATGATCGAAGAAGCGGATGTTGTCGTCGGCCTGCTCCAGCGGCTTGATCTCGGCGGCGATGAAGCGATCGAGCTCGTCGAGATAGGCGACCAATTCCTTCGGCAAGGAAAAATCCACGGCGTGTCTCCCTGTGCGTTTCGTTGTCGTTCTTGGTCCTGGTCGGCGCGACCTCCCGTCGCGCGCTTGTGGCGCGCAGCGCCGTTGCGTATTTGGATGACTGCAACACCTGCGCAGGCGCTAAGCTGATGCGCGACAGCCAATCAGAAAACAGGAGGAACAGCCGATGGAGCTGAAGTTTTCGAGAGTGACGCGCAAGGGGCCGATCACGATCGTCACCCTGGCACGCCCC
Organism: Bradyrhizobium sp. SZCCHNS3016; assembly: GCF_032484535.1. Lineage (NCBI taxonomy): Bacteria > Pseudomonadati > Pseudomonadota > Alphaproteobacteria > Hyphomicrobiales > Nitrobacteraceae > Bradyrhizobium > Bradyrhizobium sp. SZCCHNS3016. The sequence continues at coordinate 248,266 of NZ_JAUETE010000005.1, forward strand.
GAGGTCTACAACGCCCTGCACATCGAGGCGCATCATGAACTCGAGCGCGTGTTCGACGCCTTCGCCGCCGATCCCGAGCAATGGGTGGCAATCGTCACCGGCGAGGGTGACAAGGCGTTCTGCGCCGGCAACGATCTGAAATGGCAGGCGGCCGGCGGCGCGCGCGGCTGGGGCAAGAGCGGCTTCGGCGGCCTGACCTCGCGCTTCGATCGCGACAAGCCGCTGATCGCGGCCGTCAACGGCGTCGCGATGGGCGGAGGCTTCGAGATCGCGCTCGCCTGCGACCTGATCATCGCTTCCGAGAATGCGACCTTCGCGTTGCCCGAGCCGCGCGTCGGCCTCGCCGCGCTCGCCGGCGGCCTGCAGCGCCTGCCGCGCCAGATCGGCATGAAGCGCGCGATGGGCATGATCCTCACCGGGCGCCACGTCGGTGCCCGCGAGGGCCACGAGCTCGGCTTCGTCAACGAGGTGGTGCCGCAGGGCGAGGCGCTGGCGGCCGCTGAGCGCTGGGCGGAGACGATCGCCAAGAACTCGCCGATGTCGATCCGCGCCTCCAAGCAGGCGATCGAGAAGGGCCTTGCGGTCTCGCTGGAGCAGGCCATCACCGAGCAGCGCGACTATCCGGCGGTGCAGGCGATGATCCATTCGCAGGACTACATCGAGGGACCGAAGGCGTTCTCGGAGAAGCGGCCGCCGAGGTGGCTCGGGCGGTGAGTTATCCGATACTTCGCGTGCTCTGGGCCTGATCGCGCCGGGTTGTGTTCGCACCGTCATGGCCGGGCTTGACCCGGCCATCCACGTCTCGCAGCAGACTCGTGAAGAGATGGATGCCCGGGTCAAGCTCGGGCATGACGCCGGCGGGTTAGGAGCCATCGGTACTCCTCCCAGCTTCGCGCTTGTAGGACGCGTAGTTGGGCTGATCGACGGCGAGCTTGGCGAGAGTGGTCCGCCAGAGGTGCTGCTTCAGGCCCGGTGTCTGGAGACCAACGGCGCCGCTGGCGATCTGAGCCGCGAGCGCTCGATTGAGTTCGAGTAAATCACCATCCTGTCCCAGCAATTCTCTCAACCGCGCATGCTCCGCCTCATCTGCCGCAGCCGCCTGTGTGAGCTGTCGCACCACGAGATCGAGCGCGTTGATGCCCACGCGCAGCTTGAACGCCTGGTGCCCAGAGATCAGCGGCACGATGTCGTTGCGCAGGAAGTCGGCGACGGATTGCACCAGCTCGGTCGGCGTCGGCTCGTCCTGCATCAGCCCTCTCCCCTCGGCGCGAGCAATCGCAACAGATCGATCTCGGTCTCCGACGCGCGGCGGCCGATCATGGCGCGCTCCATCGAATGGTCGGGACCGATGCGAAAACGCTGCATCATGCCGCAGCACATCACGCCCCAGCGCAACGTGCCCATCACTTCCCAGAATTTCACCCTGTCAGGATCGACCTTGCGCCCTGCGGACTCATAACCGGCGAACAGCTCCTCACGCGATCCGAAGCCGCCGACCGGCTTGTCGATTTCGCCGAAGCGCCAGGAGTTGACGCAAATCCAGCCGAGATCCTCCATGGGATCGCCGAGATGGGCGAGCTCCCAGTCGAGCACGGCGCGCACGCCATCGCGGCCGATGATGAGATTGCCGTTGCGGAAATCACCGTGCACCAGCGTGATCTCGGCCGGGGGACCGGGATCGTTCTGCGACAGCCAGCACAGGGCCAGATCGAACACCGGGCGCGGCCAGTCGAAGCTTTGATATTCCCGTGCGAGCTCCGCGATCTCCTTGGTCGCGGTCATCCCGCGCAACGCGGGCAGCATCTCGCGTCGAATCCCGTGGATGCCGGCGGCGATGCCGCCCAGCTGGCGCGCGAGGCGCGGCCTCGCCTCGGAGAATTCGGCATCACGCAGGATCTTGCGCGCGATGGTCTCGCCCTCGACGCGGCGCATGATGAAACCGGCGCCGAGATCGTCCTCCGGCCGCAGCACGTGCAGGACCTCGGGCGACGGCACGCCGGCGGCATAAGCGAGCCGCATCAGCGCCGCCTCGTTGTCGAGCCCGGCGGCACGCCCGGGCGCGGCGCCGTAGCCTTTCGGCGAGCGGCGCAGGATGGCGCCGACATCACCACCGGGATGGACGATGTCGAAGCGCCAGGTCTCCTGGCTGGCGCCGCCGGAGAGTTTCGCGGCGCCGCGTACGCCGGTCGCCCCCGGCATGAACGAGGCGACGCAGCGCGACAGCTCGGCCTCGATCATTGGCCCTTGAACTTGGCCGGGCGCTTTTCGAGGAACGCGGTGACGCCCTCCTTGAAATCCGACGTGCTGCCCGCGATGCGCTGCGACTGGAATTCGGCGTTGAGCTGCTCCTCGAACGAGTTCTCCGGGCTGTCCCAGTACAGCTGGCGGATCTGCGCCAGCGCCACCGTCGGCCCGTTGGCGAGCTCGTGCGCGAGCTTCATCGTCTCCTCCTTCAGGACCGCATCGTCATAGACGCGGTTGACGAGGCCCCATTGCAGCGCCGTCTCGGCCGGCAGCTTCTCGCCCAGCAGCGACAGCTCGATCGCGCGGGCCTTGCCGACGAGGCGCGGCAACAGCCAGGTCGAGCCGCAATCAGGCACCAGTCCGATGCGGCGGAAGGCCTGCAGAAAGTAGGCGGACTTCGCGCACAGGATCATGTCGCCCATCAGCGCGAAGCTCATGCCGGCGCCGGCGGCCGGGCCGTTCACCGAGGTCACGATCGGGCAATGCAGATTGCGCAAGCGGCGCAGGAACGGATGGAAGGCGGTCTCGAGCGCGGCGCCGGCATTGCTGCGGCCGGGCTTGGCCTGCGCATTGCGGCCCTGCAGGTTGGCGCCGGTGCAGAACGCGCGGCCGGCGCCCGTCACGACGAGGCAGCGCACCTCGGCCTTCTTCTCCTCGATCTCGTCGAGCGCTTCGGCCAACCCGCCGAGCATGTCGATCGAGACCGCGTTCATCACCTCCTGATGGTCGAGCGTGAGGATGGCGACGGGCCCGTCGAAATCGAGCGTGACGTGCTTGTACTGCATGGTTTCCTCTCAAGAGCTTTTCGGTCGCTGCATTCTTCGCGGCGGAAATTCGAAGCGCAGCCCGGTTCGGTCAGCATATTTGATTTTTGCGCTTCGCTTGTCCATGGTTGCATCATCCAAATAACCGAAGCGACGCGCAGCGCGCTCACATCATCACGGAAACGCCCGAGAGAACCCCATGACCATGTTCGACCTCACCGGCCGTGTGGCCGTCGTCACCGGCGGCAATGGAGGCATAGGCCTCGGAATCGCCCAGGCACTTGCGTCCAGTGGCTGTAACGTCTCGATCTGGGGCCGCAACGCCGAGAAGAACAAGGCTGCTGCGGCGTCGATGGCCGCCGGGCCCGGCAAGGTCGACACCCGCATCTGCGACGTGACCAGCGCCGCTTCCGTCAACGAGGCGATGAAGGCCACGCTCGACACGTTCGGCCGCGTCGACGGCTGCTTTGCCAATGCCGGCATCGGCGGCGGTGGCCGCAAGCCGTTCATCGAGCGCAGCGAGGAGGAATGGCGCACGATGTTCGCAACCAATCTCGACGGCGTGTTCCATGCGTTCCAGGCTGCCGCGAGGCACATGACCGCGCGCGCCGAAGCCGGTGACGCGTTCGGCCGGCTGGTTGCCACCTCGAGCCTGGCCTCGCTGTTCGGCACCGCGCGCAACGAGCATTATGCAGGGACCAAAGCCGCGCTGAATGCGCTGTGCCGCGCGCTCGCGGTGGAGCTGGCGCGCTATGGCGTCACCGCGAATGCCATCCTGCCTGGCTGGATCAAGAGCGACATGACCGCGGGCATCATGGGCAACGAGAAGTTCGTCGCCAACGTCATGCCGCGTATCCCGGTGCGCCGCTTCGGCGAGCCGTCGGATTTCGGCGGCATCGCCGTCTACCTCATGAGCAAGGCGTCGTCCTATCACACCGCCGACTGCTTCGTGATCGACGGCGGCTATACCGCATTCTGATCCCTCGCAACGGGTGGTGAGCCGGTGCGCCGGCTCGCCAGACGGGGATTGTTCCGTGCTGCGCTCCAAGATTTCCGAAATTTAATCCGCCTCTGGCTGCCACGCCCCCGTGACGCCGGCGTTGTCACCCATCACATAACGGAGAGAATTCGAAGGGAAGGATGCCATGAAGCGCGGTGTGACGGTTTTGGCCTGTGTGTCTGCTCTGGCTGTGGCCGGCTACTTTGCGATGGCAAAGTGGGGCATCCAGCACGAGAGCCGCGAGTTCTTCGATGCCGCGCGGCAGCGGTCGATCAATGTCGATGTCGCGGTGCGCAAGGACTACGAGATGAAAGCCAATGCCGGGCTGTGGCGGCTGCCCGTGGCCATCATCAGCAACGGCAACACGGTCAAGAACACCGAGTACTCGTTCCTCGCGAACGTGTTCGCCGCGCGCGGCTATCTCGTCGCCAGCGTCCAGCAGGACCTGCCGACCGATCCGCCGCTCGTCACCAAGGTCGGGATGCCATATGTCGGCCGGCTCGACGTCTACCAGAAGGGCGAGGCCAACATCCTCTGCGTGCTGAACGAGATGAAGAAGCGTCATCCGAATGCCGACTACGATCACCTGACCCTGGTCGGCCACTCCAATGGCGGCGACACCGCGATGTATTTCGCCAAGGAGCATCCGAACATCGTCTCGCAGGTGGTGACGCTCGACAATCTGCGCGTGCCTTTCGTCATCAGGGACAAGCTCAAGATCCTGTCGTTCCGCTCGGATGATCCGCAATTCAAGACCGACCCCGGCGTGGTGCCGACGCATGTCGACAAGAAGAGCGGCATCGACATCATCAAGACCGAGTTCCAGCACACCTGGATGAGCGACCGTGGCCCCTACACGGCGCGGGAACGGATCCAGGCGACGCTGGACAAATATCTCGGCGGCGATGCGACGAGCGAGCTGGCCCCGGCAGATACCGACAATCTGATCGTGACCAACGGGGCAGCCGCCCTTCCCTAATCTGACAATCAGCGCGACGGCACGACGGGCGAAATGCGAAGGGCGGCCGCGCAATCGCGCAGCCGCCCTCGCAGACGTCAGTCCTGCGGTTTCTTGGCCGGCGGGCCGCTCTTGTTCCCCGGCATGCCCTTGATGTTCGACGGGTCCTGCGCGCTGACGTCCGGATTATGGCGGTTGATCGTGGACGAGCCCACCGTGCCGCTTCCCGTCTCAGTGCCCGGTCCGTTCTTGTTGCCCGGCGCGCCCTGGATGCCCGCTCCGGAATTCTGCGCACTCGGCGGCGGCGCGGTCTGTGGGCTGCCCTGCGCCAGCGCGGACGTGGCCGAGACGACGAATGCGCAAGCAATCAGACTGATCATTGGTTTCATGGCGCGACCTCCATTTGTCGTTGCTGTGCTGTCCGAACGTAGCGCTGGCGGAGCCGTTCCCGGGAACATCGAATTTCCGCGAAGACGGCGCTGATGTGCGCAACCCCTGCCCGCTTTATTGGCTTCCGCATCGCGTCACGGCCCACTACGGTCGGGGAACCGACGCACCAGAGGCCTCTAGATGGAATACCTCTCCACCGATCTCAGCCCACGCGAGCGCTACAAGATTCTGACCTCCTTCGTGCTGCCGCGGCCGATCGCCTGGGTGACGACGAGAAGCGAGACCGGGATCGTCAACGCCGCGCCATTCTCGTTCTTCAACGTGCTCGGCGAGGACCCGCCGCTGTGCGTGTTCGCGATCAACCTGCGGCCCGATGGGCGGGTCAAGGACACTCTCGTCAACATCCGCCGCAGCGGCGAGTTCGTCGTCCACATCACCGACGAGCCGCTGGCGCAGGCGATGCACGAGACCGGCGGCGACTTTCCACCTGAGATCGGCGAGCCGGATCACCTCGGGCTCAAGCTTACACCGTCGCGGATGATCGGCGTTCCGCGGTTGGCGGAGGCACCGTTCGCGATGGAGTGCAAGACCTGGCAGCTCATCGACGTCAATGGCGATCGCGTGCTGGTGCTCGGCGAAGGCCTCGCTTTCCACATCCGCGACGAATTGTGGGACACCGAGAAGATGCGGGTCGAGATGGAGCTGTTCCATCCTGTCGGGCGCATGTTCGCCGACCGCTATTGCCGCACCGACGACCGGATGGATTTCCCGCCGGCGAGGGGCGCCGCCTGAGCGTTCCCGGCCGCCGGCGCGGGCAGTCAGTAGGTCGCGGCGAGATAGTCGACGATCTTGCCGACATCGGCCGCGTCGATCGGGGCGCCATAGACCTTGATCATCTTGGTGACTTCGGCCTGCCAGAACTCCTTCTTGTTCTGCATCGGCGGCTGGGTCTTGATGTAGTCGGCGGAGTGACAGGCCGTGCAATTGCCCTGCACGACGGCGAGATCGGGCCCCGGCTTGAAGGCCGCCGTCTCCTGCGGAACCTGATAGTTGACCGGGGCTGCCGTGAGCGAGATGGGGCGGCCCGCCAGGCAGCCAAGTCCGACGGCCAGCGTGGCGATGAGGAAAGGCGTCCGACGCATGGTGATGCTCCTCAGGCCGCCGTGACGCGGACGGTTTCAACGACGTTGCGCAGATAGCCGGCCGGATTCCAGCGCGGCGTCTCCGGCTGGGTCTCGCCGGAATTGCTCGTGGCACGCACCTTGAGATCGTGGGCCCCCGCGGCCAGCTTCACCGGCAGCTTCCACTCGCGGAAGGAATATTTCCCGAGATCCTTGCCGAGCTTGGCGTCGGTCCAGGTCTTGCCGCCGTCGGTCGAGACCGCGACCTGCTTGATTCCCGTTCCGCCGTCGAATGCGAGGCCGCGCAGCATTGCCCTGCCCGCCTTGAGCTTTGCGCCGTCGGCCAGGCTGGTGATGAATGAGCGGACCGTGAAGCGGTTGATCGGGATCGTCGCTTTCGGCGTGGTTCCGGGCTCGACGGCATTGTTCGGCGTGTCCGGAATTCGATAGGCCGATTTCATCCAGAAGCCGTCAAAGACGTTGTCGATGACAGTGATCTCGTTGAGGTGCTTGACCCAGTAGGTGCCGTAGTAGCCGGGCACGATCAGGCGCAGCGGAAAGCCGTTCAGGAACGGCAGATCCTCGCCGTTCATGCCGTAGGCCAGCATCACCTCGCCATCCATAGCGTGATCGAGGTCGAGCGCTTTTACGAAATCCGGCGTCTTGTCGATCACCGGACCGTCCATGCCGCCGAAGGTGACTTGTCTGGCGCCGGCCTGAACACCCGCCATGTCGAGCACGGTCTTGAGCGGCACGCCACGCCAGCGCGCATTGCCCATGGCGCCGTTGCCGAGCTGGCCGCCTGCGACGCGCGGCTCGAAGAAACCGCGGCTGTTGCCGGAGCATTGGTTGACGGCGACGATCTCGGTCGCCTTCATCTTGCGGATGTCCTTGAGCGACAGCTTGAGCGGCTTGTCGACCTTTCCCCTGATCGCGAGCGTGAACTTGTCCGGATCGAGATCGTAAGGCAGGCCCGCCAGATGATAGCGGACGAAGAAGGCATTGTTCGGCGTGATCACGCCGTCATTGAACACCCCGAATGGCGTTTCGAGTTGCGGCGGCCGGCTGGTCAGACCGATCATCGGTCGCTTCTGCGGATATTTCACCAGCGGGCGCTCGCCATTGGCGAAGGGCAACGTCACCGTCTCCTCGGCCAGCGCACGGGTCGTGCCGAAGCTGCCCAGCAAAGCAGCCATCCCCGCTCCCTTGAGCAGATCACGTCTGTCGATCATGCAACTCCCTCCGGAGTGGTCGTTTTGAACCCGCGGTCATCACCGCCGGCTCTCATCGAAATCTGGCGGCATGCACGGCCGCTGCGAATTGATCGTTGCACATTCTCTCACTGCGAGAAAAGCCGTGAACGTCCGCAATCATGGCATCGCAGCGCGGCAACGGCCGAGACTTCGCACGTGCAACAAGAGCAATCGTGCATCGAACCGCAGGGCGGGCAAGCGGGCCGTCAGGCGGCGCGTGCCCACCGACGGCGCCGGCGAGGGACGACATTGGGCACGGCGCGCTCCACAGTTGTTGCACGCCGCGATGAGCTCGCCGCGCCTGTGTGCACCCTACACGCGCAACTACGTGCCCTGCCCGATCTTGTCCTGTGTCTTGGTGTCGAAGTCGCTGGCGTCGTGGCGCTCGTGGAGCTGGCTCTTTGGATCGCCGGAGACGCGGTTGACCATGCGGCCGCGCTTCACGGGGGAGCGCTGCGCGATCTGGTCGGTCCAGCGCTGAACATTCCTGTAGTCCTGCACCGAGAGGAACTCGCCGCCTTCGTAGAGCAGGCCCTTGGCGAGCGCGCCGTACCACGGCCACACCGCGATGTCGGCGATGGTGTAGTCGGGGCCGGCGAGATACTCGCTTTCGGCGAGACGGCGGTCGAGCACGTCGAGCTGGCGCTTCACCTCCATCGCGAAGCGGTCGATGGCATACTCGATCTTGGTCGGCGCATAGGCATAGAAGTGGCCGAAGCCGCCGCCGAGATAGGGCGCAGCACCCATCTGCCAGAACAGCCAGGACAGGCATTCGGCGCGCTTGGCCGGCTCGGTCGGCAGGAAGGCGCCGAACTTCTCGGCCAGATACACCAGGATCGCGCCGGACTCGAATACGCGGATCGGTTCGGGCCCGCTGCGATCCAGCAGCGCCGGGATCTTGGAATTGGGATTGATGGCGACGAAGCCCGAACCGAACTGATCGCCCTCGCCGATCCGGATCAGCCAGGCGTCGTATTCGGCGCCGCTGTGGCCGAGCGCCAGCAGCTCCTCGAGCATCACTGTGACCTTCACACCGTTGGGCGTTCCCAGAGAATAAAGCTGCAAGGGATGACGGCCGACAGGCAATTCCTTCTCGTGCGTCGGACCTGCGATCGGCCGGTTGATGTTGGCGAAGCGGCCGCCGCTGGCCTTGTTCCAGGTCCAGACCTTGGGCGGCACATAGCTGTTCTGTTCAGACACGGCAGACTCCGGCGTGAGCGTCAGGAGCGAGCGTTTTAGGCGCATCTGCCGTGAAGCGGAAGCCATGCTGCGCGCGGGCGCCATCAGCATTTTCTGCATTGCGCGGTCGAACCTGCGATGACAGAACGGAGACAAGACAACAATGACGGTCCGTCACGGGCCGGCTCTTGGAAACGCCGATGACTGCAAGTACCCTGCCCCCCGACCGCATTCCCGTGATCGTCGGCGTGGGCGAGATCGTCGATCGTCCCAAGGACATCGGCGACGGTCTCGAGCCGCTGACGCTGCTCGAACAGGCGATCCGCCGTGCGGAAAATGACGCGGGCGCCAAGCTCATCCACGACATCGGCTCGCTCGACGTCGTCAACTTCCTGAGCTGGCGCTACCGCGATCCCGAGCAGCTTCTCGCGCAGCGGCTCGGCGTGACGCCGGCGCACTGCCATTACGGTCCGGTCGGCGGCGAGAGCCCGATCCGCTTTCTGCACGAGGCCGCCTTGCGCATCGCGCGCGGCGAATGCGAGGTCGCGGTGGTCTGCGGCGCCGAGGCGCAATCGACCGCGACCAAGGCCGAACGCGCCGGCGTGCCCCTGCGGTGGACGCCGTTCGCCCACGACGTCGAGGAGCCGAAGCGCGGCGCCGCGTTCCAGAAGCCGCTGGCGGTGAAGCTCGGCGTATTCCGCCCGGTCTCGGTCTATCCGTTCTACGAGGTCGCGAGCGCCGCCAAATGGGGCCAGACGCCGCGGCAGGCGCTCGCGGAATCCGGCGAGCTGTGGTCGCGCTTTTCCGCGGTCGCCGCCTATAATCCCAACGCCTGGCTGAAGCGGCACTTCGCGCCGGACGAGATCACGACGCCGTCAGCCGACAACCGCCCGATCGCCTGGCCCTACACCAAGCTGATGGTCGCCAATCCCATGGTCAACATGGGCGCGGCGCTGATCCTGACCAGCCTGGCCAAGGCGCGTGCGGCGGGCATTGCCGACAGCCGCATGATCTATCCGCTCGGTGGCGCAGCGGCGGAGGATCCGCGCGACTACCTCACGCGCGATCAGTTCGCCGAGAGTCATCCGCAGAACGCCGTGTTGCGGGCCGCGATGAACATCGTCGGCGGCAACGGCGCGGCGTTCGACGTCATCGAGCTCTACAGCTGCTTTCCCTGCGTGCCGAAGATGGCACGGCGGATCCTCGGCCTCGGCGCCGACGTGGAGCCAACCGTCACCGGCGGGCTGACCTTCTTCGGCGCGCCGCTCAACACCTACATGACGCATGCCGCCTGCGCGATGGTGCGGCGGCTGCGCGGCGGCGCCAGGCGCGGCCTGCTGTACGGCCAAGGCGGCTTCGTCACCAAGCATCATGCGCTGGTGATCTCGCGCGAGCCGCCGTCATCCCTGTCGCAGGAGGTGAGCGTGCAGGCCGAGGCCGATCGGCATCGCGCCGCCGCACCGGCGTTCGTCAGCGAAGCCGGCGGCGGCGGCCGGGTCGAAAGCTTCACCGCGCTGTTTGATCGCAACGGCGAGGTCGAGCATGGCGTTGCGATGCTGCGCACCGAGCAGGACACGCGCACGTTGGCGCGCGTTCCGGCGCAGGACGCAGCCACGCTGGCGCGGCTGATGGATCAGGACAGGACGCCGGTCGGCGCGCTCGGCACGATCACGATGGCCGCCGATGGTGTGCCGGAGTGGCGGACGAATTAGTTCGCTTCCGTCGCCTCACACCTCCCGCGCGTCACGCTGCCAGCGCGCATAGGCCGTGTCCCAATCAGGATCAGGATCGCTGTCCGCCACGAAGCCGAGCGTCCTGCCGCCGCCGAGGTCGCAGAAGCCGATCATGGCGCGGCGGTGCGCGCCGCTTCTGACATGGGCGCGCATGCTGGCTTCGTCGCTCCAGACCGTCAGCGTATGATAGATGCCATTCACCGGACGAAGCTCGACGCGCAGATTCCCGGGAGCCGCACGCGCCTGGCGGACGGCGCGCAGCGTGTGCCACCAGAATCGCGCCAGCCGCGGAAGTCGGTGACGGACACGTAGACGGTCATGGCGCGCTCCTGGATCGCAGACCGGCGCGCAATGGAACGGCCGCACCGACGGGTGTGAGCACAACGCTGCTCACCGTCTCCCGGATGTCGGAGCGCAGATCACGGTCCGGCGCTCAGCGCCCGCTACGCCTGGGCTTCACGTCGGCAGGCACCGTGCCCGTGGTCTCCGCAGCCGCCGGAGGCGCGCGGTCGTCGCCCGCCAATTGCTGGTCGCGCTTGCGCGCGAGGGCCTCATCCCGCCGTGCGGCCGCGATCGCCAATTCCGGATCCAGCTTGAGGGCCTGGTTGAAGTCGGCGAGCGCGCGGTCGTAGCGCCCCTTCGCCAGCCATACCGCGCCACGGTCGCTGTACATTCCGGCATCGCTGAAGCCCATGCGCACGGCGTGGTCGAGATCGACAAGGGCCTCGTCGAGATCGCCCTTGCGCTGGAACGCAAGGCCACGATCGTGAAACAGCACCGGGTCGTTCGGATCCAGCCGGATCGCCCGCTCAAAATCGCCAAGCGCGCGGTCGATGCGGCCCATGCGGACCAGATCCCTGGCGCGATAGCGATAGAGATCGGCATTGCGGGGCGCGAGCCGGATCGCTTCGTCGAAATCAGCGACAGCGCGCTCGAGATCGCCCTGCCGGCTGCGGTCCATCCCCCGCTTCAGGAAGGATGCGGCGGTCGTCGGTGCAGCCGGGACGACCTGCTCTGCGGCTCTCGGCTCTGCCGGCGGAGGCGGCACCGGCAGCACGGCTCCGGTCGCGTCCTGGACGGCAGGCGCCGGGACGGTCTCACCTGCGACCTTGCGCTGCGGCCCCGATCGGGCCTGCGGCGACGGTGTCACGATCGAGCGCGTCGCCGGCCTGTTCATCCAATCACCGGCGGAGGGCAAGAGCAGAATCTCGAGGCCGATCAGGATCGCGCTGAGCACGGCGGTCGCCGCGGTGAACTGCAGGATGGCGTCCCAGCGTTCGCGGCGGACGCGGTCGCGCTCAGAAGCAAGATGGGCGTCGTATTCGGCGCGCAGGTCAGGGTCGCGCAGCACGTTGTAGGCGACGATGATCAACTTGAGCTGGTGCTCCGACGCCGGATCGGCGCCGCCCCGGAGGTCGGGATGGTGCGCCTTGGCGGCCTGGCGGAATGCCCGCTTGATCGTGTCGAGATCGGCCCGCGGCGATACGCCGAGCACCTCATAATGCGTCGTCATGGCGCGATCCCGAGCCTCTCTTCCGAGGCCGGTTCGGGATCACGCGGGGAGCAGGTCGAGCGCATAATGGGCGCCATCGCGGGTGAGCCGACCGAACGCGGCCCACGGAAAATGAGATCCACAAACCAACATCTTTTCTGCAACGATACGATCGAGCAATCTGCGCCGGCTGACCTCGGCAGCCGCGCCGTCCTGGTCATAGGCGCCGTGCCATTCGGGATGGCGCAGGCACAACGCCGGCACATAGGCGGTGTCGCCCGAGATCATCAGTTGCTCCGCTCCGGAGCTGAGATGAAACGCGGTGTGCCCCGGCGTATGACCGGGGACGCTGACGAAGCGGATGCCGGGCACCACCTCGTCCTCGCCCTCGACCGGCAGCACGTTCTTCCAGCCCGGGATCACGCTCTGGATGCGGCGCGCCAGCGACTGCCGCCACGGCGGCAGCCGGCTGGTCAGAGATGCATCGGTCCAGAATTTGTATTCGGCCGCAGCCACGATGATCTCGGCGGAGGGAAACACCGGCGCGTTGGTGTCCTCGCCGAGCAGTCCGAAAATATGATCGGGATGGAAGTGCGAGATCAGGATGGTGTCGATGTCCTCCGGGCGAATGCCGGCTGCTTTCAGATTGTCCAGCAGGCGGCCCGAAATGAAGATCGAGTCGGAATTGTAGCCCTGGACCTGACCGCCGCCGCCGGCATCGCACAGCACGGTCTTGCCCTTCAGCCGCACCACGAAGGTGGAGATCGGGACCGGGACGAAGGCGGGGCTCAGACCCGCAGCGCGCAGTGCTTCCTTCACGTCGCCGATGCTGGCATTGCCGATGAAGCCGGCCTCGTGCGGCTTTTCCCACACACCGTCGTAGAGGGCGATCACCTCCGCCTCGCCGATCGTGATCCGGCGATAGCCGTGCGCGGGATCCTCAGTGCGGCGGCGCGGCTTGGCGGCAACCACGGCAATCCCCGCATCGAGACCCAAGGCGACCGCGGCCGTCGCGGCCGTTAGCACCAGGGTCCTGCGCGAAGGTCTGCTCGCAATCACATTGCCTGCCACTAAATGTACCGCTGGTTGAATAAATACTCTAGCACAAGTTAATCTCTGCACCTTAGCGGGATTATGGCGCCACAACGGCCTTTCTGGCCGGGGCGTCAGGTGTGGGGAGTCTGCAACGGTCGGGGATGATCCGGTCGAGCGGGGCGCCGGCTGACGAACGGCGCACGCATGAGCGTCCACGTCGACGTGGTTCGCCGCGGCGTCATCGGCTGTGCCCGCGGCTATCGGTCGGGGCTGTGTCGTTCGACTATCGGACGCGACAGCGGGCAATCTCGGCCGCTGTCGCCGGCTTCGTCATGTCGCGGATCAGGCGGCGCGAACCGATTGCAGGAAGCGGCCGACCTCCTGCTTGAGACGCTCGCTATCACCGGAGAGCTGGCGCGCGGCGCTGAGCACCTGCCCCGAGGTGTCGCCGGTCTCGCTGGCGCCGCGCTGGACGTTGGTGATGTTGGCGGACACCTGCTGTGTACCCGCGGCGGCGTGCTGGATGTTGCGCGAGATCTCGGCGGTCGCTGCGCCCTGCTCCTCGACCGCGGCCGCCACCGTCGCGGCGATCTCCGACAGCCGCTCGATCGTCGTCGAGATCTCCCTGATGGCGCCGACCGACTCCTGCGTGGCCCCCTGGATACCGGAAATCTGTTGGCCGATCTCGCCGGTCGCCTTTGCAGTCTGCTCGGCCAGCGCCTTGACCTCGGAGGCGACGACGGCAAAGCCGCGGCCAGCCTCGCCCGCCCGCGCGGCCTCGATGGTGGCATTGAGCGCCAGCAGATTGGTCTGCCCGGCGATCGTGTTGATCAGCTCGACGACGTCGCCAATGCGGGTCGCCGCCTTCGACAGCTCGCCGACACGATCATTGGTGCGGCGTGCCTGCTCGACCGCATCGGAAGCGATGCGCGCGGACTCCTGCACCTGGCGGCTGATCTCACGGACCGACGAGGTGAGCTCCTCGGTCGCCGACGCGACGGCCTGAACATTGGCCGACGCCTCTTCGGAGGCCGCGGCAACAGTGGTGGAAAGCTCCTGCCCCCGCACGGCGGTGCTCGACAGCGAGTTGGCCGAGCTCTCGAGCTCGCTGGAGGCCGAGGACACCGTATTGACGATGTTGCCGATGGCGCCTTCGAAACCGTTGGCGAGCTCCGACATCTCCCGCTTGCGCGCGGCGGCTGCGCGCCGCTCCTGCTCTCCGAGCTCCCTGTCGTTGAACCGCACCATCGTCTGAACGGTCTGCAGGTTACGCAAGGCGCGGCCGATCTCGTCGTCGCGCTCGATGCGCATGCGGGTGTCGAGCGTGCCCTGGGTGATGCTCTCCATCGTCTCGTTCAGATGATCGAGCGGCGCCACGATCACGTTCATCGTACGCAGCCCGACCAGACCACACAGCACGACACCAGCGGCAGCAATCGCCACGGCGGTCATTCCGGCGAGCCCGCCCTCCCCGAACGAGATGACGCCAAGCACGAGCAGGAACAGCGTCTGCAATCCGACCAGCGTTCGCAGCCTTGCCGCGATCGAGCCGGTGAACATCGAGAGATGGTCGAACACCGAGCGGCGGCGGACGATGCCGTCGTCGATCTTGTAACCATGCGGCCGCCTTTCGCGGATCGCCGCATAGACCTGCTCGGCCTCCGCGCGCTGGTCGGCGGGCAGCTTGGTGCGCACCGAGGTGTAGCCGACGACTTGGCCGTCTTTGCAAATCGGCGACGCCGTCGCCAGCACCCAGTAATAGTCGCCGTTCTTGCGGCGGTTCTTGACCGCGCCGACCCAGGGACGGCCGGCCTTGAGCGTGGTCCAGAGATTGTCGAAGGCTTCAGGCGGCATGTCCGGATGACGCACGATGTTGTGCGGCTGCCCCATCAGCTCGGCTTCGGTGAAGCCGGCCGCATCGACAAAATCCTGGTTGAAGAAGGTCAGCTTGCCCTTCGTGTCGGTCTTGGACACGATCAGCGTGTCATCCGTGATCGGATACTCGACGTTGGTGGCCGGCAAATTCTTACGCATGGCGAGTCTTTCGAGCCATGCCGGCATCGGCATGGCTAATTTTGCTGCAAACGATGCGTCCATTGTCGCAGTCGCCGATTAACCTAAGATAAAGTGCCGCAACCGTTGAAATACGGATCGCTGGACCCCATTCATGGGCGGTTGCCGTTGTCCGGCGGGCAAAGCAAAGGGCGCGGCTTGCGCAGCCGCGCCCTCCTATCATCGGCGGCCGTGCGCACTCAGGCGGCGCGGACAGTCTCCAGGAATCGGCTGACTCCGGCCTTCAACCGGTTGCTGTCGGACGACAGCGCCTGCGCGGCGGACAACACCTCGGACGAGGCGGAGCCGGTTTCATTGGCGCCGCCCTGCACCTCGATGATGTTGGACCAGACGTCCTTGGTGCCCTGCGAGGCGTGCTGGACGTTGCGGGAAATCTCCTGCGTCGCCGCCCCCTGCTCCTCGACCGCAGCAGCGATGGTCGAGGCGATCTCCGAGAGCCGCTCGATGGCGCCGGAAATCTCCTTGATGGCGCCGACCGATTCCTGGATCGCGCTCTGGATGCCGGAAATCTGCTGACCGATCTCGCCGGTCGCCTTCGAGGTCTGCCCGGCCAGCGCCTTGACCTCGGTGGCAACCACCGCGAAGCCGCGGCCGGCTTCGCTGGCGCGCGCCGCTTCGATGGTGGCCTAGAGCACCAGCAGGTTGGTCTGGCCGGCGATGGTGTTGATGAGCTCGACGACGTCGCGGATCCGCGCGGCGGCCTTGGACAGTTCGCTCACCTGGTCGTTTGTCCGCCGCGCCCGGTTGACGGGCTCGCTCGCGATGCGGGCCGATTCCGGCACCTGGCGGCTGATCTCGGTCACCGAGGAGGACAGCTCCTCGGTGGCCGACGCGACCAGGAAACGTTCGACCTCGCGCCTGAGGGGGGGTGTCGCCCGACGGCATCTGCAGCCGATGGCCGAAGAAATCTCCGACAGCTTCTCGATGATTGCGAGCTGCTGCATCTCGCGCTTGCGATGCGGCCGCCATGGGCCGCACATGCTGGCGCTCGCTCCCCCTTTTTAGCCCGCGCCGCGGGTCACTCCAGCTCGATCGCCTGATAGGCGCCGGTCTCGTCGAGCGCCGTGCCCCAGATCTTGTGCGAGGCCTGATGTTCGGCGGGGCCGAAGTTGAGCAAGGCTCCAAGACCGAGATCGATGTTACGCATCGACTCGAGGGTATCGATCAACCGCTCGGTATCGAGCTGCGGACCGGCCTTCTTCAGGGCTTGAATCAGGATGCTCGCCTCGATGTAGCCCTCGAGCGAGGTGTAGTCCGGCGGCTCGCCGGGGAAATGCTTCGCCAGCGCGGCCTTGTAGTCGAGCACCACGCTCGAATAGCCGGAGACGGCGGGAACGGTCTGGGTCACGATGACCCCGGAGGCGTAGCGCGAACCAAGCAGCATGAGCTCGTTGGCAAGCGCCGATGCACCGACCGCCGACACATTGACGAAAACGACGCCGGGAAGCGCGTCGCGCGCCTTTTCGATGAACTTCGCTGCCGCGCGCGAAGTCGCGACCATGATGACCGCACGGACGGGCACCTTCTGTGCCTTGAGCTGGTTGATCGCGGGCTCCACATCCACGGTGTTGCGGGTGTAGTTGACGCGCAGGATCGCAGCGTCGCTGAGGCCCAGGACGCGAAATGCCTTCGCCACGCCGGCAAAGCCTGCATCCCCGAACGAATCGTCCTGCGCGAACAGCGCGATCTGGCGCGGCGGCACTCGGCGCAGCTTCACCAGATAACGGACCAGCGCATCGGCTTCTTCCGAATAGCTCGGGCGATAGTTGAAGACGTAGCGGTCCGGCGGATCGTGGCGCGAGACGTTCGCACCGGTGTAGGGGCTGAAGAACAGCATCCGGCGCTCGAGCGAATATGGAATTGCAACGGCCGCGGTCACGGTCCCGAAACTGCCTACGAAGCCGAACACGCGCTCCTTCTCGTAGAGCTGCTTCATGGCATCGAGCGTGCGGTTCGGATCATAGCCGTCATCGGCGACGGCGAGCTTGAGCATCCGGCCATTGACCCCGCCAGTGTCGTTGGCATGGTTGAAGGCGGCTTCGATACCGACCTTGAGCAGACGTCCTGATTCCTTGTTCGCGCCCGACAGCGGCAAGACGCTGCCGAACGTGATGTCACGCTCCGTGACGCCGCGAACCGATGGAGCAGGCACAACACTCGTCGCACCAGCCGCAGCGACCGGGAGCATCGCATCCGGCGGCGCGCCGGCCGCCGTTGCCGGTGCGCCGATCGATCGCTCGATGTCTCCGAGCTGGAGCTCGGCTCGTCGGCAGTCCTGGCGGCCACTCGCCTCGGCCGCGCGACCGTCGGCGATGAAGCGGTCGAACTGGCGCGTCAGCTCGTTTCGATCGCCGTCGTTGTTCGAGGCCTCCCGGATGACGGCCTGGAACTTGCCGATGATGGCTTGGATACGCGGCCGAGGGATATCGCTGCAGGCAAGGGCCGCCCCGATGACGGGACCGATCCTGCCACTGAGGTCGCGCACAACGGCGAGGTTGTCGCCGGGTGCTGCATGGATCGATGTAGTGAACATGAGGGCGAGGATGATCGCCGAGGAATTCGCGAACGATCGCATCCGGCTTACCACCTCGTGGCGGGGCCGGAAGTCAAGAAAGGTGATCATGGCGGAGCTTCAAACTCGTTGAGACACGTTGGTCGGGTCGCTGATTTAGCTGATGAGATTGCTGCCGGCCTCTCAGGCCGCGCGGACCGTCTGCAGGAAGCGGCTGACCTCGCGCTTCAGGCGGTTGCTGTCTGTCGACAGACCCTGGGCCGCCTCCAGCACCTGGGTCGACGCCGAGCCGGTCTCGGTCGCGCCGCGCTGCACGTCGGTGATGTTGACGGAAACCTGCTGCGTGCCGTGCGCCGCCTGCTGCACGTTGCGCGAGATTTCCTTGGTCGCGGCGTTCTGCTCTTCGACAGCGGCCGCAATCGTCGAGGAAACCTCCGACAGCCGCTCGATGCTGCCGGAGATCAGCCTGATCGCCGCGACCGATTCCTGTGTCGCCGCCTGGATGCCGGCCACCTGCTGGCCGATCTCGTCGGTCGCCTTGGCGGTCTGCTCCGCCAGCGCCTTGACCTCGGCGGCGACCACGGCAAAGCCCCGCCCCGCCTCGCCGGCACGCGCCGCCTCGATGGTGGCGTTCAGCGCCAGCAGATTGGTCTGCCCGGCAATACTGTTGATCAGCTCGACCACGTCGCCGATGCGGCTCGCCGCGCGCGACAGTTCGCTCACCCGCTCGTTGGTCTTCTTCGCCTGCTCGACCGCTTCATTGGCCATGCGCGCCGATTCATGCACCTGGCGCCCGATCTCGGTGACCGAGGACGTCATCTCCTCGGTGGCCGAGGCGACGGATTGCACGTTGGTGGACGCTTCCTCCGACGCGGCCGCCACCGTGGTTGCGAGCTCGCCGGCGCGGACCGCCGTCTTGCTCAACGTATCCGCCGACACTTCCAGCCTGGACGAAGCCGACGAGACCGTCTCGACGATCTCGCCAACGGCGCTTTCGAAGTCGTCGGCCATCTTGTGCATGTCGGCCTTGCGGCGGGCCAGCGCCCGCTGCTCGGCTTCCTTCTGCTCCGCTTCCAGCGCGTGACGTGCGACCGCATTGCTCTTGAACACCTCGACGGCACCGGCCATCTCGCCGATCTCGTCGCCGCGTCCCACGCCGGGGACCTCGACGTCGAGACGGCCGCCGGCGAGGCTCTTCATCGCGCTGGTCATGCGATGCAGCGGGTTGGTGATGCCGCGCCCGACGAGCGTCGACACGACGAGCAGGATCAGCAGCACGATTCCGGCCGCCGTCAACGACTGCCGCGTCGAGGCCCAGGCCTGCGCCGAGAGGTCATCGATATAGACGCCGGTTCCAACCAGCCAATTCCAGGGTGCGAACCCCGCGACATGGGTCAGCTTGGGCTGCGGCGTCTCGGAGCCGGGCTTCGGCCAATCGTAGTCGACGAAGCCGCGACCATGCTGGCGAACCACATCGATCATCTCGATGAACAGCTTCTTGCCGTTCGGATCCTTCATGTCCGCGACGTCCTGCCCGACCAGCTTGGTCGAGATCGGATGCATCAGCATCTTCGCGGTCATGTCCGTGACGAAGAAATACTCGTTGCCGCCATAGCGCAGCTGGGAGGCGCGCTCGAGAGCGCGCTTCTGCGCCTCGGCGACCGAGATCGTCCCCTTCTGCGCGGCCGCATGCTCCTCGGCGAAGATGCCGAGCGCGAGCTCGGTCAGATGCCGGAGCTCGAGCTGCTTCTGCTGCTTGAGGCCCGCGGCGAGCTCGCGGGAATTGAAGGCAGTCAGGCCGATCAGGCCGAGGAAGCTCAGACCGATCAGGGCATAGATCTTGATCCCGATGGTGAGCTTGAGGCGATGGGGCATTGCAAAGGACATGTCGGTCTCCACGGCGCGACTCATGCTGGGGGCGCTCGGGGACAGATCACGTCGACGGGCGTGGGCTCGCCTCGTCGTCACGCAAACGGGCCCGCAGCCCACGCGTGAAAGCTACGGGAGCCCAAATTAAGTCTGGTTAAGACCGTGTCCGTGCAAATACGGAACAGCGATCGAAAAGTGATCGTTGCCCGTCCAGATCGGTAACGCGCTCCGGCTTGGCCGTGCGGCGCGTCATCTCATGCCGTGCGACCGAACGAGAGAAGCGCCGTTTGCCCGTGGGGCTCGACTGCGCGTTGGCCGCGAATGACCAGACCCTACACGCCGACTCTTAATGCAAGTTAAAAACGCAGATTGACTGCGCAGGTTAGTTTTCCGGCGTCGATGTAGCGCGAACAGAAAAGCCGCGGGCGACGGGGCCGCGGACAGTCCCTGTTGGGCCAGAAAACGCAGAAGGCCGGAGCGTTCGATGCTCCGGCCTTCCAATCCCCCGCGCGACCAGCAGTTCGTCGCTTCCGCGGCTCAGCGTTACGCCGCCCGCACCGAGCCGAGGAAGCTCGCGACCTCCTGCTTGAGGCGATTGCTGTCGCCGGACAGCGCCTGTGCCGCTGAGAGCACCTGGGCCGAGGCCGACCCGGTCTCGGCCGCGCCGCGCTCGACATCGGCGATGTTGGACGAGACCTGCTGCGTGCCATGCGCGGCCTGCTGAACGTTGCGTGAGATCTCCTGCGTCGCCGCACCCTGCTCTTCGACGGCCGCTGCGATGGTCGAGGAGATTTCCGACAGCTTCTCGATCGTGGAGGAGATCTCCTTGATGGCGCTGACCGACTCCTGCGTCGCGACCTGGATGCTCGAGATCTGCTGGCCGATCTCGCCGGTTGCCTTCGCGGTCTGCTCCGCCAGCGCCTTGACCTCGGAGGCGACGACCGCGAAGCCGCGGCCGGCGTCGCCGGCGCGCGCCGCCTCGATGGTGGCGTTGAGCGCCAGCAGGTTGGTCTGGCCGGCAATCGTGTTGATCAGTTCGACGACATCGCCGATGCGGGTGGCCGCCTTGGACAGCTCGCTGACACGCCCGGTCGTGGTGCGGGCCTGGCCGACGGCGTCGTTGGCGATGCGCGCCGATTCCTGCACCTGGCGGCTGATCTCGGTGACCGAAGAGGCCATCTGCTCGGTCGCAGACGCCACCGACTGGACGTTGGTCGTGGCTTCCTCCGAGGCTGACGCAACCGCCGTCGTCAAGCCCTGCGAGCGCGTCGCGGCCTGGGTCAGCGTGGTGGCGGACTGCTCGAGCTGGCTCGAGGCCGACGAGACGGTGTTCACGATTTCGCCGACCGCGGCCTCGAACTGCTCGGCCAGCCGCTGCATGTCGGCCTTGCGCTGGCGCGCCGCGATCGCGTCCTGTGCATTCTTCGTTTCGGCCTCGGCACGCGCCTTCTCCTCCGCGTTGCCCCGGATCACCGTCACGGTCTTGGCAAGATCGCCGATCTCGTCGCCGCGCGATGCACCGGGGATGACGATGTCGAGCCGGCCGCGCGCCATCTCGCCGAGCGCCGCATTGAGCCGGGTCAACGGACGGGCGATTCCCAGGAACGAGAAGACGACCGAGCTGAGCACGGATGCCAGGACGGCCAGTCCGACGACCAGCATGATACGGCTCGCCTGCGCGGCCACCTCGTCGGCATCATATCTTGCGCTGGCGTTGCGCGCGCGGGCATCCTGGATCGCTGCCGTCATGAGCTCGCCAGCCTCGCCGAGATAGACCAGCGTACGGTCGCGCAGCACCGCTTCCTTGATTCCTTCGATCTTGACCACCTCGTCGTTCGCAGCGACGAAGTCCGACGCGATGCCGTTGAGCTTGCTGATCGTCGCCTGGATCTCGCGGTCATCGGCCAGCATGCGGGCATCGGTCAGCGAGCTCTTCAGGATCGGCACCGTCTGCTTCAGATGCGCGATCGTCACGGCATCCCCGGTCATGCCGAACCGCCAGGCCTGGGACCGCATGTAGTTCAGCTTGGCATCGGCCGCATGAAGCTGCCGCTCGACGCGCTCGCGGAAGGCAAGTTTCGGCAGCGCCGGCGAGGCGAGCAGCGCCTTGAGACCGTTGGTCCACTCGTTGGAGACCGCGCTCCGCTTGTCGATCTGCAGCAGCAGCGCCTTCTGCGCCTGGGCAAGCTCCACCGCGCCGGCGGCGTAGTTCGTCATCAGCTCCTTGAGCCGGCTCAGCCGAGACCGATTTTCGGCCGTCGCCACGTTCGCAAGGGCGCCGTCGATGTCCGTGACCATCGCGGCCGAGAACTGCTGAATGTCGGCAGCGGCCTTCTCGGCATCGGCCGGCACCCGCGCCAGCCGGGCCGAGCGGCCCGCGAGCTGGGTCTGCTGCATGTTGATGCTGGCCGACATGACGCTCTCGACCACGCGCCGGGAGCTCTCCGCCCGCTGATTGGCTTCGTTGACCGCTCTCTCGGCAATCATCTGATTTGCGATCATGCCGACCGCGAGAGATGCGCCGATGGCGCCAGCAAGCCCGAGTTTGTAGCCGATCCGATTCAGTTTCATTGCCCTACCCACAGATGGACGCGTCACGCGACGGTCCGTACCGGAGGTATAGCGGTGAGGTCCCTAGAGACCGTTAATTTACGGGAGTTATCGGGCATTACACGCAAAAAACTTCTGCTTTTTCGGTGTGCGTCCCGATGCTTATGGCGGCAGCGCGCGCGACGGCGCGGCCAGCCGGCTCACGGAATATGCAGATGATGAAATCGGAATCAGCTGGGCGGACGCGGATGTTATCGCATCAGCCCGAGCGCGTCGGCGAAGAACTGCGGCCCGCCGAAATTGCCGGACTTCAGCGCCAGCAGCATGTCGCCGCCCTGCGCGCCGATTGCGCGAAGCACCGGCACGCCGGCCGCGATCTCTGGACCAACGAGGAAGCCGGGAATCCCCAGCCGGTCAACGACGGCGCCCGAGGTCTCGCCGCCGGCGACGATCAACCGCCGCACGCCGGCCTCAATCAGCCCCTCGGCGAGATCGGCCATCGCCTGCTCGATGGCGTGCCCCGCCGCCTCGCGGCCATGCCTGGATTGCAGCGCGCTGACCTGATCCGGCGTCGCGCTGGAGGCAATCAGCACAGGCCCCCTGGCAATGCGCTCACGCGCCCAGGCCAGCGCGCGCTGCGCCTCGTCCGGACCGGCGACCAGGCCCGCCGCATCGAGATGCAGCACCGGCATGATGGTCTCGGCCTGCGCGATCTGCTGCAGCGTCGCCTGCGAGCAGCTTCCGGCGAGGCAGGCGGCCATGCCGCCGACAGGTGCATCCGCGTGATGCGCCAAGCCGTGGGCATGCACGTGCCCGGCCTCGACCAGAGCGCGCGCCAGCCCGAGCCCGATGCCGGACGCGCCGACAGAGACCCGGTTCTTCAAGGCGGCCGCGCCGATCGCAATCAGGTCGGCGTCGAACACGGCATCGACGATCGCCGCACCAATGCCCTGCGCGGCCAATTCCTGCAGCCTGTGGCCGATCGCCTCCGGCCCGTGCACGACGGCGGCGAGGTCGACCAAGCCGATTTTCCTGCGGCTCTGGCGCGCCAGCACGCGCACCAGATTGGCGTCGTGCATCGGGTTGAGCGGATGATCCTTGAGCGGGCTCTCGTTGAGCGGCACGCTGCCGACGAAGAGGTTGCCTTGATAGACGGTCCGCCTGGTTTCCGGGAAGGCCGGGGTCACCAGCACGATGCCGTCGCCCGCATCACCGGCGAGCGCATCCATGACAGGGCCGATATTGCCGGCGTCGGTGGAATCGAACGTCGAGCAGATCTTGAACAGCACGTGGTCGGCACCCCGTGCGCGCAGCCATTTGTCGGCCTCGCGTGAGCGGGCCACGGCAAGCGAAGCCTCGATCGACCGGCTCTTCAGCGACACCACGACGGCATCGACCTCCGGCAGCGTGAGGTCATCAGCCGGCACGCCGATCGTCTGCACCGTGCGCAGGCCGGCGCGGGTCAGCGTGTTCGCGAGGTCGGAGGCGCCGGTGTAGTCGTCGGCGATGCAGCCGAGCTTCAAGGTCACGGCTTCACTCCCTTGTAGGGCGCAAACCAGTTGAGCCCGTCCTCGGTGCGGCCACGCGGATTGTACTCGCAGCCGACGAAGCCGGCATAGCCGAGCCGGTCGAGCTCGGCGAACAGGAACGGATAGTTCAGCTCCTCGCCGTCGGGCTCGTTGCGCGAGGGGATGCTGGCGATCTGGATGTGGCCGATGATGTCCATCATCTCGCGCAGCCGCATGGTGACGTCGCCATGGATGATCTGGCAGTGATAGATGTCGAACTGCAGCTTGAGATTGGGAATCTTCAGCTCGCGGATGAGATCGCGCGCGAAGCCGAAATCGTTAAGGAAGTAGCCGGGCACGTTGCGTGCATTGATCGGCTCGATGACGACGTCGAGGCCGTGGGGCGCGAAGAACTCCGCAGCCCAGGCCGCCGACTTGGTGTAGGCTTCCACGGCCTTCGCATCACTACGTTCGGCGATGCCCGCCATCATGTGCAGCCGCTTCACGCCGGTGGCCTTGGCATAGGGCAGCGCCGTCTCAAGGCTCGCCTTGAGATCATCGAAGCGCTTCGGCAGCGCGGCAAAGCCCTTCTCGCCGGCATCCCAATTGCCGGGCGGCAGGTTGAACAGCGCTTGCGTCAGGCCGTTGCCGTGCAGCCGCTTGCCGACCTCCTCGGCCGGATGATCATAGGGAAACAGGAATTCGACCGCGGTGAAGCCGGCCTTGGCGGCCGCCGCGAAGCGATCGAGGAACGGATGCTCGGTGAACATCATCGAGAGATTGGCGGCGAAACGGGGCATGGCGTGAAAACTCGTCGTACTGCTTGCTACTTGGAGGAGCCCGGCAGCGTCGTGCCGGTGACCTGCGCATACATCCGCGCCACCGAGGCGTCGTCGTCGCGGCCCATGCCGGCGGCCGACGTCATCAGGAACATCTGCAGCGCGGCGGCCGAGACGGGCACCGGAAAACGATGGTTGCGCGCCATGTCCTGGATGATGCCGAGATCCTTGACGAAGATCTCGACCGCACTGCGCGGCGTGTAGTCGCCGTCGAGGACGTGCGGCATGCGGTTCTCGAACATCCAGGAATTGCCGGCCGAGGCGGTGATGACCTCATAGACCTTGCGGATGTCGAGGCCCTGCTTGGCGGCGAAGGCGATGGCCTCGCTGGCAGCGGCGATGTGCACGCCGGCGAGCAGCTGGTTGATCATCTTGAACGCGGCGCCCTGCCCGGCCGCATCGCCGAGCTCATAGAGCTTGGCCGCCATCGCATCGAGCGCCGGCCGCGCCTTGGCAAACGCAGCCGCGCTGCCCGAGGCCAGGATGGTCAGCTCGCCCTGTGCCGCGCGCTGCGCGCCGCCGGAGATCGGCGCGTCGAGGTAGTGCCGGCCGGTGGCTTCGAGCTGCTTCGCGAGCCGCCGCGCGACGTCAGGGTCCATGGTCGCGGAGGAGACGAACACGGAGTCCTTCGGCATGGTTTCGGCAGCACCGCTGGGGCCGAACAGGATGGCTTCCGTCTGCGCCGCGTTGACGACGACACTGACCACGATGTCGGCACCTCGCGCCGCCTCGGCCGGGCTCGCCGCGCCCTTGCCGCCGTCGGCGACGAGGCGCGCCACGGCATCCGCCGAGACATCGCATCCGGTCACCTCGAAGCCTGCGCGTTTCAGCGAGGTCGCCATGCCGAACCCCATCGAGCCGAGCCCGATCACGGCGACTTTCAATTGCGATGGCGACGGCATGCGGCAGATCCCTGAAGCGTTTCCTGGTGACGTCCGGTTGCCCCGGACTGCACTCTGGGTATCACGGCTTGGCCGCGTTGCCAAAGCGTGAGACAAAGCGGCCAAAGAGCGAAATGCGAGGAAAGTCCCGTGGCGGAAACTGCGATTCGCGAGGCCATCTGCCGGTTCGGCCGCTCGCTGTTCGAGCGCGGGCTGACGCAGGGCTCTTCCGGCAACATCAGCGTGCGGCTCGATGATGGCGGCTGGCTGGTCACGCCGACCAATGCCTCGCTCGGCTTCCTCGATCCGGCCCGTTTGTCGCGGCTCGATGCCGCGGGAAAGCTGGTCTCGGGCGACGCGCCGACCAAGGAGGTGCCGCTGCACACCGCGCTGTACCAGACGCGCAATGCTGCCCGCGCCGTGGTGCATCTGCACTCGACCCATTCGGTCGCGATCTCGATGCTGCCGGACATCGATCCGCGCGCCGCGCTGCCGCCGCTGACACCTTATTATTTGATGCGCTGCGGTCAGACCGCGCTGGTGCCCTATCATCGTCCCGGCGATCCCGCGGTAGCCGATGCCATCAAGGGTCTCGCCGGCAAATACGCCTCGGTGCTGCTCGCCAATCACGGGCCGGTGGTGTCCGGCGATACGTTGGAAGCCGCCGTGTTCGCGATGGAGGAGCTCGAGGAGACCGCAAAGTTGTATCTGCTGCTGCGCGGACTCAACCCGCGTCACCTCTCGCCGCAACAGGTCGACGATCTGGTGAAAGTGTTCGGCCTCGGCCTGCCCGATCACGGCGATCATCACTGATCCCACCGGTCCGGATGGATGGGCATGCAATATCCCGCAACAACGCCAGCCGAGATCGATGCCGCTGTCCGGGTGCTCTATGAGGAGGCCCGCTTCTATCGCTGGTTTCCGATCGCAACCGACTCCTATGACGCGTTCGCCGCCTCCGATCCAATCGCGGTCAGCGAGCTCCGTGACATCGCTGAGCGCATGCTGGTGGCCGCCGCGCAGGCCAGATCGCGGGCACGGCGGGTCTAGCGTCCCGCCCGGCCTGCCTGCATGCCGCGGAGCCTGCGCCGCCTTGCCACTGATCAAGCTGCCTTGCCTCCAGACGGCAACGATGCCTAATATTGAGGCAAGATAAGGCTGCGGCAGCAATCACGGGCGGATCGATCGAACAAGGACGGCACCGGCAGCACACCACTGCCGCGGCGCGAGGATGCGCCCCGCTCTTCCACCATCGATTGCAGCCCGTCGCTCGGCACGCCCGGAGCACGAAAGGACAAGGGCAAAATGCCTCCACATCGGCGTGGGCGCGGCTGTTTGGCCGGATCGGCGCCCGATCTGAGCGGGCTGCCGCCTAGACCGGGGAATGCCCTTTCGAGCGTTGCATACGCATCTCGCCCAGCGCGCAATCTTCGCGCACCGCCCCGCCCCCACGGCGACCCTTGGCATATCCGTTGCAGACATGAGACGGTCGGATCGCAGCCGCCCGATGGAGCGAGCTGCGATCATGACCGACACGCGACAGGACGACGGAGGGCGGATGGCGGCGGGCGCGAGCTTGGAACTGGTGAGGGTGACGAAGATGTACGGTCACGTCACCGCCGTCGACGCGATCGATCTGCGGATTCCCGCCGGCTCCTATTGCTGCCTGCTCGGTCCGTCCGGCTGCGGCAAGACCTCCACCCTGCGCATGATCGCCGGCCACGAGTCGGCGACATCGGGCGACATCATCGTCGGCGCCAAGAACGTCACCGAGCTGCCGCCCGCCGGGCGCGGCACCGCGATGATGTTCCAGTCCTACGCGCTGTTTCCGCATCTCTCGGTGATCGACAACGTGGCGTTTGCGCTGAAGATGAAGGGCGTCGCCAAGCCCGAGCGCCACGCAAAGGCACGCGAGCTGCTCGAGCTGGTGGACATGCAGGGCTATGCCGGCCGCCTGCCGGCGCAGCTCTCCGGCGGACAACAACAGCGCGTGGCGCTGGCGCGCGCATTGATCACCTCGCCGCAGATCCTGCTGCTCGACGAGCCGCTGTCGGCGCTCGACCCGTTCCTGCGCCTGCGCATGCGCGCCGAGCTGAAGCGGCTGCAGCGCGAGCTCGGCCTCACCTTCGTCCATGTCACCCATGGCCAGGACGAGGCCATGGCGCTGTCCGACCTCGTGGTGCTGATGAATGGCGGCCGCATCGAGCAGCAGGGCAGCCCGCGCGAGATCTTCAATCATCCACGCACCGAATTCGCCGCCCGCTTCATCGGTGGCCACAACGTGATCCCGGTGAATGGCGAGACCTTCGCGGTGCGCGTCGACCGCATCCAGCTCAAGGCGCCGAACGCTGCGATCGACGGTCCGGCGGTGTCGGGCACGATCAGCAAGATCGAATATCAGGGCACCTACGTGCTGGTCGCTGTCGCGACCGATGGCGGCCCCGAGATCTCGGCGCAGCTCAGCGACGATCAGTTCGATGCACAGACCCACAGCATCGGCGAGCGCGTCGTCGTCACCTGGAATCCGGCGCTCGCCGATGCGCTGACGACCCGTCCCGCAGCAGCAGCCGCACCGGCCGCTGAGCTGGTCGCCTGATTTCGTTTGCTCGTTTTCCCAAGGAGATGATCATGACCGACCGATCGAAGACAACATCCGTCAGCCGCCGCACGCTGCTCAAGGGCGCGGCGGGCGTCGCCGGTCTCGCCGGCTCGGGCACGCTGCTCAGCGCGCCCTATGTCCACGCAGCCGACGCCAAGGTGCTGCGCTATCTCGGCACCGCCGTGAACGAGGGCGACGAGATCTCGAAGAAGTGCCTCGCCGACACCGGCATCAAGATCGAATACATCACGGCGACGACCGACGACGTGACCAAGCGCGTCATCACCCAGCCGAACTCCTTCGACGTGCTCGACACCGAATATTTCTCGCTGAAGAAGCTGGTGCCGTCCGGCAACATCTTTCCGCTCGATGCGCGCAAGATCAAGGAGTTCGACAACATCACGCCCGTCTTCACCAAGGGCGAGCTGCCGAACGGCAAGAAGATCGGCGGCCAGGGCACCGCGCCGTGGAAGGTGCTCTATCTCGACGGCCCGAACTCCAAGACGTTCTCGGCGACGCCGACCGAGTTCGTCACCTTGATCCCGACCGTGTACAATGCCGATACGCTCGGCATCCGTCCCGACCTGATCAAGCGCCCGATCAACTCCTGGGCCGAGCTGCTCAACCCCGAATTCAAGGGCAAGGCCTCGATCCTCAACATCCCCTCGATCGGCATCATGGACGCCGCCCTCGTCGTCGAGGCGACCGGCCAGTACAAATATGCCGACAAGGGCAACATGACCAAGGCCGAGATCGACCTGACGATGAAGGTCCTGACCGAGGCCAAGAAGGCCGGCCAGTTCCGCGCGTTCTGGAAGGACTTCAACGAGTCCGTCAACCTGATGGCCTCGGGCGAGACCGTGATCCAGTCGATGTGGTCGCCGGCGGTCACCAAGGTGCGCTCGATGGGCATCCCCTGCACCTTCCAGCCGCTCAAGGAAGGCTACCGCTCATGGGCCTCGGGCTTCTGCGTCTCCAAGGCGGTGGCCGGCGGCCCGAAGCTCGACTGGGCCTATGAGTTCGTCAACTGGTACTTGTCCGGCTGGGCCGGCGCCTATCTCAACCGCCAGGGCTACTACTCGGCCGTGCTCTCCACCGCCAAGGCCAACATGACCGAGGACGAGTGGGGCTATTGGATGGAAGGCAAGCCGGCGAAGGCCGACATCAAGGCGCCGGACGGCACCCTGATGGAGAAGGCCGGCGCCGTGCGCGACGGCGGCTCCTACGAGGACCGCATGGGCAACGTCGTGTGCTGGAACGCGGTCATGGACGAGAACGACTACATGGTCCGCAAATGGAATGAGTTCATCGCCGCCTGATGTGACGATCCCGGCCTGCCGCGCCGTGCTTTCCCGCGCGGCAGGCCTCCTTGTCTCTCTCCCCGCACACAGGACGACAGGTTGCATCCGTGGCCGTGACGATCGACAATTCGCCTGACAGCGTGGCGCCGGCGGAGAGCGCTTTGCGCAAGATCACCATGCGCTCGATCGCCTGGCTGCAGGCCGGCCCGATGATGCTGGTGTTCGCGCTGTTCTTCCTGTTGCCGCTCGTGCTCGTCGTCGTCGTCAGCGCCTGGGACTACAACGAATATGAGATGATCCCGGCGTTCAGCTTCCGCGGCTACACCGACACGTTCGAGGGCTGCGTCGCCAACCTGCCCGAACTGTGCACCATCCTGAAGACCTATCTCAAGACCCTGAAGCTCTGCCTGCTGACCTGGGGCCTGACGCTGATGATCGGCTTCTGGGTCGCCTATTTCCTCGCCTTCCACGTTCGCAGCAAGACCTGGCAGATCGTGCTGTCGCTGTTGTGCACGATCCCGTTCTGGACATCGAACGTGATCCGGATGATCGCCTGGATCCCGCTGCTGGGGCGCAACGGCCTCGTCAATCAGGGCCTGCAAGGTGTGGGCATCGTCAACAAGCCGATCGAATGGCTGCTGTTCTCCGAATTTTCGGTGGTGCTGGCGCTGGTGCACCTGTTCACGTTCTTCATGGTGGTGCCGATCTTCAATTCGATGATCCGCATCGACAAGCGGCTGATCGAGGCCGCCTATGATGCCGGCGCGTCGGGCTGGCAGACACTGGTCAACATCGTCATTCCGCTGTCGAAGCCCGGCATCGTGATCGGCTCGATCTTCGTGATCACGATCGTCATGGGCGACTTCGTCACCATCGGCGTGATGGGCGGCCAGCAGATTGCCTCCGCCGGCAAGATCATCGAAGCGCGCCTCTCCGCGCTGCAATTCCCGGCCGCCGCCGCCAATGCCGTGATCCTGCTCGGTATCACCATCATCATCATCTCCGCGCTGACGCGGATCGTCGACGTGCGCAAGGAGCTCTGAGCCATGGGCGACAAGCGGCCGCGCTCGTTCTACATCCTCGCCTTGTTCTTTTCGGCCTATGTGCTGTTCCTGTATGGGCCGATGATCGCGATCTACATCCTGTCATTCCAGGGGCCTGACGGCGGCCTCACCTTTCCGATGAACGGGGTGTCGCTGACCTGGTTCGGAAAAGTGTTTTCCGGCGGCGGCATCGTCGATATCGGCGCAGCGTTCAAGCGGTCGCTGGCGCTCGGGCTCGTCGTGATGGTGATCACCGTGGTGCTGTCGGTCGCCGCCGGCATGGCCTTCCGCAAGCCGTTCCGCGGCGCCTCGGTGCTGTTCTACACGGCCATCGCCAGCCTGATCATGCCGTCGATCATCACCTCGCTCGGCATAGCGCTCGAATTCCGGCTGATCGACGACTTCATCAACAAGCACGGCGCCGATGTCGGCCTGGGCTGGCTGGCGGACGGTTGGACCACCGCCATGGGCCTGTTCACCTCGGGCTTAGGTGCACACCTGACCTGGACCTTGCCGTTCGGCCTCCTGATCATGTTCGCGATCTTCAACCGCTTCGACGGCCGGCTGGAGGAAGCCGCGCGCGACCTCGGCGCCACGCCCTGGCAGACCTTCCGCCACGTCGTGCTGCCGATCATCCTGCCCAGCGTGGTCGGCATCGGCCTGTTCGGCTTTACGCTCTCCTGGGACGAGCTCGCCCGCTCCAGCCAGGCGATCGGCTCCGTCAACACCCTGCCGCTGGAGCTGCAGGGCCTGACAACGACGGTGACGAAGCCCGACATCTACGCGCTGGGCACGCTGACCTCGGCGGTGTCGTTCGTGGTGATCTTCGCCGCGCTGTCCGTGATCCTGGTGCTGCAGGCCCGCCAGCGCCGCCAGGGCTCCGACGCTGGTAAGGGCATGGTGTAGCTGCATGAAAACGTAGGGTGGGCAAAGGCGCGCCGCGGTCGTCGCTCATTTGCAAAGGTGTCTCGCGCGCCGTGCCCACCGACCTCCCTCACCGGCACCGCCGGTGGGCACGCGGCGCCTGACGGTGCCGCTTTGCCCACCCTACACGGGCATCAACTCACAGCCCCAGATACGCCTTCCGCACATCCTTGTTGCCGCTGATCTCCGCTGCCGTGCCCTGCATCAGCACACGGCCGGTCTGGAGGATGTAGGCGCGGTCGGCGATCTCCAGGCATTCGGCCATGCGCTGCTCGACGATCAGCACGGTCATGCCGGCATCGCGGATGCGCTTGACGGCCTGGAAGATCTCGTCGACCAGCTTCGGCATGATGCCCTGCGACGGCTCGTCGAGCATCAGGAGCCGCGGCCGCGTCATCAGCGCGCGGCCGATCGCCAGCATCTGCTGCTCGCCACCGGACAGCGTTTCCGCGCGCTGCTCCAGCCGCTCCGACAGCCGCGGAAACAGCTTGAACACGAAGTCGAGCGGCTCCTCGCGATTGGCCTCGCCGCGATACAGATAGCTGCCGAGCCTTAAGTTGTCGCGCACCGAGAGCCGCGGAAACAGCCGGCGGTTCTCCGGCACATAGGCGATGCCCTTGGCGGTGATCAGATGCTGCGCCATGCCGTCGATGCGATTGCCGTCGAAGGTGACAGTGCCCGCACGCGGCCGCTCGGCGCCGGCGATCGACTTCAGCAGCGTCGACTTGCCGGCGCCATTGGCACCGGCGACGCAGACGATCTCGCCCTTGTTGACGTCGATCGAGACATTCGAGATCGCGACCAGGCCCTGATAGGCGGTGGTAACGTCACGCACCGACAGCATGGCGGTCTCCAAGATAGGCGGAAATGACTTTGGGATCGCGGACGACATCCTTGGGCTTGCCTTCGATCAGCACCTTGCCGAGATCGAGCACGATGGCGCGATCGACCAGCGGCATCACGATCTCCATGACGTGCTCGACCATCAGCACCGTGATGCCGGTGTCGCGCACGCGGCGCACGAGTTCGACGCCCTTCTGCGACTCGACGGGCGTGAGGCCGGTCAGCACCTCGTCGAGCAGCAGCAGCTTCGGCTCGGTCGCGAGGGCGCGGGCCACTTCCAACCGCCGCTTCTCCGACGGGACGAGATCGCTCGCCAGCACGTCGGCACGCGTATCGAGCCCGCAGAAGGCCAGCACGTCATGCGCCTTCCGCCGCGCCTCGCGCATGACAGTGTTGCGCACCAGCGCGCCGACGATGACGTTCTCGATCACCGTCATGCTCTCAAAGCTCTTCACGACCTGGAAGGTGCGGCCGATGCCACGCTGGCAGCGCTCGGCCGCCGGCAGCGCCGTGACGTCCTCGCCGTCGAAGATGATCGCGCCTTCAGTCGGCTTGAACGCGCCGGCAATCAGGTTGAACAAGGTCGACTTGCCGGCGCCGTTCGGCCCGATCAGGCCGACGATCTCGCCGCGCCCGACCGAAATCGAGACGTCGGAGTTCGCGGTCAGGCCGGAGAAGCGCTGGGTGATGTTGCGGGTTTCCAACAGCGCGGTCATGACGCCACCGCCTCTCGGACCGGCTGAGCAGCCCGCTTCGGCTTGCGGGAGAACAGGCTGACCAGCCCCTGCGGCCTTGCCAGCGAGATCGCGATGATCAGGCCGCCATAGACGATGAGATCGACGCCGCGGCCGGACCCACCAATATATGAACGCGTCAGCTCGGTCAGCGGGATCAGGATGACGGCACCGAGCATCGGGCCCCACAAGGTGCCGATGCCTCCGAGCACGGCAGGCAGCGCCATCAGCAACGAGAACTGGAAGCCCATGACGCTCTCGGGGTCGATATAGGTGACGTACATCGCGTAGAAGCCGCCGCCGACGGCAACGAGAAACGCCGACACGGCCGCAGCGCCCATCTTGGAATTGAACACGACAACGCCCAAGCTCTCGGCCGCGACCGGATTGTCCTTCACGGCCCGCCACCAATAGCCCCATTTCGAATCCTCTAGCCACCAGGTCACGAACCAGGCGACGCAGGCCAGCGCGAGCGCGAAGTAGAAGTATGGCAGCTTGTTCTTGGCGAATTGAAGCGCGAGCCAACTATCTTGTTTCGACATCGGGATGGTGATGCCGAGCGCTGCTCCCGCCCATTCCCAATTCTGGAACAGCACGAGAGTGATCTCGGCGATCACGATGGTGGCAATGACGAAATAGTGTCCGCCCAGCCGGAAGCAAGGATAGCCGAGCGCCATCGCGATGACCGCAGACATTAGCCCACCGGCGAACATGCCGAACCAGGGCAGCATCCCGAACTTGGTGTACAGAAGCGCGGTGACGTAGGCGCCGAGCCCGAAATACAGCGCGTGCCCGAGCGAGATCTGGCCGCAATAGCCGGACAGGATGTTCCAGCTCTGCGACAGCGCTGCATACATCAGGGTCATGATCATCATGTTCTGGATGTACACGTCGGTGACGTAGCGCGGCACCTGGCTCGCGACCAGTGCCAGGCATGCCGCAATGATGAGGTCGCGCCGGCGACGTTGAAGGAATACCTTGTCCATCAGATCGATCCGAACAGGCCGCGCGGGCGGATGAAGACGACGAGGAGATAGACGCCGTAGATGCCGACGGTCTTGAGTGACGGCGGCAGGATCAGCGTGGTGATCGCCTCGACCAGGCCGACGACGATGCCGCCGGCGAAGGCACCGAACACGCTACCGAACCCACCGAGCGCCACCGTCACATAGGCGATGGTCGCGAACGACGCACCGACATCGGGAAAGACGTAGAAGAAGATCGCCATGACCGCGCCGGCAAGACCGACCAGCGCCGCGCCTAGGCCCCAGCCGAGCGCGAACACCTTGTTCTTGTCGATGCCGACCAGCGCCACCGCGCCGGCGTCCTCACGCGTCGCCTCCAGCGCACGGCCGAAATCGGTGCGATGGATGAAGAAATAGAGCCCGGCGAAGGCCGCGATCGCGATCAGCGCGCCGACCAGTTGCGGCTGCGGCAGGTAGATCCCCGCGATCGAGATCGTCTTGCCGCCGAGCCAGGAGTGCGGAATGCTGCGATAGTCCGGCGTGAAGAAGTACTGCGCGACCCCGCGCATCAGCACCGCGAGCCCGAAGGTGGAGAAGATCTGCACCATGCCGGTATTGGCCTTGGCACGGACCGCGAATCTGACGATCAGCAGATAGACCACCGCGCCGAACACGAACAATGCCGCGGCGACCAGCGGCGCTGCAAGCAACGGGTCGAGCGCGAAGAACGCGAACAGGAAGAAGGTCGCGTACATCGCGATCATCAGGAACTCGCCATGGGCGAAGTTCACGACGTCCATCAGCCCGAAGATGAGCGCCAGCCCCACGGCGATCAGGCCGTAGAGCAGGCCCATCAAGAGGCCGCTGGCGAGACTTTGGATGATTGTTTCTGCTGTCACAGATCTTGCCCCACTCTCGATGTGACACTTGGTGTCGTCCTGGCGAAAGCCAGGACCCATAACCACGACTGTTTTTGTGGGGCACGACGACGACCAATCATCGTCCAACCACGGCCTCGGAGTATGGGTCCCGGGTCGGCGCCGCCACGCGCTGACGCGCGTCGCGGCTTGCCCGGGACGACACTCGAGGTTGCTACTTCATCGGCCAGGTGGCTTGGGCCACCGCGGCCTGGGTCGGGAAGATGGTGACGAATTTGCCGCCGACATATTGCAGCAGCACCGGGTCGGCGTCGTTGTTCTGACCGCTCTCGTCGAACTTCACCCGCTTCCACGGCATGATGGTCTGCTCGCCCGGCATGTCGGTCGCGGCCAGCGCGTCGCGGATCTTCTCGCCATCGGTAGACTTGGCGCGGTTGATGGCATCGGCCATCACGATCAGGCCCATGAACTGGCGCGAGGAGTAGTCGTTGAAGTCCTTGCCCGACTTGGCCTTGAACATGTCGTTGATCTTGCCGACCATCGGCCGCTTGGCGGCGAGATCGAGCGAGAACGAGCCGCGCGAGATCACGCCTTCGAGCTTGTCGCCGACCGCGTCATACAGCGCCTTCTCCGAGAAGCCGGCGTCCTGCGCCACGATCGCATTCGGCTTGTAGCCGAGCTCGGCCATGGTCTTGACCAAGAGGATGCCGTCGGTGGTGTAGCTCGACGGCATCAGCGCGTCGGCATTGGCCGCCTTGAGCTGCTGCACCTCGGCCGACAGCGACGGCGAGTTGGCGCGGTACTTGATGTCGGCGACGATCTTGTAGCCGCGCTCATTGGCGAGCTTGAGCTGGGCGTTGCTCGAATCCGTACCGAAGATGGTGTCCTCGTGGAACAGCGCGAGCGTCTCGATCTTGGTGCCCTTCTTCTTCATCGCATCGAAGAAGTCGAACATCGCCTGCGAGAACATCTCGTCATGCGGCGCGGCGCGGAAATAGTATTTCAAGCCGCGGCGATGCAGGCTCGGCGAGGAGTTGTCGGCGGAGAGATACGGGATCTGGTAGCGCTCGCAGATCTGGCTCGCGGTGACCGCGACGGCACTCTGATAGGAGCCGATGACGGCTGCGACCTTCTCCT
The DNA here is from genome assembly GCF_032484535.1 of Bradyrhizobium sp. SZCCHNS3016. NCBI lineage: Bacteria > Pseudomonadati > Pseudomonadota > Alphaproteobacteria > Hyphomicrobiales > Nitrobacteraceae > Bradyrhizobium > Bradyrhizobium sp. SZCCHNS3016. Next base: position 284,091 of record NZ_JAUETE010000005.1, read on the forward strand.
GCGTGATCAGGCGCTCGGCCTCGGCGCGGCCCTTCTGCGGATCCGCCTGATGATCGGCGAACACCAGCTTGATCTTGGCGCCGCCGAGACCCGGCAGACCCTCGGTACGGGCCAGCGGCAGGTCGTAGTCGTATTTGCCGTTGATGATCTCGGCCGCCGTCTCGAACGCGCGCTGCGCGTCGACGCCGATCTGGGCGCTGGCGCCCGAGAACGGATAGATGACGCCGATCTTCACTTCCGACGTCTGGGCGCGGGCGGCGATCGGACCGAGAGCAGCGGCAGCGGTGGCTCCAAGCAGGACGTTACGGCGCGTAATGGTCATGGCAAGATCCTCTGATGAAAGCGCATCGATGAAGCGGTTGACGTCGGTGGTAAAGGCTCAAAAAGCAGCACAAGCTGGCTGACTAGAGGACGGCGAGATCCTTGTTCCTGAGATCAGTGATCAGCATCAGGCCCGGCGCGTGGGTGATGGCGAAGGGCAGCTTGGCCGCGGCGATGACCGCCTGCGGTGTGACGCCGCAGGCCCAGAACACAGGGATTTCGTCCGCGGCGACGGGCACCGGATCGCCGTAGTCCGGCGTGTTGATATCAGCGATGCCGATCTGCTCAGGATGACCGAGATGCACCGGCGCGCCGTGCACCGCGGGAAAGCGCGTCGTGATCTGCACGGCGCGGATCGCCTGCGCCGGCTTGAACGGGCGCATCGACACCACCATCGGTCCCGCGAACGGCCCCGACGGCGTGCAGGCGATGTTGGTGCGGTACATCGGCACGCGACAGCCCTGCTCGATGTGGCGGATCGGCAGACCGTCCGCCATCAGCGCCTCCTCGAACGAGAACGAGCAGCCGAGCACGAAGGTGACGAGGTCGTCGCGCCAGTGCGAGCGCAAATCGGTCGGCTCCTCGACCATCTCGCCATCGCGCCAGACGCGATAGCGCGGCACGTCGGTGCGGATGTCGAGGTCGGCGCCGAGCGCCGGAATGAAAGGATTGCCCGGTTCGGACATGCCGATGATCGGACACGGTTTTGGATTGAGCTGGCAGAAGCGGTGGAAGGCGCCAGCGTACGCCTCGGGGATAATCGCCAGATTGCCCTGGACGAAGCCGTTTGCGACCCCCGCCGTGCTCCAGCCCCTGCCGGTGCGATAATCCAGGCGGGCTTGATGGCTCGGGAGAAGTTCACTCCCACCCGCTGATTGCTGCAGTGCCGCAGAAACAGTCATTTGTGCCACTTGCCTAATATCTCGACAAACTCACTGAACATCAGCCATGCTATAAAGTCTAATCTTCGTTTTTAATCGGGATCGATAAGACAAATTGATCCGAGCGGGGCGCGATGTTGGATTTCCGTTCCATCGAGACCTTCCTCTGGGTGGTGAAGCTTGGCAGCTTTCGCGGCGCAGCGCAGCGCCTGAACACCACTCAGCCGGCCATTTCCCAGCGGATCGCCCAGCTCGAGCGCGAGCTCGGCGTCAAGCTGCTCAACCGCGACCACCGCGTGGCGTCGCCGACTGCGAGCGGACGGCAGATGCTGGTGTATGCCGAGAAGCTGATCGGCCTGCGCGCGGAGATGCTGGCCGAGGTCGGCGACCGCTCCGCGATGCGCGGCGTGCTTCGGCTCGGCGTCGCCGAGACCATCGTGCACGACTGGCTGCCGCGGCTGATCAAGAGCGTCAACGAGAGCTATCCGAACCTCTCGCTGGAGATCGAGGTCGACGTCACGCCGAACCTGCATGCGCGGCTGCTGGCGCAGGAGATCGAGCTCGCCTTCGCGCTCGGCTCGCCGTCCGCGTCGGGCATCCGCAGCCGCGTGCTGTGCGACTATCCGATCAGCTTCCTGGCCAGCCCCTCTTTGGGTTTCGGCAAAGGCCTGATCACGGCGGAGCAGATGGCACGGTTTCCAATCATCACCTTCCCGCGCAACACCCAGCCCTACGACAATGTGCGCTCGCTCTTCAATCGCCCGCATCTGCCGCCGATGCGTCTGCACGCCAGCGCCTCGCTGGCGACCGTGATCCACATGGCCGTCGAGGGCCTCGGTGTCGCCGTCATTCCCGCGGCGATCGTCGCCAACGAGATCGAGCGCGGACGCCTGCAGGAGCTCAAGACGGATTTGCGGATTCCGCCGCTGACCTTCACGGCGAGCTGGCTGTCGTCCCCCGAGATGGTCGCGATCGAGCGCGTCGCCGAGCTCGCAGCCAGGACGGCGCAGACGGCCAGCCATCCGGCGGCATCGGTTGACGCCATCGTCGCGGCGCGCGATGGACAGGATGCCGGAGTACAGGGATTTCAAGCATGAGCCGCGCCGTCACCAATCTGCAGATCGATTCCGCCCGCCTCTGGGACAGCATTCACGAGACCGCCAGGTTCGGCGCGACGCCGAAGGGCGGCGTGCGGCGGCTGACCTTGAGCCAGGAGGACAAGCAGGTCCGCGACTGGTTCCGCAAAGCCTGCGAGGATGCCGGGCTCGACGTGCACGTCGACACGCTCGGCTCGATGTTCGCACTTCGCAAGGGCCGCGACATGTCGAAGCCGCCGGTCGGGCTCGGCTCGCATCTCGACACCCAGCCCACGGGCGGCAAGTTCGACGGCATTCTCGGCACGCTCGGCGCGCTGGAGGTGATCCGCACGCTCAACGATGCCGGCATCGAGACCGACGCGCCGCTCTGCATCGTCAACTGGACCAACGAGGAAGGCTCGCGCTTCGCGCCGGCGATGATGGCGTCGGCCGCCTATGTCGGCGACTTCACGGTCGAGGACATTTTGTCGCGGACAGATGCCGCAGGCATGACCGTGGGCGCGGCGCTGGACGAGATCGGCTATCGCGGCGAGACCAAGGTCGGCACGCAGAAATTCTCAGGCTTCGTCGAGCTGCACATCGAGCAGGGTCCGATTCTGGAGGCCGAAAACAAGACCATCGGCGTGGTCGATCACGGCCAGGGCGTGTTCTGGTACGACGGCAAGGTCACCGGCTTCGAGAGCCATGCCGGCTCGACACCGATGCCGCTGCGCCGCGACGCGCTGCTGGCGCTGTCGGAGTTCGCGCTCACCCTGGAGCAGATCGCGCTCAAGCTCGGACCGAACGCGGTCGCGACCATCGGCGAGGCCGTGATCGCCAATCCCTCGCGCAACGTGATCCCCGGCGAGATCGCCTTCACCATCGACTGCCGCAGCGCCAACGCCGATACGCTGGACGCGCTCGATGCCAGCCTGCGTGCGGCGGCGAGCGAGATTTCCAAGAAGCGCAAAGTCGAGATCGCGATCGACCAGGTCTGGCGCAAGCCGCCGACGCACTTCGATCCCAAGCTGGTCGATGCCGTCGAGCGCGCTGCCGGCACGCTCGGCTATTCGCACCGGCGCATCACGTCGGGAGCGGGCCACGATGCCTGCAATCTCAACACGATCATGCCGGCCGCGATGGTGTTCGTGCCCTGCAAGGATGGCATCAGCCACAACGAGCTCGAGGATGCCACGCAATCCGACTGCGCCGCCGGCGCCAACGTGCTGCTGCACACCGTGCTGTCGCTGGCGGGCGTGGCGTCGTAGTTGCGACGTCAGCGACTATCAGCAATCGATTCCAGATCTTCATCGCGCAGGCACGCTAGGAACCCCTCCCCCTTGCGGGGAGGGGTAGGGGGGTGGGGGTCCACAGCGGCGGTGTCGCCCGGGGGCCCCCCTCCCCAGCCCTCCCCCACAAGGGGGGAGGGAGCAGACCTCGTCCTGCGCGACCATTTTGCCTACTTCCTAGAGGAGATCCTCACGTGCGCGGAGTTTTCATCGACGCCAACGAGTCGCTTGCCGAGATCTTCGAGCGGCAGCGCAAATCGGGCGATCCCGAGATGCGCGTGCATCTCGATCCGGACATCAAGCCGGACGACTGGCCCGCCATTCTCGATGGCGCCGAGATCGGCGTGGTCGATCACACCGCCCTGCCCACCGAGGTCGCGAAGCAGTGCAAGGGGCTCAAGCACGTCGTGTTCCTCGGCACCGGCGCGCGCAGCTACATGAATCCGGAGGAGCTGGCCGATCTCGGCATCACCGTGCACCTGATCAAGGGCTATGGCGATACGGCGGTGGCAGAAGCAGCGATCGCACTGATGTGGGCCTCGGCCCGCGGCATCGCGCAGATGGACCGCGAGATGCGCGCCGGCAACTGGCTGCGCGATGACGGCATGCAGTTGACCGGCAAGACCCTCGGCCTGATCGGCTTCGGCGGCATCGCCGCGGAGGTCGCGCGCATCGCGTCCGGCAGCGGCATGAAGGTGATCGCCTGGAACCGCTCGCCGAAGAGCCATCCGGGCGTGGAGTTCGTCGATCTCGACACGCTGCTCAAGGAGAGCCACGTCGTCTCGCTGCATCTCCTGCTCAACGACGAGACCCGCGGCTTCCTGTCCCGCGACCGCATCGCGCAGATGCGGCCGGGCGTGATCTTCGTGAACACCGCCCGCGCGGCCATCGTCGACGAAGCAGCGATGATCGACGCCCTGCGCTCCGGCCACATCCGCCACGCCGGCCTCGACGTCTTCAACACCGAGCCGCTGCCGGCCGGCCACGTGCTGACCACGATCCCGAACGTGACGCTGTCGGCGCATTCGGCGTTCCGCACCCCGGAAGCCAGCGAGAACCTGATTCACGCGGCGTGGGAGCACTGCCGCAGGGTGGCGAAGAAGTAGTTGTTGACGCGTAGGGTGGGCAAAGCGGCCGCCGCTAGGCGGCAGCGTGCCCACCATCGATCAGCACAGTCTGAAGCGAGACGGTGGGCACGGCGCCACAACGATCTCGTAGCAGGATGCAGCAAGGCCGCGCCTTTGCCCACCCTACGGCTCTCTCCTGCGTCATTGCGAGCGCAGTGAAGCAATCCAGAGTCCCGCGACGCCCCCGGATCGCTTCATCGCTGCGTTCGTCGCAACGACGTTGTTGCCCGACCTGGCACCACTGTCATCGCAGCGAACGCGATCGCCGCGTCTGCCACGATCTCACCGCACGCCTCGGTGTCGTCATGGCCGCTGCGATCAGCCGCGGATGACCTTGAGACCGGAAGCCGCGAGCTGAGCAGCGACATGATCTTCAGCGGCCACACCGATGGAAATCGCCGCTTTCGCGCCGGGATCGATCGGGAGGCCGAGCCCGTTTTCAAGGTCAACGAGGCCGTCGCGGTGCCCGACAATGACACAAGCGTTCTGGTCACCGCTGAAAAGGTTGGCGAACCGCTCCGGCCGATCCGCCGCGGCCAGCGCGGCATTGAGGCCGTTCAGCACTGCTGACAGGTCTGTCCAATCACCCATGAATTCCGGAGAGAAGCGCGCGGGCTGCCCGGCAACCAGGCAACTCACCTCACGGCACGCCTCGCCGTCCATCTGCAGCGCGATGTCCGTGATCGTCACGCGCGGCCCGCCGATACGTGCCAGCTCCTGCAATAACGCCTCGTAATCGGGCACGGGGCCCCACTCGGTGTCAAAGATGTAGATCGCACGCAAGCGCTGCAGCAATGTCGTGACGGCCTTGAATCCGTCGCCACGGTTCAAAGCCTTTTGCATCTTGTTGATGACAGCCGGCTTGATCAGCTTGCGGCGGTCCTCGGCCACGACGCCGCTGGTGATCAGCCTTTCGATGAGGGCGCCCGCGTCCAACGCGGCGATCGTGACCCGGACGGTGAAGGCAGTCCATGGATCGAACCGATCGAGGTGCCTTGCGAGGATCGGGGTCGTCGCCTGACCAAGCGAGATCAGAGCTTGCGCCGCTGCGGATGGAGCCCAGCCGTTCTGACTGTCGGTCAGCGTGCGCTCCAGTGCGGCAAGCACCTCGGGCGTCGCAGCGCGCCGACCGAGCCGGGCAATGGCCAAAGCGACGGCGTGGGTAACGGACGTATCGTCGATCAGTTCGAGCAGGACTCCCAGCGCTCCCGGCCCACGCAGGCCAACGAGACGATCGAGAGCGTGGCCACGGACCCATCCTTCCAGTTTCGAGCGCGCGACACGCTCGAGGAAATCGGCTTCCCAGGACGGAGCCGCCGCCTTCAGCGTGTCGAGCATGCGCCGGACGTCGTTGGCGGTGCCGTTGTCCGTCTTGTGCAGCGCTGTCGCGATCTCATCGCGCATGAGGATGGCGATGGCATCGCGCTGGGTAGCATCGGCCTCCTGCTCCGCGAACTGTTGCATTGCATAAATCGCCGACGACCTCCGCCGATCGAAGAGGCTGGTCTTGCTGCCTCTGCGGAATGCCCTTCGCATGTCCGCCAGGGTCTTCAACCCCTGCGGCCCTATGGAGTGCTGCCATTCGATGTAGAAGGCGTATCCCCAGAAGCCCAGCAGGGCTGCGCAGAACAGGAAAAATGAGCCCCAGACCAGGATCGCGGCCGTCCACGTCGTCATTGCCCAGTCGTCCCGATCTCGACGTGTCTCGCTTCTATGGCCATGACGCTGGCGACAAGCTTCGACCGTTGGTCGGGACGACTTTTACCGACTAGTCCACCATGTCCGCGACGGCCTTGCCGCACGCGGTCGTATCCGCATTGCCGCCGAGATCCCGCGTGCGCAGCGTGCGTTCGGCCAGCGTCCGCTCGATCGCGCCGACGATCGACTGCGCCGCGGTCTTCTCGCCGAGATGCTCCAGCATCATCGCGCCCGACCAGATCATGCCGATCGGGTTGGCGATGCCCTGCCCCGCGATGTCGGGCGCCGAGCCGTGCACGGGCTCGAACACCGACGGGAAATTGCGCTCGGGATTGATGTTGCCCGACGGCGCGATGCCGATGGTGCCGGTGCAGGCCGGGCCGAGATCCGACAGGATGTCGCCGAACAGGTTGGAGCCGACGACAACGTCGAACCAGTCCGGGTGCAGCACAAAGTTCGCGGTGAGGATGTCGATGTGGTACTTGTCCCACTTCACGCCCGGATAGTTCTTCGCCATCGCCTCGACGCGCTCGTCCCAGTAAGGCATCGTGATCGAGATGCCGTTGGACTTCGTCGCCGAGGTCAGGTGCTTCTTCGGCCGCGACTGCGCCAGTTCGAAGGCGAACTTCAGGATGCGATCGACGCCGGTGCGCGTCATCACCGTCTGCTGGGTGACGAACTCGCGGTCGGTGTCCGGAAACATGCGGCCGCCGACGGAGGAATACTCGCCTTCGGTATTCTCGCGCACCACCCAGAAATCGATGTCGCCGGGCTTGCGACCCGCCAGCGGCGACGGCACGCCGGGCATCAGCCGCACGGGACGCAGATTGACGTACTGATCGAACTCGCGGCGGAACTTGATGAGCGAGCCCCACAGCGACACATGGTCTGCGATCTTGGCGGGCCAGCCGACGGCGCCGAAATAGATCGCGTCATGGCCGCCGATCTGCGCCTTCCAATCGTCCGGCATCATCTGGCCGTGCTTCTCGTAATAGTCGTAGCTCGAGAAGTCGAAATGATCGAACTGCACCGCGACGCCGTGCTTCTTGGCCGCCGCCTCGATCACGCGAATGCCCTCGGGCATGACCTCCTTGCCGATGCCGTCGCCGGGAATGACTGCGATGCGATAGGGCTTCTTGCTCATCGAGCGGATCCTTGGTCGTTTACGCCGGTACGCCCGGCTGAAATGGCGAATGCCTGAATGAACCAAACCACGCCCAAGCGCAACGCTGCGGTGCAAGATTGACCGCATGGCTGACGCGCCAGACAATCCTATCTCCTCACCCATCCCAGCGAGCACGTCCATGGACCTTCATCTGCGCGGCAAGCGCGTTCTCATCACCGGCGCGTCCAAGGGGATCGGTGCCGCAGCCGCCGAAGCCTTCGCCGAGGAAGGCTGTCACGTCAGGCTTGCAGCGCGCAGTGGCGACCGGCTCGCGGCGCTGGTCGAGCAGCTGCGATCGAAGCATCAGATCGATGCGGCCGCGCATGTCGTGGACCTGCGCAAGAGCGAGGACGTCGCGCGGCTGGCCGAAGCCGCTTCCGATATCGACATCCTCGTCAACAATGCCGGCGACATCCCGGGCGGCGCGATCGACAAGATCGACGAGGCGGCCTGGCGGCATGCCTGGGACCTGAAGGTGTTCGGCTTCATCAATCTGACGCGCCTGGTCTATGCGCAGATGAAGGCGCGCGGGGCCGGCGTCATCATCAACGACATCGGCGCGGCCGGCGAGAAGTTCGACGCCAACTACATCTGCGGCAGCGCCGGCAATGCGGCGCTGATGGCCTTCACCCGCGCGCTCGGCTCCAAGAGCCTCGCCGACAACATCCGCGTCGTCGGCCTCAATCCCGGGCCGGTCGGCACCGATCGCCACATCACTCTGCTCAAGACCCGCGCCAAGCATCAGTTCGGCGACGAGAGCCGCTACACCGAATTCCAGAAGAGCCTGCCGCTCGGCCGCCCCGCGCATGTCAGGGAGATCGCCGACCTCATGGTGTTCCTCGCCTCGGACCGTGCGGGCTACACCTCCGGCGTGATCTATACCGTCGATGGCGGCATCAGCGCAGGGTGGGGTTAATCCTACTGCGTCACAACCACCGCCATTCCGGGGCGAGGCCGGAGGCCTTGAACCCGGAATCTCGAGATTGTCTTGCGTCCGTTCCTAAGCAATCTCGGGATTCCGGGTTCAATCGTCAACGCGCAGCCGCTTCGCGCCTTCGCCTTGACGATTGCCCCGCGGAATGACGGTGGAAACCGCAACCGTTCGGCTCTTGTGAAGCAGTGGGGCTTACGGCTGCAACCTTTCCAGCCCAGGCGAAACGTGATCTACAGCGAAGCGCCGGGACGCTTGCCATCAGGAGAACTGCACTTTGGCCGACCAGGGACTGATCCGTGAGACCGCCTGCGCCGTCGTCGACAGGTTGAAGGCCGGCGAGGTCACGCCGCTCGATTGCCTCGACGCACTGGAAGCGCGCATCAAAGCCGTCGACGACAAGGTCAACGCGCTGCCGACCCTGTGCTTCGACCGCGCCCGCAAGCACGCCAAGGCGCTGATGCAGAAGCCGGTTGCCGAGCGCGGGGTGCTCGCCGGGCTGCCCGTCCCGATCAAGGACCTCACGGATGTCGCCGGCGTGCTCACCACGCAAGGGTCGCCGATCTTCAAGGACCGGATTCCGGAACGCTCCGATCTCTTGGTCGATCATCTCGAAGCCAATGGCGGCGTGATCTATGCCAAGTCGAACACGCCGGAGTTCGGCGCCGGCGCCAACACGTTCAACGAGGTGTTCGGCGCGACGCTCAATCCCTGGGACACGTCCCGCTCGGCGGCAGGCTCCTCGGGCGGCGCTGCAGTCGCGCTCGCGACCGGCATGGCCTGGCTCGCGCATGGCTCCGACATGGGCGGCTCGCTGCGCAATCCCGCGAGCTTCTGTGGCATCGTCGGCCTGCGCCCGAGCTTCGGCCGCGTCGCGCATACACCGGCCGTGGCCGTCGACCGCAATCTCGGTGTCCAGGGCCCGATGGCCCGCAACGTCGAGGATCTCGCGCTGCTGCTCGACGCGATGAGCGGCGAGCACGCCGCCGATCCGATCTCGCTGCCCTCGCCTGCGACGTCGTTCTTGGCCGCGGCACGCTCCGGCAAGAGGCCGGTTCGCGTTGCCTACTCTCCGGATCTTGGCATCACGCCCGTCGATCCGGAAGTCGCGGCGGTCACGCGCAAGGCGGCACAGCGCTTCGCCGAGTTGGGCGTGATCGTCGAGGAGGCGCATCCCGATTTCAGCGAAGCGCACGAATGCTTCCACGTGCTGCGCGCGCTCGACTTCGCGATGAGCAAGGCCGAGCTGTTGCGCACCAAGCGCGACCTGTTGAAGCCGGAAGTGATCTGGAACATCGAGGAAGGGCTGAAGCTGACGGTCGCGCAGATCGCGCGCGCCGAAGCCCAGCGCGTGGCGATCACCGCGCGCGCCGTCAAGTTCTTCGAGACCTATGATCTGCTGCTGGCGCCGGCCACCATCGTACCGCCCTTCCCGGTCGAGAACCGCTACGTCGCCGAATGCGCCGGGCATAAGTTCGACAACTACGTGCAATGGCTCGGCATCGTCTACGCGATCACGCTGGCCTGCTGCCCAGCCCTGTCGCTGCCCTGCGGCTTCACGGCGTCGGGTCTTCCGGTCGGACTGCAAATGGTCGCGGCACCGCACGCCGACGCCCAGCTGCTCGCAGGCGCCAAGGCGCTGGAGGACGTCCTCGGCGTTGCCGGCTCGACCCCGATCGATCCGCGCGCGCCGAAGGGCTAAGTATCGACAGCCTGGTCCAGCTTGCTGGGCCAGGCTGAGTTCCCCAGCGGCCACATGATGCTTGAAAAGCATTGGGCCGGAGCCTCGCTCTCCTATGATCTCGGTCGTGCCGATCATGCCATGCGCGATACCAAGCATACGTCGACGATGCACCGGCAGGCGTGAGCAGAACCAACCGACGAGGTGCCGTCATGGCTGACGAGTCCGGGCTGCCGCCCGAGAGCAAGCTGACCCGCAGCAAGGAGCGCTGGGCTCACGAGGGCAAATTCCTGACCGGCCGGATCGTGCGGCCCGAGGACCAGCGCCTGCCGCCGGGCCAGCATCTGACCCGCGACTGGCCGGTGCTCGATCTCGGCCTGACGCCCTCGGTCACATCAGAGCGCTGGCGGCTCGACGTCTATGGCGCGGTGGAAAATCCTCTGTTCTGGGATTTCTCCGCCTTCCTCGCCCAGGAGCAGCGCCAGTTCACATCCGACATTCATTGCGTGACGACCTGGTCGCGCTACGACAATCAATGGGAAGGGCTTGCGACGCGCGACCTGCTTGCCGCCTGCCGGCCGCGCGACACAGCCGATTTCGTCGTGCTGCATTCCAATGACGGCTACACCACCAACTTGACGCTGGAAGATTTCGCCGCCGAGGATGCACTGCTCGCACACAGTTGGTCCGGCGCGCCGCTCAGCCAGGAGCATGGCGGCCCGGTCCGCGTCGTGGTGCCGCATCTGTATTTCTGGAAGAGCGCGAAATGGCTGAAGGCGATCGAATTCCTGGACAAGGATGCGCCCGGCTATTGGGAGGTGCGCGGCTATCACAACCGCGGCGATCCCTGGGCCGAGCAGCGCTATTCGGACTGACGGGCTGACAGGACCGTAGGGTGGGCAAAGACGCGAAGCGTCGTGCCCGCCGCGGTCGCCGCTGAAATGAAGCTGAATTGAAGCTGAAAAGAAAAGAATGGTGGGCACGCTACGCTTTGCCCACCCTACGGGCTCAGTTTCCGAACGTGCCAGAGATATCGCATGGAGTTCACCTCAGAAACCGGCAAGATCCCCAAGGGCTACGGGTATCTTCTCAAGCCGAGCGTCATCCTCGCCGCACTGACCGCAAGAGATCTCGGCGGCATTCGCATCCACCTCGTTCGCAGCCACGGCAGGCGTCTGTTCGATGCGCGATATCGGCCGCCGGACGGCGGCATTCCTTATGAGCGTCTCAACATCAAAGTCGGCACCGCGCACGAGCGGGACTTGCCTGAACTTCGTCGACGCGCGAAGGACGAAGCCCTGCCCGCGCTCGTCCAATGGATTTCCGACCTCGTCGCGCAAGACCTGCCGACAGCGATCCGGCACGGCGAACAGGAGATCGAGCTTCTGCCTCCGCGGGACTGATCATTGCTGCGTCGCGTGCGCGATCGATGCTTGCCCGGCCCCCCGGCCCAGAAATATCCTCCTTGCATATTTCTGAAAATCGTGATTTATTCACCGCCATCCCGCCTCGTTGCAGAGGGGCGTATCGCGATCGTCACGGACGTGGAGCGCGGGATGCGGTGGGCGCAACGGGTTGCAGCGTGGTCTTCCATGCGGACGAACGATCCGGTGCGCACGGCGAAATCGTGTGGTCTCGGCGCCGCGGTGCTGGCGTCAAGTCGTGGTGCGGATGACGCGCATCGCGATGACGGGGGCAAGACAGCCGTTCCCCGGAGAGAGCACGTATAAGCCGTTCCAACCATTGCGCAGGGAAGGCCGGGATGTCCTCAGCCGAACCTGTGGTTCTGCCGCCTGCATTCTTTTCCGCAGGCGGGCCATGGGGGCGGCAGGCTCCCGACCTTCCCTGCGCCCTCTCGATTGCAGAGGGGCAAAGATCCGCAAAGCTCGGGCCGTTGCAGGGCCGCGAGAATGCGCCATCATGTCTGCTGGAATGGCCTTATCTGTTGTATGACGATGTGAGACGATGCGGTGTCATCGCCTCGAGCGGTAATGAAGACGCAACGAATGGGGCACAATATGCCGACCGAACGTTTCCAGTTTGAAGGCGCAAGCGGCGAGCAGCTTGCCGCTGCGCTCGACCTGCCCAACGGTTCGCCGCGCGCTTACGCGCTGTTCGCGCATTGCTTCTCCTGCGGCAAGGACACGCATGCGGCGCGGCGCATCGCCATGGCGCTGACGGCGCATGGCATCGCCGTGCTGCGGTTCGACTTCACCGGCCTCGGCTCCAGCGAAGGCGACTTCGCCAACACGACGTTCTCCTCCAACGTCGCCGATCTTGTCCGCGCCGCCAATCATCTGCGCGAGACCCGACAGGCGCCGGCGATCCTGATCGGCCACAGCCTCGGCGGCGCCGCCGTGCTGGCGGCCGCCGGCGACATTCCCGATGCGAAAGCCGTCGTGACGATCGCCGCGCCTTCGGATCCGGGCCATGTCACCAACATGTTCAAGGACGGCCTCGAGGCGATCCGCCGCGACGGCTCGGCCGAGGTCTCGCTCGCGGGGCGCCCGTTCCGGATCAGCAGCTCCTTCCTCGACGACATCGCCGAGCAGCGTCTGCTCGACAAGGTCAAGCATCTGCACAAGGCACTGCTGGTGATGCACTCGCCTGTCGACGAGACCGTCGGCATCGACAACGCGACCCACATCTTCGTCGCTGCCAAGCATCCGAAGAGCTTCATCTCGCTCGATCACGCCGATCATCTCATCAGCAGCAAAGCCGACGCCGCCTACATCGCCGAGGTGATCGCGAGCTGGGCCGGCCGCTACGTCGCACCGGCGCCGGTCGAGCCGGCGGCCACCGATGGCCCGCGCGACGTCGTCGTGCGCGAGACGCGGGCGAGCAAGCTGCAGCAGAGCATCGCGCTCGGGCCCCACCATCTCACCGCAGACGAGCCGCTCTCCGTCGGCGGCCAGGACACCGGCCCGGGCCCCTACGACCTTCTGCTCGCGGCGCTCGGCGCCTGCACCTCGATGACGATGCGGCTCTATGCCGATCGCAAATTGCTGCCGCTCGACCTGATCACCGTGACCCTGCGTCACAACAAGATCCATGCGGAGGACTGCGCGGCGTGCGAGACCAAGGTCGGGCTGATCGATCAGCTCGAGCGCGAGATCCACATGGACGGCGCGCTCGATGAGGAGCAGCGCAGGAAGCTGATGGAGATCGCCGACAAGTGCCCGGTGCACCGGACGCTGACGTCGGAGATCCGCATCGTCACGCGCGCGACGGAGTGAGCTCATTCGACTGAGTCACAACCACCGTCATTCCGGGGCAAGGCCGCAGGCCTTGAACCCGGAGTCCCGAGATTGTCTTGCGTCCATTTCCGGCAATGTCGAGATTCCGGGTTCAATCGCCGACGCGCGCATCGAAGATTGCCCCGGAATGACGGTGGTCGTGACACAATGAGACTAACGCGCCGCCTGCGGCTCGATCTTCAGCGGCCTGACGCGCAACGCTCCGCGCAGGCCGGCCGCCGTGCCGATGAAGATTCCCGCGATGGCGACGAAGGACGGCAGCGCCAGGGTCGACAGTCCCGTCAGACCCTGCCCGACCGAGCAGCCCAGCGCCATCACGCCGCCGATGCCCATCAGCGCGGCGCCGCCAACCGAGCGCAGCATGTGATTCGGCGAGTGAAAACCTTCGAGCTTGAAGCGGCGCGTGACCAGTGCCGCCACGAGACTCCCCGCCAGCACGCCGGCGACCGTTGCGATGCCGAAGTTCACCGTCGAGCCGGTCGACAGCATCACATATTGCAGGCCGTCGGCGATCGGCGCGACGAAAGTGAGCGAGCCCACCGGCACCGGATTGAACTCATCGGCGCCGAGATAGCCGGTCGCAAACCATCCGGCCGCGATCAGCAGGCCGACGACGAGACCGGCGAACATCTGCCCGGGCGCGCGCCGGAACGGCGCATGCGCGAAGGCGAACGCGATCAAGACGCCGCCGAGCGCGAGCGCCGGCAAGAGGCGCGCTGGCGCACCGTGCAGGCCGCCGGCCGACAGCAGCGCAGGAAGCGATGTCGCCGCGGCCGTGGTCTGCGAGGCCTGCATCAGCGCGATGCGCAACGGCGCGATCAGGCCCTTCAACGTCATCTCCGCTGCGATCGCCAGCACCGTCACCACGACGAAGGAGCGCAGATTGCCGCGACCGAGCAGCACCAGCGCGCGCGAGCCGCAACCGTTGGCGAGCACCATGCCGTAGCCGAACAGGACACCGCCGGCAAACATCAGCGGCACCGAGAAGGTCGGCTGCAGATAGATCGATTTGCCGAGATCGACGACGGCGTTGGCGGCGAACACCTGCGTCGCGACGACCGCGACGCCCATCGCCAGCGCATAGGTCCGCACCAGACGGCCGTCGCCGTCGGCCCACCAGCCGCGCAGGCTGCTCATCATGCAGAAGCCGCTGAGCAGCCCGACCACGCCATAGATCAGGCCGATCATGAGACCGGCCATCACGGCCAGATTGGCGGCTTCGGGCACGTTCAGGAATCCTTCCGGTTGCGGACAACACGCGCGTTGCGCAGGCAGCGCTTTCGCTTGACGCGCGCAGAATATTTGCCACGATGTCGCACCTAACTAGATGAGAATGCTTGTTCCAACAAGCATCGACGGGAGAGAACGCCGTGATTTCAGAAACGCATCCTCAGGGGTGGCCGACGCATTGCGCATGCATGGAGGCCGCACGGTGAGCGGCGTGGCGACACTTTCCCCCGACGCCCTCGCCCGCGCCTGCGCCGACGCGATGTGGCAGGATGATCGCGCCAGCCAGGGGCTCGGCATGCACATCGTCGAGATCGGCCCCGGACGCGCCACCCTGCAGATGCAAGTGCAGCCTCACATGGTCAACGGCCATGGCATCGCCCATGGCGGCTTCATCTTCACGCTGGCCGATTCCGCCTTCGCATTCGCCTGCAACTCGCACAACGACCGCACCGTGGCCGCACAGGGCAGCATCAGCTTCATCCGCCCCGGCAAGCTCGGCGACGTTCTGCTTGCCCGCGCGCACGAGGTGTCGCGCAGCGGGCGCTCCGGCATCTATGATGTCCGCGTTACGGCAGGCGACACGGTGATCGCCGAATTCCGCGGCCATTCCCGCAGCATCGGCGGCACGCTGGTCCCGGCCGCCGCGAGCTGATCCGCTTCCCTATCGCCCCGCGCCCCTGCCGGAGGACCTGACCATGACATCGACCAAGCTTCAATCGACCGGCAGCTACGTTCCCGAGATGGACGCAGCCGAGCGAGCCTCGCGCGACGAGATCATGGCGCTGCAGACGAGCCGGCTCGCCTGGTCGCTGAAGCACGCCTATGACAACGTCGCCCATTACCGCCGCGCCTTCGACAAGGCGGGGGTGCATCCCTCCGACTTCCGCGAGCTCGCCGACCTCGCCAAGTTTCCGTTCACGGTGAAGACCGACCTGCGCGACAATTACCCGTTCAACATGTTCGCCGTGCCGCGCGAGCAACTGGTAAGGGTACACGCCTCCTCGGGCACGACCGGCAAGCCGATCGTGGTCGGCTATACCAGGAACGACATCGCGACTTGGTCGGCCGTGATGGCCCGCTCGATCCGCGCCGCCGGCGGCCGGAGCGGCATGATCATCCACAACGCCTACGGCTATGGCCTGTTCACCGGCGGCCTCGGCGTCCATTACGGCGCCGAGCAGCTCGGCTGCACGGTGGTGCCCATCTCCGGCGGCATGACCGAGCGGCAGGTGCAGCTGATCAATGATTTCCGCCCTGACATCATCACCGTGACGCCAAGCTACATGCTGGCAATCCTCGACGAGTTCAAGCGTCAGGGCCTCGATCCGCGGCAGAGCTCGCTCAGGATCGGCATCTTCGGCGCCGAGCCGTGGACCAATGCGATGCGCGCCGAGATCGAGGATGCGTTCGCGATGGACGCCACCGACATCTACGGCCTGTCCGAGGTGATCGGCCCTGGTGTGGCGCAGGAATGCCTGGAGACCAAGGACGGGCTGCACATCTGGGAGGATCATTTCTATCCGGAGATCGTCGATCCCGACACCGGCAAGGTGCTCCCCGACGGCGAGATGGGCGAACTGGTGTTCACCTCGTTGACCAAGGAGGCCTTTCCCGTCATCCGCTATCGCACCCGCGATCTGACGCGCCTGCTGCCGGGCACCGCGCGGCCGGGCATGCGGCGGATGGAGAAGGTCACGGGCCGCTCCGACGACATGATCATCCTGCGCGGCGTCAACCTGTTCCCGTCACAGATCGAGGAGATCCTGCTGTCGACCGAATGGTGCGGCGGCCATTTCATGCTGGAGCTGACGCGCGAGGGCCGCATGGACGAGCTGACGATCTACGCGGAGTCGCGACCGGAGCATTGGGACGAGACCGGCCTCGGCGCGCACGCCGAGCGCATCTCCATCCACATCAAGAACACCATCGGCCTCACGGCAAAGGTGAAAGTCGTCCCGCCCGACACGCTGGAGCGCTCGGCCGGCAAGGCGAAACGGATCAAGGACAAGCGGCCGGTGGGGTAGCCGTTCAGAGATGAATCGAGATTGAGCGCCGATGACAGTGAGCTCCCTCGCCCCGCCTGCGGGGCGAGGGTTGGGGTGAGGGGGACTCTCCACGCACCGAACTCGCGGAGAGTCCCCCTCACCCGGATTGCATCTAACGATGCAATCCGACCTCGCCCCGCAAGCGGGGCGAGGTGCAGCGAGCGAGCCGAGCGAGCATGCTCACATCAGCCTCGATCAGCAGTCGAAATTTCGCGGCCACTACCTCACACATGATCGTAGTCCACCACCACGCGCTCCGTCACCGGCCTGGCCTGACACGTGAGCACAAAGCCAGCCTGCAGCTCCCATGGCTCCAGCGAGTAGTTCAGCTCCATCTCCGCTCTCCCCTCCACCAGCTTGGCGCGGCAGGTCGAGCACATGCCGCCCTTGCAGGCGAAGGGCAAGTCCACACCGGCGCGAAGCGCGGCGTCGAGAATGGCCTCGCCGTCGGCGACCGGGACCTCGCGGCGCTTGCCGTCGATGATCAGCGCGGCGATCGCCTTGGGGGGCGCCGTATCAGGCACGACCATCTTGGGCCGCGGCTTGCCGCCGGCGCCGGAGACGAAGCGCTCGACATGGACGCGGTCGTCGGAGATCCCGAGCGCGCGGCAGGCGGCCTCGATATCCTCGCTCATCCCGGTGGGACCGCAGATGAAGACGTGATCGATGCTCTCGGCCGGCACCAGCGAGCGCAGCAGCACGCGCACCTTCTCGCCGTCGAGCCGGCCGTGCAGGATCGGCAGATCCTGCTCCTCGCCGGAGATGACGTGGAACAGCGAGAAGCGGTCGAGGAAGCGATCCTTCAGCTCCTCGAGCTGTTCGCGGAACAGCATGCCTGCGGTGGTGCGGTTGCCGTAGAACAGGAAGAAGCGGCTGCGCGGCTCCCGCGCCAGCACGGCCTTCACGATCGAGAGGATCGGCGTGATTCCGGAGCCGGCGGCAAGGCCGACATGAGTACGCGCGGCCTCAGGCTGCAGTGCCACGCCAAAACGGCCGGTCGGCGTCATGACGTCGATCTCGTCGCCGCGCTTCATTTCGTCGGTGACGAAGCTGGAGAATGCGCCGCCATCGACACGCTTCACGGCGATCCGGATCTCGTCGTCATCGGGACCGGAGCAGATCGAATAGGAGCGCCGGACCTCCTCGCCGCCGAGCGTGGTCTTGAGCGTGAGGTATTGCCCGGGCGCGAAGCGATAGTCATCGGCAAGCTCGTTCGGAATCGCAAAGGTCAGCGACACTGCATCGGGCGCCTCCCGGCGCAGGTCACGGACGGCGAGACGATGGAAGCGTGGCGTTGTCGACATCGAACCTATCTCCACGTCATTGCGAGCGAAGCGACTTGTCCGCCGAAGCCCGAAGGGCGTAGGCGGAAGCAGGGCTGCGCACTCGACTCTGGATTGCTCCGCTTCACTCGCAATGACGGATGTGGCGGCATCAGTGGCACTTGAAATAATCGAACGGCTCGCGGCACGATCTGCAGCGCCACAGCGCCTTGCACGAGGTCGAGCCGAACTCGGCGAGTTGCTCGGTGTCGACGGATCCGCATTGCGGACACGCAACCTCGGCCACGCCGAACAGCGCGCGCCGGCCGCTCGACGGCTGCGGCGGCGCGATGCCGTACTCCCGCAACTTGCGGCGCCCCTCCTCGCTCATCCAGTCCGTGGTCCAGGCCGGCGACAGCACAGTACGCACGCTGGCCTCGCGGAAGCCGGCGCGCTCCAGCGCCAGCTCGATCTCGAGCGCGATCATGTTCATCGCCGGGCAACCGGAATAGGTCGGCGTGATCGCGACGTCGACCCGTTCCCCGGCCACCTCGACCTCGCGCAGCACGCCGAGATCGTCGATCGTCAGCACCGGGATTTCCGGATCGACCACCGACGCCGCCGCCTCCCAGGCACGCTGGCGCAGCTCAGCCGGGCTCAATTCGGCGACTACCACGACGCACCGGGGAAGCTGCGCTGCATGTATTGCAGCTCGCTGAGGAGATGGCCGAGATGCTCGCTGTGACGCCCGTCGCGGCCGCCCTGCTGCATCCAGTCGTTCTCCGGCAGCACCAATGTCGCCTCACGCGCGACATGCGAGACGATCGACAGCCATTCCGGCAGCAGCATCGTCGGATCGATCGCGATGCCGGCATCGATCAGGCCGCGCTCCGCATCGTCGACACTGAACATCTCTCCCGTATAGGCCCAGAGATCGTCGATCGCAGCCTGCCCGCGGCGGTGGCTTTCGTCGGTGCCGTCACCGAGCCGGATCACCCATTCGCTGGCATGGCGCAGATGATAGGCGCATTCCTTCTCAGACTTGGCCGCGATCGCCGCCAGGGTCGCATCGGTGGAGCCCATCATGCCCCGCCAATACAGATCGGCGAACGCCGCGTAGAAGAGCTGGCGCACCATCGTATGCGCGAAATCGCCATTGGGACGCTCGACCAGCAGCAGGTTGCGGTACTGCCTGATATCACGAAGATAGGCGAGCTTGTCCTCGTCATTGTCGCGACCCTCCACCTTGGCGGCGTAGCCATACAGCTCGCGCGCCTGGCCGATCAGGTCGAGCGCCATGTTGGACAGCGCCATGTCCTCTTCCAGCATCGGCGCATGGCCGCACCATTCGGAGAGGCGATGGCCGAGGATCAGCGCATCGTCGGCGCGGCGCAAGGTGTAGAGCACCAGCGGCGTTTCGGAGACGGTGATCGAGGGTGCGGTCATGGTTGTGATCCGATAAGCCCGCCACGAACTCCGTCATTGCGGGCGCAGCGAAGCAATCCAGGGATTCATCCGAGCACGCAGTCTGGATTGCTTCGCTGCGCTCGCAATGACGACGGCTGAGATCCTCAGCCGATCACATATGCCCGACTTCCTCGGGCACCTCGTAGAACGTCGGATGCCGATAGATCTTCGACTCCGCCGGCTCGAACATCATGCCCTTGTCGGCGGGATCGGACGCGGTGATCGCGCTCGACGGCACCACCCAGATCGACAGGCCCTCGCCGCGGCGGGTGTAGATGTCGCGCGCGGCCTGCAGCGCCATGGTCGCATCCGGCGCATGCAGCGAGCCGCAATGCTTGTGCGCGAGCCCGTTGCGGCTGCGGATGAAGACCTCCCACAACGGCGTGTTCGGCGTCGCCATGACTGACCTCCCTGCTATTCGGCCGCTTGCGCCATCTGGCGCCGCGCGCGCTTCTCTGCATAGGCCGCGGCGGCCTCACGCACCCAGACGCCGTCGGCATGCGCCTTGCGGCGCGCCGCCAGCCGATCGCGGTTGCACGGGCCGTTGCCGGCCAGCACCTGCTTGAACTCGTTCCAGTCGATCGGGCCGTGCCGCCAATGGCCCTGCTCGTCCTGCTTCATGACAGGATCAGGAATCGTCAGGCCGAGATACTGCGCCTGCGGCACGGTGGCATCGATGAACTTCTGGCGCAGCTCGTCATTCGAGAAGCGCTTGATCTTCCACTTCGTCGAGGTGTCGCTGTGCTGGCTGGCCTGGTCGGGCGGGCCGAACATCATCAGCACCGGCCACCACCACCTGTTCAGCGCATCCTGCGCCATCGCCTTCTGCTCGGCGGTGCCGCGGCAGAGCGTCAGCATGATCTCGTAGCCCTGCCGCTGATGGAACGATTCCTCCTTGCAGACGCGGATCATCGCGCGCGCATAGGGACCATAGGAGCAGCGGCACAACGGAATCTGGTTCATGATCGCGGCGCCGTCGACCAGCCAGCCGATCACGCCGATATCCGCCCAGGTCAGGGTGGGATAGTTGAAGATCGAGGAGTACTTCGCCTTGCCGGCCAGCATCGCATCGACCAGCTCTTCGCGCGAGGCGCCGAGCGTTTCGGCGGCGGCGTAGAGATACAGCCCATGGCCGCATTCGTCCTGGACCTTGGCGAGCAACGCCGCCTTGCGGCGCAGGCTCGGCGCGCGCGTGATCCAGTTGCCCTCGGGCAGCATGCCGACGATTTCGGAATGGGCGTGTTGGGAGATCTGCCGGATCAGCGTCTTGCGATAGGCCGACGGCATCCAGTCATTGGGCTCGATGCGCTCCTCGGCATCGATGCGGGCCTGAAAGCGCGAGGCGCGTCCAGCGTCCTCGGCGAAGCTGCCCTCCTCGGGCGAATTGAGCGCCTGCGTGTACATGCGGCGGCGTCCTCCCAGGACTTGGTTGCTGCCAATATATAACGATATTTTATCCGTGCAATCGAATTCTGTAATATATCAGGGTGCCTCATGCACGTCGGCGAAACGCCGCTGCAGCGCCGCGCCGGCCTCCGGCAGCGGGCCCTGATCGTTGGTTGCATGGGCGTCGAGCCAGCGCTCGGAACCCGGCAGCAGCAACCGATAGATCTCGCCACACAGCGCCCGGGCCTGCCGTCCCGGCCAATTCCCCGGCAGCAACTCGGCCGGCAGCAGCGGATCGCGCAGCACGATGCGCCGGTAGTGGTGGATCAGCAGAATCCGCGCGGTGAAGGCCTGGCCGGCGGAGAGCGCCTCGCCGCGCGCGATGCTGTCCTTGAGCGGCGCAAAGGAGGCGGTGAACTTGCGGTACGCCTCCGCCGTCCGCTCCAGCGCCCAACTCTCGGCCACCAGCCGCCGTGCCATGTCGGAGCCGGCCGACGCCTGCAGGCGGATGGCCCCCTCCACAGCGTCAGGGACGGCGATGCTCGCGGGGGCCACGAACACGCCGGGCAGCGGGCTGCCGAAACCGGCCTCGCGCAGGGCGGCGCGCGCCTGCTCGCGATCATCGGCGCTGCCGATGAGCAGCAGTTCGAAGCTGCCGTTCCATTCCGCCGGCGGCGAATCGTAGATGTGGCGGGTGGCACCGGCGAAGGTCTGCTCGCCGCGCCGGGTCAGGCGATAGAAGCTGTTGCGGCCTATTCTGGTGCGCTCGAACCAGCCTTCCGCCGTCAGCCGCGACATCGCCGTGCGCACCACGCTGCCGTCGATGGCCAGCCCTTCGAAGAAGGCGAGCAAGGTGCCGAGCCAAACGCTGCCGCCCCGCGGTACGATGGCGTCGCCGAACACGGTGATGATCAGCGACCCCGTACGCGACGGCTCGCTCTTGAGCTGATGGACGATCCGGGACAGCGTCTGCGGCATGGCGAAGGCTTTAGCCGGTTTCACCCGATCGCAAAAGAAAAGGCCCGCACGATGCGGGCCTTGCAGGTTGATCGTCTGACGCGCGAGACGCGCTCAGGCGGTCTTGTTGTAGGCCTTGGCCATGTTCTCCTGGGCGAGCTTGGCACCCTCGGTGACGAGCTTGCCGACATACTCGCTGGTCGACTTGGCTCGGGCGACCAGCGCCTCGCCACGGGCACGGGCCAGCTCACCCTGGATCTGGACAGCCTCGCTGATCGACTTGGCGGACGCCAGCCGGTCGATGCCGTCGAAGAAGGCCTCGGTGTCCTGATACAGCGCCTGCTGAATGTTGCGGCTGATCTTGCCGGCCTCGGTCACGCCGTCGAACACAGCGGTCTCGATCGCCGACGTCACCTTCTCGGAGCCAGCGAGGGCCTCCGCAGCGCGCTCCTTGGCGGTCGACGCGGTCTTCTTGACGAACTCCCGCGCGGACTCCGGCACTTCCATCGTCTGCAGGTTCTTGAACGCGTCGGTCACCGGTGCAAAGGCATCCTTGACGGTGTCGAACACGGTATTGGTCTCGGTGGTCATGGCTGTCTCCATCCTCAATGGTTCTGAGCTATGGGCTCACTCCGTCCCTTATGAAACCGGAGTGACTCAGCTATATCATTCCGAATGGTGCGCCGCAACATAAATGTTGCAATGCACCATTCTGGGCTGGGACAAAAGGACTCGCCACCTCAGAGCGACCCGCCGCACGTCGGAACGTTCGGACCGAACCTCAGTGCTCGGCAGGGGCGCCGCCGTGCTTTTTGTTGCGGTTCTTCCCCGGCCGGGCCGCCTCGGCCGGCTTTGGAGCCGCCTCATCAGCCTTGGGCGCGGCGTCGACCGGCTGCGACGGCTTCATCGTGTCGAGCATGGCCCGGATCTCGCGCAACTCTGCCTCGATCGCGACTGTCGGTGACGGATCGGGTGTTTTGGCAGCGTTCAGCGTCTGGTCGAGCAATGCTTTGATCTCGCTCAACTGAGGCGTGACGTCGACGGCGGGTTTCGCCGCCGGTTGCGGAGCCTTGGTTGCGGCAAGAAGCTCGTTGAGCAAGTCCTTGATCCCCTTCAAGTCCGGCGTGACGTCGCGCGGCGGCGCCACGACTGGCGCGGCCGCCTTGGACGCGGAGAGAAGCGAATCGAGCATGCTCTTGATCTCGTTCAACTGCGGAGCGGGATCGGCGGGCGCCTTCGCAGGCACCTGTGTGGAAGCCAGCAGCTCCTTCAACAGCGCCCGTGTCTCCGCCAGCTCACCCTCGATGGAGGCGAGCCGCTCATTCAAGGCGGTGAGCTGACCACGGCTCGGCACGTTCATGCCGGCGAAGTAGTTTTCCATCAGATCGACCATGGGCTTCTGTCCGTTTCCTGAACCAGTTGCGGGATCATTGGAGGATGGACGGGGCGTCACGCCCATCGGGCGCAGCCGCGTGAAGGCGCTGAAGCTCCTCTGCATCTCACCGACCATCTGCTGCCAGAATGCGATCGGGTCGCCGGATTTGTTCGCCATCGGCACGCTCCTTCAGACCAACACAAGACTCAAACACAACCTATCATAGCATGCCTTCGTTGCGGTGCGGGAGAACTTGTAGCTTGCTTCTCTCAAGCAACAGACCCATGCCATAGAGGGTTCCAAGGCTTTGAACGAGGGATCAAGTGACTGCAACTGCTCATCAGCTGCCGCAGACTGTGCGCGCCAACGGTATCGACATCTGCTATGAGATCTTCGGCGACCCGGCTGCCCCTCCCCTCGTGTTGATCATGGGCCTCGGCGGGCAGATGATCATCTGGTATGATGAGTTCTGCGAACAGCTCGCAAGCCGCGGCTTCCGCGTGATCCGCTTCGACAACCGCGACATCGGCCAATCGAGCAAGCTGCATGGCGGTCGCCGGTTGACGCCGTTCGAGCTGATCAAGCTGCGCTTCTTCAACATTCCCGTCTCCGCGCCCTACAAGCTGCTCGACATGGCCAAGGACACGGTCGGCCTGATGGACGCGCTCGACATCAAGTCGGCGCATCTGGTCGGCGCCTCGATGGGCGGCATGATCGCACAGGAGATCGCGATCTCCTTTCCGCATCGCGTGCGCTCGCTGACGTCGATCATGTCGACGACCGGCAATCCGCGCATCCCGCCGCCGACGCGCGAGGTCGCGATGCTGCTGATGGCGCCGCCGCCGAAGACCAAGGACGAGTACATCAAGCGCTTCCAGAAGACCTGGAAGGCGCTGCGCGTCGGCTCATTTCCCGAGGACGAGGCAAGTGACGTGGCGCTCGCCGAACGCTGCTTCGCGCGCGGCATCAATCCCGCCGGCGTCGGACGTCAGTTGCGCGCGATTCTGGCCTCCGGCAGCCGCAAGCCGCGGCTGCATCTGGTGACGGCGCCGACACTCGTGATCCACGGCAAGGTCGACCCGCTGGTCCATCCCACCGCGGGCAAGGACACGGCGGAGTCGATTCCGAATGCCAAGCTCCTGATGATCGACGGCATGGGTCACGCCACTCCGCGGCCGATGTGGCCGCAGATCATCGACGCAATCGCCGAGCACGCGCACGGCGCGAATGCGCAGGCGGCTTAGGAGAGCCGACGCGCTGCGTCGGCAGGCTTGACGACACCTGTTGTTGTTTGTTGTTGTTTGGCTCGGCCGCAGCCTCTCACTCGGACGTGCAATCTGCCTCGGCCGTTCTTCAACCGAACCGTCGCCGCCGCCATTCGATCAGCTTGGCGCTGACCTCTGCGGGCTGCTCCTGCTGCGTCCAATGGCCGCTGTCGCGGACGAGATGTTTCTCCAGGTCCGGCACCAGCTTCTCCATGCCGTCGGCGGCCGAGGGCGGCAGCACGGCGTCGTTCTCCGCCATGATCATCAGTGCCGGCACCCGCACCGTATGATCGAGCCCTTCCGAGCGCCGCCAGTTCCGCGTCATGTTGCGATACCAGTTGATGCCGCCGGTGAAGCCGGTGCGTGTGAAGGTGTCGACGAACACCTGCTTCTCCGCCTCCGACAGGATCGGCTGCCGCGTGTCCTTGGCGGCGTCATAGGCCGCAATCATCTGCGGGAACGCCAGGTTGAGCGATGGCGAGGCTGCGATCCCGCCGGCCGGCGGCTCCGTCGGCGGCGCATCGCTGCGCGGCAGCGGCTTGCGCATGAAGGCATCGAAGGTCTCCCCGACGCGGCTGCCGAAGATGCGGTCCGGCTCGCGTGCGGGATCCTGGAACTGCACGATGTACATCATGTCGCCGAACCGCTTGCGCATGATGGCAATGGGATCAGCGGGCGCGCGTGGCAGATGCGGCGTGTTGACGCCGACGACGCCGGCGACACGCTGCGGATAGCGCAGCGGCATCTGCCAGACGACGAAGCCGCCCCAGTCGTGACCGACGAAGATCGCCTTGTCGATCTTCAGGTGATCGAGCAGACCGACGAGGTCGGCGGTGAGATGCTCGAGATCATAGGCCTCGACCGGCTCCGGCCGGTCTGTCGCGCCATAGCCGCGCTGATCGGGTGCGATGACGCGGATGCCGGCCTCGGCCAGCGCCTTGATCTGATGCCGCCAGGAAAAGGCCAGTTCCGGCCAGCCGTGACAGAGGATCATCGGCGGCCGGTCGCTGACGGGGCCCGCCTCGTAATAGCCCATGCGAATGCCGTTGGTCGTCGCGAACTGCAGCGCCGGCATCCAAGACGGATCGGTCATGCGTCCTCCCCTGAAGCTGTTCAGCCGGCCTTTTTCGACCGGTCTTCGGCGTCGGCGTGGAGCCTGCTCCATGCCGTGACGTCACGCCGCTTCTCTTCGGAGTTCCGCGCAAGCGAAATCCGTGCAGCCGTCGGCCGCGTCAGGCCGACTTCTTGTCGTTCGAGCGGCTGCCGCCGAGGCCCGTCATGGTCAGCATCAGGTCCTGAAACCGTTCGGCCAAGCGGGGATCGAACGTGAACCAGCTCTGCATGATGGCTTCGGGCGTCAGCTTGTCGATGTTGCTCGTCATCTGGCTCTGCAGCCGGTCCATGACCGCGGCCTGCATCGGACCGACATCGGGAAGTCCGAAAAACTGCCGCGCTTCGAGCGGTGTGCAATCGATCTCGATATTGACTTTCATGTCCGCTCCGCTGTTCGAACCATCCCGACGCCAGCCCCGGGCCGGGCTCCCTTCACCAGGAAGACCATCCCGGACTCGCGGCAGGGGCTGTCCAGTATCACCGCGCCGGCCCCCCTCTAGCAAGCGGCGCGTTGCTGCAGGTGCGCAATTCCCGGGACATGGTCAATCCGGCGAGCCCTCAGCCCCATCCCGGAAGCCGCCGCTCGCGTGCGCTGCACAGCGGCGGCGGGGGGATAACCATATCGTTTAGGCTTAAACAAACTGCACTTGTGTGCCGCCGCTGAACTCTGGCAACATATTCGGATCGATCTGCCGCGGGTCGTACGGCGCACCGCCAGGCCAGAGCCAACGGGATCAGTTCATTCCGGCGCGGCATCAGACTTGCAAGCATATCGCCCGGCGTCTTGTTGCTTCTTGAAGTTCGTGCAAGAGGCGCTGCAGACAACACGAACTTCGAAGCAAAACAGGCCGGACACAATCGCGCCTGCCGAAAAACCAAGCGTCAAACGCGGAGAATTTGGACATATGTCGGGACGCAAATCCCTGCTCATCGCGGCAGCGGTCGCATTCGGCCTCGCCGTCATGCCGGCTTCGGCTCAGACCCTGCGCTATGCCAACCAGGGCACCCTGAAATCGCTCGATCCCTACACCTTCAAGGAATCGACCACGATTGCGCACCATGCTCACGTCTATGAGGGGCTGACCGCGCGCGACAAGGATCTGAAGATCATCCCCGCGCTGGCCGAGAGCTGGGAAACGCCCGAGCCGACCCGCTGGCGCTTCCATCTGCGCAAGGGCGTCAAGTTCCACAATGGCGAACCCTTCACCGCCGACGACGTGATCTTCTCCGCCGATCGCGTCCGCGCCACCGGCTCCAACTTCCTCTCCAACGTTCCGCCGGACGCAAAATTCATCAAGGTCGACGACTACACCGTCGACGTGAAGCTCGATGCCCCCAATCCCATCCTGATCTCGCAATGGGATACGTGGTACATCATGAGCAAGAAGTGGTGCGAGGACAACAACTCGGTCGCGCCGACGCCGGTGTCGGCAACCACGCCGAGCTACGCCGCGCTGCATGAGAACGGCACCGGCCCCTTCATCATCGAGAGCCATCAGCCCGGTGTGAAGACCGTGTTCAAGGTCAATCCGAACTGGTGGGGCAAGCCCGAGCACAATCTGAAGGAGATCGTGTTCACCACCATCGCCTCCGACGCCACGCGCGTCGCCGCGCTGCTGTCCGGCGAGGTCGACATCATCGAGCCGGTCCCGGTGCAGGACATCGGCCGCGTCGATTCCAGCCCGAACGCCCAAGTCCTGAAGGGACCGGAGCTGCGCACGATCTTCCTTGGCATGGACGAGACGCGCGACGAGCTCTTGTACTCCAACGTCAAGGGCAAGAACCCGTTCAAGGACATCCGCGTCCGCGAGGCCTTCTACAAGGCCATCGACATCGAGCTGATCAAGACCCGCGTCATGCGCGGCCTGTCGACGCCGTCGGCGCTGATGATCGCGCCGCAGCTCTATGCGCTGTCGAAGGACTTCACCCGGCCGAAATATGATCCCGACGCCGCCAAGAAGCTGCTGACCGAGGCCGGCTATCCCGACGGTTTCGAGGTCACGATGGACTGCCCCAACGATCGCTACGTCAACGATGCCGCGATCTGCCAGGCCGTCGTCGGCATGCTCGCGCGCATTGGCGTCAAGGTGAACCTCAATGCGCAGCCCAAGGCGCAGTACTTCGCCAAGGTACTGAAGCCCGGCGGCTACAACACGTCGTTCTTCCTGCTCGGCTGGACGCCGTCGTCGATGGACGCCCACAACGTGATGCACGACATCATGGGCTGCCGTGACGACGCCAAGGACGCCACCCGCGGCGAAGCCAATCTCGGCAATTACTGCAACAAGGAGTTCGACGCCCTGACCGACAAGGTCCTGGTCGAGACCGATACCGCCAAGCGCGATCAGTTGATCAAGCAGGCGTTCGAGATCGGCATCAAGGATTACGGCTACATCCCGCTGCATCAGCAGGCGGTGGCCTGGGGCGTCTCGAAGAAGGTGAAGATCCCGCTGCGCGCCGACAACGCCGTGCTGCTGTTCCTCGCCACCAAGACCGAGTAGTCCACACGCAACGACTAGTCCCGGAAAGCAGAACTGCTTTTCGGGACTTTTCATTTCCTGCGGCAAGTGCTACGCGCCGCCGCATCTCGAAGGATCTGAAAGGATCAGATGCTCGCCTTCGCGCTTCGCCGAGCAATTCAGGCCATCGGCGTCATGATCGCCGTCGGAATCATCGCGTTCGCCATGTTCCGTTTCGCCGGAGATCCGGTGAGCCAGATCGTGCCGATCGACGCGTCGGCCGCGGAACGGGCCAGCATCCGCCAGTCGCTCGGCCTCGACGATCCCTTCATCGTCCAATTCGGCCGTTATCTGTTCGACGCAGCGCAGTTCAAGTTCGGCGTCTCCTATCAGTTCCGGCAGCCGGTTTCCGATCTGCTCAAGGAGCGCATGCCGGCGACGCTGGAGCTTGCGATCTGCGCGACGATCCTGGCGCTGTTCTTCGGCATCCTGATGGGCGTGTTCTCGGCGCTGCACCGCGACTCCCTGCTCGCCAAGCTGTTCCAGATGGTGTCGCTGATCGGCATCTCCTTGCCGACCTTCCTGATCGGCATCCTCCTGATCTATCTGTTCTCGGTCACGCTGGGCTGGCTGCCGTCGTTCGGCCGCGGCGACACCGTCAGGCTCGGCTGGTGGACATCAGGCCTGTTCACCGTCTCAGGCTGGAAGGCGCTGATCATGCCCTCGATCACGCTCGGCCTGTTCCAGATGACCTTGATCATGCGGCTGGTCCGCGCCGAGATGCTCGAGGTGCTGCGCACCGACTACATCCGCTTCGCCCGCGCCCGTGGGCTGACCACGCGCGCGATTCATTTCGGCCACGCGCTGCGCAACACGCTGGTGCCGGTGATCACCGTGGTCGGCCTGCAGTTCGGCTCGGTGATCGCGTTCTCGATCATCACCGAGCAGGTGTTCCAGTGGCCGGGAATGGGCCTGTTGTTTGTGCAGGCCGTGCAGAACGTCGACATCCCGATCATGGCGGCCTACCTGATGATGGTGTCGCTGATCTTCGTCACCATCAATCTCGTGGTTGATATCCTCTACACCGTGGTCGATCCGCGCCTGCGCGCGACCATCAGCCGGCCGGCCTGATCATGAGCGACGCAGCCCTTCCTCATCCCACTCCCGTCGAGACGCCGCGCGCCACCGACGGACGGCTGAAGCGTGCGCTTGCGAGCGACCTGTTCTATTCCTTCCGCCGCTCCAAGCTGACGATCGCCGCGGCCGTGATCACGCTGTTGTTCTTCCTGCTGGCGATCTTCGCGCCGCTGCTGTCGCCGCAGAACCCGTTCGACCCGGCCCAATTGCAGCTGTTGAACTCGCGGATTTCGCCGCTATGGACCGCCGACGGACAGAGCCCGTTTTTGCTCGGCACCGACGAGCAGGGTCGCGACGTGCTCTCGGCCATCCTCTACGGCCTGCGGATCTCGCTCCTGGTCGGCATTCTCGGCGTCGCCTTTTCCGGCGCGCTTGGCATCGGCCTCGGCCTGATCGCCGGCTATTTCGGCGGCCGGGTCGACACCGTGATCATGCGCATCGCCGACGTCCAGCTCACCTTTCCGCCGATCCTGATCGCTCTGCTGGTCAACGGCATCGCCAAGTCGGTGTCCGGCAACCGGCTGGACTGGCTCAGCATGCTGGTCGTGCTCGTGCTGGCGATCGGCCTCTCCTTCTGGGTGCAATATGCGCGCACGGTGCGGAGCTCAGTGCTGGTCGAGAAGAACAAGGACTACGTCGCCGCAGCTCAGCTGATCGGCCTGCCCGCGCCCGTCATCATGCTGCGCCACGTGCTGCCCAACACCACCGGTCCCGTGCTGGTCATCGCCACCATCAACCTGGCGCTGGCGATTATCACCGAGGCGACCTTGTCGTTCCTCGGCTCGGGCATGCCCGAAACGATGCCCTCGCTCGGGACCCTGATCCGGATCGGCAACAACTATCTGTTCGCTGGCGAATGGTGGATCGTCGCCTTCCCCGGCATCGCTTTGGCCGGACTGATCCTCGCCATCAACCTGCTCGGCGACTGGCTGCGCGACGCCCTCAACCCGAAACTGCGATGACCCGCGTGATTGCGTCCTTCCGAGGCTTGAGCTCATGACCGCCCCCGTTCTGTCCGTGCGTAACCTGCAGGTCGAGTTCGCGACCCGGCGCGGCACCCTGCGCGCGATCGACGGCGTCTCCTACGACATCGCCAAGGGCGAGGTGCTCGGCGTCGTCGGCGAATCCGGCGCCGGAAAGTCCGTCACCGGCCTTGCCGTGATCGGGCTGATCGATCCTCCCGGCCGCATCTCCGGCGGCGAGATCCTGCTCTCAGGATTGCGTGTCGACAACCTGCCACCGGAGGAGATGCGCAAGGTGCGCGGCAAGCGCATCGGCATGATCTTCCAGGATCCGCTGACCTCGCTCAATCCACTCTATCGCGTCGGCGACCAGATCATCGAGACCATCAAGACCCACACCAACCTCACTGACCAGCAGGCGCGCAAGCGCGCCATCGACCTGCTCGCCGAGGTCGGCATATCGGCGCCCGAGAAGCGCATCGACGGCTATCCGCACGAATTCTCCGGCGGCATGCGCCAGCGCGTCGTGATCGCGCTCGCGCTGTGCGCCGAGCCGGAGCTGATCATCGCCGACGAGCCGACCACCGCGCTCGACGTCTCGGTGCAGGCGCAGATCATCTCGCTGATCAAGCGGCTCGGCCGCGACCACGGCACCGCCGTGATGCTGGTGACCCACGACATGGGCGTGATCGCCGAGACCTGCGACCGCGTCGCGGTGATGTATGCCGGCCGCGTCGCCGAGATCGGCCCGGTGCAGGAGGTGATCCAGAACCCGCTGCACCCCTACGCCAAGGGCCTGATGGGTGCGATCCCGACGCTCGCGGGCGAGGAGAAACGGCTGGTGCAGATCCCAGGCTCGATGCCGCAGCTGTCCGCGATCCCGCCCGGCTGCTCGTTCAATCCGCGCTGCAGCTTCGCCTTCGACCGCTGCCGCGTCGATCGGCCCGAGCCGCTGCGCCAAGGCACGCAGGCGGTCGCCTGTCACCTCTATGATCGCGCGACGGAGACCGCGGCATGACCGATTTCGTCGAGGTCAGGAATCTGCGCCGGGTGTTCGACGTCTCGAAGCCCTGGCTCAACCGCGTGATCGAGCGTCAGCCGCAGGAGTTCCTGAAGGCGGTCGACGGCGTCAGCTTCGGGATCAGGAAGGGCGAGACCTTCGCGCTGGTCGGCGAATCCGGCTCGGGCAAGACCACGGTCGCGCGCATGGTGGTCGGGCTGCTGGCGCCGACGTCGGGAGAGGTCATCATCGACGGCGTGTCGATGAGCGATGCGCGCCAGGCCCAGGTGCGGCGCACGCTGCGCCGCCGCATCCAGATGGTGTTTCAGGATCCTTACGCGAGCCTCAATCCGCGCTTCCGCGTCGACAGCATCATCGCCGAGCCGATCCGCGCCTTTGACATCATCGAGGGTGAGCGCCAGATCAAGGACCGCGTCGGCGAGCTGCTGACGCTGGTCGGCCTGCATCCCGACGACGGCCAGAAGTTTCCGCACGAATTCTCCGGCGGCCAGCGCCAGCGCATCGCCATCGCGCGCGCGCTCGCCTCGGAGGCCGAGTTCATCGTTTGCGACGAGCCGACCTCGGCGCTCGACGTCTCCGTGCAGGCGCAGATCCTCAATCTGATGCGCGACCTGCAGGACAAGTTCGGCCTGACCTATCTGTTCATCAGCCACAATCTCGCGGTCGTGCGCCACATGGCGAGCCGCATCGGCGTGATGTATCTCGGCCGCATCGTCGAGATCGCGGACGGCCGCACGCTGTTCAGCGATCCGCGTATGCCCTACACCAAGATGCTGCTCGGCGCAGTGCCGGACCTGTCGATGTCCGGCCGCCAGCGCATTCCGGTCAAAGGCGAGATCCCGAACCCGATCAACCCGCCTCCGGGCTGCACCTTCAACCCACGCTGTCCCCTCGCGTTCGATCTGTGCCGGCAGCAGGCGCCCGAGCTGATCGGCGGCGTTGCCTGCCATGCGGTGAACCAGCCGGCTGCGGCCGCTGTGCCGGCCTGAGTTGTGATGAGCGATGAGGCGAAATTTGAATGGGTCGTCATTGCGAGGAGCGAAGCGACGAAGCAATCCAGGGCGTCGTCCACGGTCCTGGATTGCTTCGCTTTCGCTCGCAATGACGGCGACTCGATAGGATAGGCAAAGCCGGCAATGAGCTTCATCAACCCCGATCCCTTCACGACCCGCCCCGAGATCGACGGCACCTTCGGCGTCGTCACCTCGACGCACTGGCTGGCCACCGCCGTCGGCATGGCGATGCTGGAGCGCGGCGGCAACGCCTTCGATGCCGGCGTCGCGGCGGCCTTCACCCTGCAGGTGGTGGAGCCGCATCTGAACGGTCCCGGCGGCGACGTGCCGATCATCCTGCACGACGTCAGACGCGGACGCACCGAGGTCATCTGCGGCCAGGGCCCGGCGCCATCAGGCGCCACCATTGCGCACTACAAGCGCGAAGGCCTCGACATGGTGCCCGGCACCGGCCTGCTCGCGGCCTGCGTCCCCGGCACCTTCGAGTCCTGGATGCTGCTGCTGCGCGACTATGGCACGATGCGGCTGCGCGACGTGCTGGAGTCGGCAATTTCGTACGCGCGCGACGGCTATCCGCTGGTCGAGCGCGTCTCCGCGACGATCCAGACCGTCGAGCAGCTGTTCAAGACCCATTGGCCGACCTCGGCCGCGCTCTATCTGCCCAATGGCGAGGTACCGAGGCCAGGCACGCTGTTCACCAATCCACAGCTCGCGGAAACCTACGCGCGCATCCTGAGTGAAGGCGAAAGCGCGGGTGGTGATCGCGACGCGCAGATCGAGCGCGCGCGCAAGGCCTGGTCGCAGGGCTTCGTCGCCGAGGCGATCGACCGCTTCTGCCGGACGCAGGAAGTGATGGACGTCTCGGGTTCGCGCCACAAGGGCGTGCTGACCGCCGACGACATGGCGCGCTGGCAGCCGACCATCGAGGCGCCGCTCACCTACGAGTACGGCCGCTACACCGTGTGCAAGGCCGGCGTCTGGAGCCAGGGCCCGGTGCTGCTGCAGCAGCTCGCACTGCTCAAGGGCTTTGCGCTCGACGGCCTCGATCCGACCGGACCCGACTTCATCCATTGGCAGATCGAAGCGGCGAAGCTTGCGTTTGCCGACCGCGAGGCGTTCTACGGCGATCCGAAGTTTGCCGACATCCCGATCGGCACGCTGCTGTCCGATGCCTACAACGACGAGCGGCGCAAGCTGATCACCGACAAGGCCTCGCTCGAGCTGCGTCCCGGCACGCTCGACGGCTACGGCGCCAAGGTGAAGCTGCGCGAGGCCCAAGGCCACCGCGAGGCCGTCGGCGCAATGGGCTCGGGCGAGCCGACCGTCGGCCGCTTCGGCGAGGTGCGCGGCGACACCGTGCATTTCGACATCATCGATTCCCAAGGCAACATGATCTCGGCGACGCCCTCCGGCGGCTGGCTGCAATCATCGCCGGTCATCCCCGAGCTCGGCTTCTGCCTGGGGACGCGCGCGCAGATGTTCTGGCTGGAGGAGGATCATCCGGCCGCGCTGGTGCCGGGCAAGCGTCCGCGCACCACGCTGTCGCCGACCATGGCGCTGCGCGACGGCGAACCCTACGTCGCCTGGGGCTCGCCCGGCGGCGACCAGCAGGATCAGTGGAACACGCAGTTCTTCCTGCGCCACGTCCATGCCGGCATGAACCTGCAAGAGTCGATCGACGCGCCGGCGTGGCACTCCGAGCACTTCCCGATCTCGTTCTGGCCGCGCACCGCGCGCCCCGGCGTGCTCGTGGTCGAGGGCCGCGTGCCCAAGGCGACCGTCGAGGAGCTGCGCCGCCGCGGCCATGTGGTCGAAGTCGGCCCCGACTGGTCGGAGGGCCGCCTCACCGCGGCCTCCCGCGTGGGCCGCCGCCGCCGCGCCGCGGCCAATCCGCGGGGCATGCAGGGTTACGCGGCCGGACGATAAGAGAGCGACGCGACGATGACCTGGTCGATCATTGCCAAGGACGATCTCACCGGCCAGATCGGCATCGCCGTCGCCACCCGCTTCTTCGCCGTCGGCGCGCGCGTGCCCTTCATCGTCGCCGGCCACGGCGGCATCGCCACACAGGCGCTGGTCAACCCCTATTACGGCATCGACGGCGTCACGCTGCTGCGCGACGGCCGGCATCCGCGCGAGATCGTGCAACTACTGACATCTGCCGATCCCGGCCGCGAGAGCCGCCAGCTCCACATCCTCGATCGCAACGGCCAGATTGCCGCCCACACCGGCCGCGACTGCATCGACTGGTGCGGCCATCTCGAAGGCCGGGGCTTTTCAATTGCCGGCAACATGCTGGCCGGCCCGCAGGTGCTGAACGAGACCGCGAACGCGTTTCTCGCCAACAGCGCCCTGCCCCTCGCCCTGCGCCTGATCGCGGCCATGAAGGCCGGCGAGGCCGCCGGCGGTGACAAGCGCGGCAAGCAGTCGGCCGCCCTTCTGGTCCACGGCAAGGAGGAATGGTCCGAGCTCGATCTGCGTGTCGATGATCACCCCGATCCGCTGGCAGAGCTCGAACGATTGGAGAGCGTCAGCCGCAAGCATTGGGCCGTGTTCCGGCAGTTCATGCCGACGCGCGACAATCCGGCAGGGATCACGGATCGCGCCACGATTGATGCCGGCATCGCCGCCGCGCTCGCGAACCAGACATGACCAAGCCGGAAGGATGGCACGTGATCGGGGTTGGTATTGATAGTGCAACAACGCAGGCTGCATTCGCGTGAGGGAAATCGGATGATGAGGAACTGGTGCTTGGCCGCGGTCGCGGCCGTTGTCGTGGCCTCTTGGGGGCCGGTCGCGCAGGCGCAGACCACCTTGCGCATCGGCCTTGCCGAGGACCCCGACGTTCTCGATCCGACCATGGCTCGCACCTATGTCGGCCGCATCGTCTTCGCCGCGACCTGCGACAAGCTGTTCGACATCGACGAGAAGCTGAACATCGTGCCGCAGCTCGCGCTGTCGCAGGAGACCTCGGCCGACGGCAAGGAGGTCATCATCAAGCTGCGGCCCGGCGTGAAATTCCACGACGGCGAGCCGTTCGACGCTGAGGCCGCCAAATTCTCACTCGACCGCCACCTCACCCTGCCCGGCTCGTTCCGCAAGCCCGAGCTGGCGTCGCTCGATCATGTCGACGTCGTCGATCCCTTGACGATCAAGCTCGTCCTGAAGGCGCCATTCTCGCCGCTGATCGCCCAGCTCACCGACCGCGCCGGCATGATGGTGTCGCCGAAGGCCGCGAAAGAGGCCGGCGACAAGTTCGGCCTGCATCCGGTGTGCGCCGGTCCGTACAAGTTCGTCGAACGTGTCCAGCAGGACAAGATCGTATTCGAGAAGTTCACCGACTACTGGAACAAGGACAACGTCTTCATCGACAGGATCGTCTACCAGCCGATCGTCGACGCCACGGTGCGGCTGGCGAACCTGAAATCCGGCGCGCTCGACCTGATCGAGCGCGTGCTCGCCACCGACATCAAGGACGTGCGCGCCGATTCCAGGCTCGCGCTGTCGACCGCGATCGAGCTCGGCTATCAGGGCATCACACTCAACATCGGCAAGGACAAGGCCAAGGGTCCGCTCAGCCAGTCCGCCAAGGTGCGGCAGGCGCTCGACCTCTCGATCGATCGCGAGGCGCTCAACCAAGTCGTCTTCAACGGCGAGTTCATGCCGGGTAACCAGTGGGTCAATCCCTCGCATCCCTACTATCAGAAGGCCTTCCCGGTCCGTGCTCGCGATGTCGAGAAGGCAAAGGCGCTGCTGAAGGAGGCCGGCGTCACGCCGCCTGTCGCGGTCGATTTCATGGTGCCGAAGGGCGCCGAGACCGAGGCCGCCGCCCAGGTCGTGCAGTCGATGGCTGCCGAGGCCGGCTTTGACCTGAAGATCCGGGTCACCGAGTTGGCGACCTCGCTGAAGCAGGCCGAGGCCGGCGACTATCAGGCCTTCATGCTGTCATGGAGCGGCCGCATCGATCCCGACGGCAACAGTTACGTGTTCCTGCACGGCAACGCGCCGCAGAACTACAGCGTCTGGGCCAACGCCGAGGCCGACAAGGCGCTCAGCGACGCGCGGCTCGTGACCGACATGGCCCAGCGCAAGGCGCTCTACGAGAAGCTGACGAAGCTCGAGATCGAGGATGAGCCGATCCTCTACCTCTATCACCGCCGTATCCTGATCGCCCACACAAAGAAGCTCGAAGGCTACAAGCAGATGCCGGACGGCCTGGTGCGCGTGGTCGGGCTGAAGCTGAAATGAGCGGTCAGGTGGCCTCTGTTCGCCGGGACGCGCAGCCGACGCGGCGAACTCCCTCTACTCCCTCCCCCCTTGTGGGGGAGGGCTGGGGTGGGGAGTGCCACGCACTCCGATCCCGCTTGGGGCACCCCCCTCCCTATCCCTCCCCCACAAGGGGGGAGGGAACGCTGGAGGCGCGACCGGCTCTAGATCGCGAGCATGCTGGTTGGCGCGCGGGATCCTCATCATGCTGACCTTCCTCGCCCGCCGCCTCGCCCAGATTATCCCGACGCTGATCTTCGTCTCGATCCTCATCTTCTCGCTGCAGCAACTCCTGCCCGGCGATCCCGCGCTGGTGATGGCCGGCGAGGAGCGCGATCCCGCGGTGATCGAGCAGATCCGCAAGCAGTATCGCCTCGACCAGCCGCTTCCGGTTCAGTACGGCTACTGGATCAAGGGCGTGCTCTCGGGCGATTTCGGCGAGTCGCTGCGCATCAAGATGCCGGTGCGCGATCTCATCCTGCAGAAGCTGCCGGTGACCCTGCAGCTCGCGTCGATGGCGATCGTGATCGCGTTCCTGATCGGCATTCCAGCCGGCATCATTTCCGCCGTGAAGCGCGGGACGGCCTGGGACTATGCCGCAAACCTGTTTGCGCTGTGGGGCATCTCGACGCCGAACTTCTGGCTCGGCATCATGCTGATCTTCCTGTTCTCGATCCAGCTCGGCTGGCTCCCCGCCTCCGGTTACGTCTCGCCCGCCGAGGACTGGCGGGCCAGCCTCGCCGCCACCATCATGCCGGCCTTCGTGCTCGGCAATGCCATCGCCGCGATCCTGATGCGCCACACCCGCAGCGCGATGCTGCAGGTTCTGAGCAGCGACTACATCCGCACCGCGCGCGCCAAGGGCATCTCCGAACGCCAAGTCATCCTCGGCCATGCGCTGCGCAACGCCTTGACGCCGGTCATCACGCTGGGCGCGCTCGAACTCGGCACGCTGTTGTCCGGCGCGGTGCTGACCGAGCAGATCTTCTCGATCCCCGGCTTCGGCAAGCTGATCGTCGATGCCGTGTTCAATCGCGACTACGCGGTGGTGCAGGGTGTCGTGCTGGTCACCGCCACCGTCTACATCATGCTGAACCTGATCGCCGATCTCGCCTATGTCCTCGTCAACCCGCGGCTGAGGAGCTGACATGGTCGAGACGACGCTGTCAGCTCCGCACGGAGCCCGCGCCCTCGCCCCGCTCGAACGGCCGATGCAGCGCACCCTGCGCCGCCTCGTCAAGCGCAAGGGTGCCATGGTCGGGCTCGGCCTGATCACGGTCTTCATCCTGCTCGCCGTGCTTGCGCCGCTGGTGGCGCCCGCCGATCCCATCAAGACGAGCTGGGCGCTGGTGCGCAAGGCGCCGTCGGCGGCGCATTGGTTCGGCACCGACGATCTCGGCCGCGACGTGCTGGCCCGCGTCATCTACGGCGCGCGGGCCTCGCTGCTGGCCGGAGCGATCTCCGTCGCCATCGCGCTGGCGATCGGCGTCCCCATCGGCATGCTCGCAGGCTACCGCGGCGGCTTCATCGATGCCCTGATCAGCCGCATCACCGACGCGATGCTGGCCTGCCCGTTCCTGATCCTGGCGATCGCACTGGCAGCGTTCCTGGGGCCGAGCCTCGGCAATGCCATGATCGCGATCGGCATCTCGGCAACACCGATCTTCGTCCGGCTGACCCGCGGCGAGGTGATGAGCGTCAAGGTCGAGGAATATGTCGAAGCCGCGCGCAGCGTCGGCGACACCGACCTGCAGATCGCGGTCAGGCACATCCTGCCGAACATCATGCCGGCGCTGCTGGTGCAGGCGACGCTGTCGGTCGCCGCCGCCATCATCGCCGAGGCCGCGCTCTCGTTCCTGGGGTTGGGCCAGCAGCCGCCGGCGCCGTCCTGGGGCAGCATGCTCAACGCCGCCCAGCGCTTCCTCACCAACGCGCCATGGATGGCGATCTGGCCGGGGCTTGCGATCTTCCTCGTCGTGCTGTCGCTCAACCTCCTCGGCGACGGCCTGCGCGACGCGCTCGATCCGCAGCAGGAGCAGTGAGCCATCTCGCTTAGGAGCAAGCCGTAGGCCATCGCCGGCGCTTCATCCTCCGCTGTCGTCCCGGCCTTGAGCCGGGACGACAGCGGGGGGCGTCGAGAGACCGCCCCAAACAAAACGGCGGCTGCCAATGCAGCCGCCGTTGATCTCAGGGTGTCACAGCAACCGCTCAGCTCGCCTTCAGCGCGTGCTCCGGCTCGGCGTCGAACTGGGCGATCTGCCGGGCGCGCTGCGACTTGGCGGCGGCCTGGTGGTCGGTGGCGATGACGGTGTAGACGGCCGGCAGCACGAACAGCGTGAACAGCGTGCCGATCGACATGCCGGCGACGACGACGAGGCCGATCGAGAAGCGGCTGGCGGCGCCGGCACCGGTCGCGGTCAAGAGCGGGATCAAGCCGGTGACCATCGCCGCCGTCGTCATCAGGATCGGCCGCAGGCGGATGCGCGCGGACGTCTCGATGGCGGTGCGGCGGTCCATCCCCTCGTTGAGCTGCAGCTCGTTGGCGAACTCCACCATCAGGATGCCGTGCTTGGTGATCAGGCCGACCAGCGTCAGCAGGCCGACCTGGGTGTAGATGTTCATGGTCGCGAGGCCAAAGAACAGCGGGATCAAGGCACCGACGATCGCCATGGGCACGCTGATCATGATGACGAACGGATCGCGCAGGCTCTCGAACTGCGCCGCCAGCACCAGGAAGATGATGATCAGCGCGAAGCCGAAGGTGATGGCGAGCTGGTTGCCTTCCTGGACGTATTGACGGGCGTCGGCGAGATAATCGTGGCTGAAGCCGGACGGCAGGTTCTTGGCCTGCTTCTCCAGGAAGTCGACGGCCTGCCCGACCGTGACGCCCGGCATCGGCACGGCGGAGAAGGTCGCCGAGTTGAGCTGGTTGAAATGCGTCAGCGAGTTCGGGTCGGTCGCGGTCTCGATGTTGACCACCGTCGACAGCGGCACCTGCTGGCCGGCGGCGGTCGCGACATAGTAGCCCGACAGCGATTCCGGCGACAGCCGCTTGTCGCGCGGCACCTGCGGGATCACCTGATAGGAGCGGCCTTCGAGGTTGAAGCGGTTGATGTAGTTGCCGCCGAGCAGCACCGCGAGCGTGTTGCCGATCGACTGCATGGTGATGCCGAGATCGCTCGCCTTGCTTCGATTGATCCAGACCTTGACCACCGGCTGGTTGAACTCGAGGTCGCTGTCGGAGACGATGAACATTCCGCTCTTGCGCGCGGCGTCCTTCAGCTTGGCCATCTGCTCATAGACCGCCTGGAAGCCGCTGGTCGAGCTGATCACCATCTGCACCGGCAGACCGCCGGGGCCGCCCGGCAGCGCCGGCAGGTTGAAGGCGAAGGCGTTGATGCCCTCGATCTTCGACAGCTCCGCCTGCACCAGCGGCTTCAGCTTGATCGAGGAGCGCGTGCGCTCGTCCCAGGGCTTGAGCAGCATGCCGGCAAAGCCGCCCTGCGGGCCGAGGATGCCGTTCAGAACGAAGCGAAGGTCGGTCTCGGGGAACTTCGCGAACGCCTTGTCGACCTTGTCGGTGTAGAAGTTGATGTAGTCGATGTTGGCGTATTTCGGCGCCTTGGTGATCGAGAACACGATGCCCTGATCCTCCTCCGGCGCCAGCTCCTTCGAGGTGTGCATGTAGAGGAAGCCGACCAGGCCGAGGATCGTCAGCGCGAACAGCGCGGTCACCGGCCGGTAGTCGAGCGAGCGGTCGAGCCGGCGGCCGTACCAGCGCGTCATCGCGCCGAACACCCGGTTGACGAGGCGCGCGAAGCGGCCCTCATCGGCGCTCTTCAGCAGCACCGAGCACATCATCGGCGACAGCGTCAAAGCAATGACTCCCGACACGATGACGGAGCCGGCGAGCGTGAAGGCGAACTCACGGAATAGCGAGCCGGTCAGACCGCCGAGGAAGCCGATCGGCGCATACACCGCCGCCAGCGTGATGGTCATCGAGATGACCGGACCGACGATCTCGCGCGCGCCCTGCAATGCAGCCTGCACCGGCGCCTTGCCCTCCTCCAGATGGCGGTGGATGTTCTCCACCACGACGATGGCGTCGTCGACGACGAGGCCGATCGCCAGCACCATCGCCAGCAGCGTCAGCAGATTGATGCTGAAGCCGAACGCCAGCATCAT
Organism: Bradyrhizobium sp. SZCCHNS3016; assembly: GCF_032484535.1. Taxonomy (NCBI): domain Bacteria; kingdom Pseudomonadati; phylum Pseudomonadota; class Alphaproteobacteria; order Hyphomicrobiales; family Nitrobacteraceae; genus Bradyrhizobium; species Bradyrhizobium sp. SZCCHNS3016. The sequence continues at coordinate 324,660 of NZ_JAUETE010000005.1, forward strand.
CGTGCAGACGCCGATCAGCGACAGCGGGATGGTCACCACGGGGATGATGACCGAGCGCAGCGACGCCAGGAACAAAAAGATCACGACGATGACGATCAGCACGGCTTCGCCGAGCGTATGCTCGACCTCGTCGATCGAGGACTGGATGAATTTGGTGGAATCATAGGCCACCTTCATCTTCATCGATGGCGGCAGGTTGCGCTCGAGGTCGGGGAACAGCGCGCGCACACCCTTGACGATGTTGAGCGGGTTGCCCTGCGGCGTCGCGTCGACGCCGATGAAGATCGCGCGCTCGCCGCTGAAGGCGACACTGGCATCGGTGCTCTGCGCCGCGAGCTCGACGGTGGCGATGTCCTCCATGCGGACGAAGCCGCCGTCCTTGGCCTTGACGATCATCCGCTTGAACTGGTTGACGTCGGTCAGGCCGGTATTCGTCGTGATGTTGGAGACGATGAAGTAGCCCTTGGCCTGGCCGGCCGCGGACTGGAAGTTGTTGGCCGCGATCGCCGCCGCGACATCCGTCGGCGACACGTTGCGGCCGGCCATCTTCTCGGGGTTCAGCCAGATCCGCATCGCGAAGGTCTGGCCGCCGAGAATGTTGGCCGCAGCGACGCCGTCGACCGTCGACAGCACCGGCTGCACCACGCGCGTCAGATAGTCCGAGATCGCCGATCCCGACAGCTCCTCGCTGGAGAAGCCGAGATACATCACCGACGTCGTCTGCCCCGTGGTCTTGGTCACGATCGGGTCGTTGGATTCCTTCGGGATGAGGTAGCGGACCGAGTTGACCTTGGCGAGCACCTCGGTGAGCGCCTGGTTCGGATCGAAGTTGAGCTTGATGAAGACCTGGATCGTGCTGGTGCCCTGCACCGAGGACGAGGTGATGTAGTCGACGCCCTCGGCGGACGCGACCGCCTGCTCCAGCGGCGTGGTGATGAAGCCCTGGATGAGGTCGGCGGATGCGCCGGGATAGACGGTCGTGACGTTGACGACCGTGTTGGACAGCTTCGGATATTGCCGGATCGGCAGCTCGAACGCCGCGCGCAGGCCGAGCAGCAGGATGAGCAGGCTGACGACGACCGACAGCACCGGGCGCTTGATGAAGATATCGGTGAAACGCATCGCGGCAATCTCGTCAGCAGGAGGCGGGTGAGGTCGGAACGGGCCGCCTCATGGCGGCGGCCCGGCATTGGCTCAGAGGCTCGCTCAGTAGCGCGGCGGCTTCGCCGGCACCGGCGGCGGCGGATCGGTCGAGATCGCGACGGCAGCGCCGGACTGGATCTTGAGCTGGCCGACGGCGACGACGCGATCGCCCTCCTTCAGGCCCTTCAGGATCACCGCGCGGCCATTGATGCGATCTCCGGTCTGCACATAGATCCGGTCGGCCGTCAGCGCGGTCTTGCCGTCATCGGTCTTCTTCTCGTTGATCACGAACACCGAGTCGCCATAGAGCGTGTAGTCGACCGCGGTCTCCGGCACCGTCAGCACCGGCGGCTTCTCCGGCAGCACCACGGTGGCGGTGGCGAACATGCCCGGCTTCAGGATGCGCTCCGGATTGGCGATCGTCGCCTGCACGCGGATGTTGCGGGTGTCGGTCGCGATCTGCGGCTCGATCGTGGTGATCTTGCCTTCGAAGGTCCGGCCCGGATAGGCATCGACGCCGATGCGGACGGTCTGGCCGACCTTGAGCTGGCCGCTGTCCTTCTCCGTCACGGTGAAGTTCACCCAAAGCTCCGACAGATCGGTCAGCGACACGATCTGCGTGCCGGCGCTGAGATACTGGCCGACCTCGACCTTGCGGACGCCGAGATCGCCGTCGAACGGCGCGCGCACCAGCTTCTGCGCGATCAGCGCCTCGGTCTTGGCGATGCCGGCCTGGGCCTGGTCGTAGGCGGCCTGGGCCTGGTCGACGGTCGCCTGCGGCCCGAACTGGCGCGACGCCAGTTGCTTGGCGCGATCGAGCGACAATTGCGCCACGGTCACCTGGGCCTTGTAGTTGGCGAGATCGCCCTGATCCGGCGCGTCATAGAGCTGCACCAGCGGCGCGCCCTGCTTCACCGTGGAGCCCGGGGTGAACATGATGTCGGTGATGCGGCCGCTGACGTCCGAGGTCACATTGACCTGGTGCACGGCGGCGAGATCGCCGACGGCCGTCAGCAGGTTCGGCACGGTCTCCGGGCTCGCGGTCGCGACGGTGACGCTGATCGGCGGCGGCTTCATGTTGGCGAAGAACTGCGCGATCATCTTGTCGCGGAACATGTTGAACCACACGAGGCCGCCGACCAGCGCCGCGAGCAGGCCGCCGATCACAATGAACCACAGCACCGGGCGGGTGCGCTTGCGCGGCTTGTCGTCGACCGGCTTTCCGGAGAGCTTGGGTTCGGTCGCAATGTTCATGTCATGCACTTTCTGCCGTCGCCGGCCGGGCCGGAGGTTGCGACAATTCGTGATCGAGGTAGCACGCAATGGCGGCGTCGGTCAGTCCGATGCCGCGCAGGATGAATTCGCTGAGCTGGCGCTCCAGGCTCGCCGCAGTTCCATACGGCACACATGGAACGGATGGAAGCCGCGTCAGTGCCGCCATCAACACGGTGTGATGCGCGAACCAGAACAGGTCGCGGGGCGCGGCGACTAAGCGCACGGCGTCACCGGAGGCAACGGCTGTCACCAGCGAGTCAACGAACTTGGCGCCGATCAGATCATCGATCTTCGCATACAGCAGCCTTGCGAATTCGCCATCATCGAGATGGCTCGACGCCATCAGCCGCAGCCGCTGCTCTTCTTCCTCATTGGGGCCGTCGGCAATGCCGAGGAAATGCCGGACCATCCCGGCCATCAGCATGACCAGCGTCGCGGTCGAAGGTTCCTGGCTGAGCAGCACCTCGAAATCCGGATCGGTCTCGCACTCCTCGGTGAGGATCTCCGCATACAGCGCCGCCTTGGAGGGGAAATGCTTGAACAGCAGCGCTTCCGAGATCGCCGCTGCGGCAGCCACGCTCTTGGTCGTGGTGCCGGCATAGCCATGACGCGCGAAGCAGCGCTTGGCTGCACCGAGGATCAGCTGCCTGCGGAGATCGCTTGTCATGCGCAAAGTGGACATCGGCCGTGAGTAAATACTCACTTGATCTATGTCAAGAAAGATGCCGCGGCGCAGCAGGGTTTGGCGGCCAAGTCCCTGAAATCGCTGGCGGGATTTCACCGTTGCCAAAGGCAATTCTATACCTCTGAAAGCGGCGGATCTGCGGCAGGGCGGGCGGTCCGATCCTGCCCGCGGTGCCCGGCGCTGCCGGGTGGCACATTTTCTTCTGCTGCCGGCCGTGCGACGGTCGCAGCAACAAACGAGACTCGGACGGGAGGACCATCGATGACCGACGACGCAGCGCTCGCCAGCCAGTTCGATCTCGAGCGCCTGACGCCTGAGTTCTACGCCGATCCCTACCCGACCTACCGCGCGCTGCGCCAGCATGCGCCGGTCAAGCGCCTCCGCAGCGGCTCCTATTTCCTCACCCGCTACGACGATCTCGTCACCGCCTACAAGGCCACGAAGACGTTCTCGTCCGACAAGAAGCGCGAGTTCGCGCCGAAATATGGCGACACGCTGCTCTACGAGCATCACACGACGAGCCTCGTGTTCAACGATCCCCCGGCGCACACGCGGGTGCGCCGCCTGATCATGGGCGCGCTGTCGCCGCGGGCGATCGCCGAGATGGAGCCCGCTCTGATTGCGCTCGTCGATGGGCTCCTGGACCGGATTGCAGCGAAGGACAGATTCGAGCTGATCGAGGATTTCGCCGCGGCGATCCCGATCGAGGTCATCGGCAATCTGCTCGGCGTGCCGCACGAGGAGCGCGGCCCCTTGCGCGACTGGTCGCTTGCCATCCTCGGCGCGCTGGAGCCGGTGCTGACGCGCGAGCAGCTTGCCCGCGGCAACCAGGCGGTCGGCGATTTCCTCGCCTATCTGGAAACGCTGGTCGCACGCCGCCGCGCGGCACCCGGCAATCCGGAGCGCGACGTGCTGACGCGCCTGATCCAGGGCGAGGCCGACGGCGAGCGGCTCAGCGAGAAGGAGCTCCTGCACAATTGCATCTTCCTGCTCAATGCCGGACACGAGACCACCACCAATTTGATCGGCAACGGCCTCGTCCTGCTGTGCCAGCATCCGGCCGAGCGCGAGAGGCTGATCGAGGCCCCCGGCCTGATCCGCACCGCCGTCGAGGAGATCCTGCGCTATGAGAGCTCGAACCAGCTCGGCAACCGCATGACCACCGAGCCGGTCACGCTCGGCGACATCACGCTCGAGCCCGGCACCTCCGTTACGCTGTGCATCGGCGCTGCCAACCGCGATCCCGCCCAGTTCGACGATCCCGAACGCTTCGACATCACCCGCCTCGCCAACCGCCACCTCGCCTTCGGCACCGGCGCGCATCAATGCGCCGGAATGGCGCTGGCGCGGCTGGAGGGCGCGGTGGCGATCTCGCGGTTCCTGGCGCGGTTTCCGAACTATCAGCTCGACGGCGCCCCGGTGCGCGGCGGACGGGTGCGGTTTCGGGGGTTTGCGAGGGTGCCCTGTGTGGTCGGCGACTGAACCGAAGAATAGCAACGCTCGCGAGGACGATCTGTGTTGATATGGCCAAGCCATTTCGCTCGTGTCGTTCCGGGGCGCGCAAAGCGCGAGCCCGGAACCCATAACCACAGGATTCCGTGAGGCACGCTCGTCGTTGGCACCTCGCCTCCTACATCGGCTCGTGGCTATGGATTCAGGGCTCACTCGCGCTGCTTCAAAACGGCTGCGCCATTTTGCGCGCGACTGCCCCGGAATGACGAAGTCATCAAGTCGGGGTCGCGGCGAACGTTTGAAACGGAGACGACATTCTGCGGTCCGACCACCCGCATTTGTCAGTGCTGGAGCGATCGACTTGCGGGGAAAGTTTGTCTTGCAAGCCAGCTCGAGGACATCACCCGATCCAGGTCGTCGAGCCGTAAGATTCTTCTTTCTTTTTTCCAGAAATCGTGATTGTATAGCCCCGTCCCGCCTCACAAGAGGGGCGCTTCGCGGTCGTCACGAACGTCGAGTGCGGGATGCGGTGGCCGCGATCGTGCCGCAGCGTGCGGAAGCGCGCCGACGAACGGCAGGTTGCGGACGTGAAATCGCGTGGTCCTGGCGCCCCGATGCTGGCGCCAAGCTCTTGGGGGATGATGATCCCTGAGGGCGACGGTGGCTAACTGTGGAGCCTCAGGAGGTTGTCCTCGGTTAAACCGAGTCTGCTGATAGGCGGCTGGGAGTTTATGCC